>CBFHUP010000004.1:0-78144 GCA_965659115.1 uncultured Flavobacteriales bacterium | reverse complement strand
CCAGGCATGGCGTCGTGCAGGAGCCCGCGCCACTTCAATTCGGCAATGAAATCCATAGGGCGCGAAAGATACACCGCATGCAGCGCGGTTTTGGATGCTCAGAGAACAGACACGAGGTCTTCCATTTGCATGCTCCGCGAACCTTTGAGCAGTACCGTCCGCCCCTGCAAGGCGTTCGACTCAAGGGCCATCCGAAGCCCTGCCATCTTTTCAAAAGTTCGATCGGCCGGGGCGTGCGCAGCAAAGTCCGATCCCACCACCCAACATTCTACCCCACATTCTCGGGCCACATTCCGCACGAGCTGGTGGCCTTCGGCAGCGTGGTCTCCCAGTTCTTTCATGTCGCCTAAAATCGCCAGCGGCTGATCGTATTGGCCCGCAGCAAAGGCCCGCAAAGTGGACTCTACTGAGCTCGGGTTGGCATTGTAGCAATCGACAATGACCACATTGTGCTGGGTTTCGACCGTTTCTCCCCTTTGGTCCACGGGCAAGAATGCCAGCAAGGCCGCATTGATGTGCGCCGGGGCAATGCCGAAGAAGGTGCCCACCGCTACTGCCGCCTTGATGTTGTCCAATTGATGGGCGCCATGCAGTTGTACGTTCAGCCCTTTTGTGCCTTGATGCCACGGGCCGGGTTTTTGTCCCGCCTCAAGCGTCCATTCAACGGGCGCATCTACGCCGGTTCCATTGCGCCACGCATGGGGTGGCGCATCCTGTGCGCCATACGGCGTGGTTTCGAGTCCTTCGAGTTGGGACAGGGCCATGAGGTCTCGGTCCGCGGCATGAACAAGCGCAGTGCCACCTGAGGCCGCCAACCATCGGAACAGCTCCTGCTTGCCCTTTTTGACCCCTTCAACCCCACCAAATCCCTCGAGGTGGGCCAGTCCAACGTTGGTGATCATGCCGTGTGTAGGCTCGGCAATCTGGCACAGCTCGGCGATTTCTCCTTGGTGGTTGGCTCCCATTTCCACAAGGGCGAATTCAGTGTCCACCGGCATGGAGAGCAGCGTGAGGGGCACGCCAATGTGGTTGTTCAAGTTGCCATGGGTAGCATGCACATTGAATTCCCGGCCCAGTACCGCCTTGATGAGCTCTTTGGTGGTGGTTTTGCCATTGCTGCCTGTGAGTCCAAATACAGGTGCTTTAAAACGCCGCCTGTGGGCCTGTGCCAGGCTTTGAAGGACCTTGAGTCCATCGTCCACCGTCACAATGCCCGCTCCCTGTATGGCAGGGTCGTCCACCACAGCAGCGATGCAGCCTTTGGCGATGGCCTCATGGGCAAAGGTGTTGCCGTCGAAACGCTCGCCT
Organism: uncultured Flavobacteriales bacterium; assembly: GCA_965659115.1. Classification (GTDB taxonomy): domain Bacteria; phylum Bacteroidota; class Bacteroidia; order Flavobacteriales_D; family Sanyastnellaceae; genus UBA8752. The sequence continues at coordinate 76,836 of CBFHUP010000004.1, read as the reverse complement.
TTCAAGGCGATGTAGAGCAGTCCCGGCCCGCATTTCCTGGAGTCAGTCGTGACGCCCGTAGAGCGGTCGAAGAGGGAGAGCAGTTGTTGTGGCGTTGCACCTTCCATGGTGACAAGAAACAGCGAACCCCGCTTGATATGGAGGTCAAGCGGGGTTCGGAATGAACATTGGATGGTGCTTACTTGCCTCCAGCCATGATATTTCCTTTGGGTGAGCCTACTCGGGTCATCGCGCAGCGGAATCCGATGGTTGACGCACTTTGGTCTTCTTCCAAGAACCGGCGGGTTCCGGGAATGATCCAGTAAGCCCTGTCGTTCCAGCTTCCACCCTTGTAGACACGCACGTTGTCGTTGATCAAGGAAGTTGCACCGTAATCGTACACCAAGTCATCGCGGTCGCTCAACTCGGTTTGGTCGTAGGTGATGGAACTCTCGAGGTCTCCGTCGAGGTAGTCAATGTTGTCGGCCACTTTGTAGTTGCGGCGGTCGAGGTTCTCTTCAAGGGTGACCTTGCGGTAGCGCATCTCACCGGGCATGCCCAGGATGTTCTGCGTCCAAGCCTTGCGAAGGTCTGGTGCTGCAGGGGCTTCACTTTCTTCGATCAAATCGAGGGCCTCGTCCATTTTGGTCATGGCCTCTTCATTCCGCTTCACATTCAAATCCTCGTTGGCGCTCTCAATTTTACTTGTGAGGTTGTCGATGAGGTTCTGTCCTTCCGTGGTCAAAGAGTTGCCTGCCGCCTCCCCGTATTCTTCGAGGTAAGCTTCAATGGCGGCGATGTCATACTCCACGTAGTCCAGTTTGTCCTTGACGTTGCCTTCACTGTCCAACAGCTTGGTAGAGAAGACATTTCCCCTGAAGGGACGAAACTCTTGAGCGTCTTGCAGTGTTCCTGGACGGTATACGTCCATGACCCACTCGCTGACATTGCCTGCCATGTTGTAGAGGCCATAGTCGTTGGGGGCATAAGAATATACGGGTGCCGTAACGTCTGCATTGTCATTCAAAGCACCAGCCACACCCATGTAGTCACCTCGGGCACGCACAAAGTTGGCGTTGATTTCACCGTAGTACTTTCCGCGACTGTCGTCGTTTCGGACGTAGTGACCATCCCAAGGGTATGTCCTGCGGCTTGTGATCAATTCCTCTCCACTGTTGCCAATGAGAGACAAAGCGGCATACTCCCACTCTGCCTCTGTGGGGAGGCGGTAGTCGGGCAACAGAATGCCGTCGGTCATCGCAACATTCCTGTATCCGACCCCATTGGGGCGCAGGTCCTTGATGCCATCGGCTGCCTTGGCAGCTTCTTCATATTGGCCGTCAAGGTAGGCTTCGGTACTAAAGAAGCTGTCGTCCACTTGACCGGTTGGATTGTGGACCAAGAAACCTTCACGCACCATGATTTGCTCATTGACCCGGTCGGTCCTCCACTTACAGAATTCATTGGCCTGCAACCAGGAGACTCCAACGACAGGATAGTCGCGGTAGGCTGGGTGACGCAAGTAGTAGTTCACGTAAGGCTCGTTGTAGGCCCTAGGGTCCCTCCACACCAAAGTGTCAGGCTTGGCACGGTCCACAATTTCTGGGAACCCATCGCCGTAGACCCGGTTTAACCAGAAAAGGTATTCGAGCCAGTAATAGTTCGTCACCTCGACCTCATCCATGTAGAATGAGCTGACCGTGACCCGGCGGGGGATGTTGTCCCAAGCACCGGTGAGGTCGTCTTCGACCTGGCCCATGGTGAAGGTTCCACCTTCCACAAAAACAAGGCCTGGACCTGTTTCTTGGCCGATGTATGGGAGTTGCTGAAATCCGCCGTTTTCTGCGTCATTGTATGCCCAGCCTGTAGAGCCAGAAGCACTTCCTTGGCAGGACGACAACAACGAAGCCACAGCAAATGCTGTGAGCGAAGTCAGGAGGATGAAATGGAGCTTTTGCATCGCTTTCTATATGAGTTTCCTTGCAGGGAATGGATTAGAATCCCGGGCAGGGTGGGCTGCGGAATTTGATCCGTTTGGAACGGCAGTCGAAGTTCAAGGACATACTGACCTCATGTGACCCGCCAGTGGCAGGAGTGAGGTCGGATACGGTCACATCGTAGCTGTAGCCAAACTTGATGACATCGGATTGCACTCCCAACGTAACGATAAACGCGTCCCGATATTGGGTACCGAGGATTCCGCGGTACCAGATTCCACCCACAATGGGGCCTTTGCTGACATAGCCACCGAAGTTGAGCTGTTGGAATTCGCCTTGGCGGCGGTACAGGATATTGGGAGAAATGAAGGCGCTGGCATAGCGGGCATCACCGTCGAGCGGAAGCAATGCTCCAAAGTGAGCAGTCAGTTTCATGGGCAGACGGCTCACCCCGACCACGAGGCTTTCGTTGGGCTCGTTTAAGTGGTGGGCAGCAAATCCGAAGTAGACTTTTTTGCTAAATCCCACAATGCCAGCACTGAAGTCAACCTGGCTGACTTTTCCTCCCCTCGGCTGGTCTTGGGACTCATAAATGAAGCCTTTTCGGGGGTCAATCATGTCGCCAAACGTCAATTGACTCCAGTCGAGGGCCTTTTGGAAATAAGTGGCCTCGAATCCGGCTTTGATTGAGAATTTACGGCTGATCGCCTGCTGATAGCTGTAGATGCCACTGATGCGAGTCGTGCTGAGGGTGCCCCTGCCTGCCCGGTCGTTCATCACTACAAAACCAAGGCCACCAGAAATGCTGGGGATGTGCTGGTCATATGCCGCTGCAGAAGTGACATAATTTCCGCTCATTGCGGGCCACTGATTCCGGTAATTCATCACAAAGCGCGGACAACGGGCCGCACCTGCAAAGGCGGGGTTCAAATAGACCGGGTTTGAGTAGAATTGAGTGAATTCCGGGTCTTGTGCCGACGCTTTTTCCGGCGCAAAAGTGCCGAGGCACGCCATCAAGAGCGCAATGGCCGGGAGGCCAAAAACGCGGGATGCCGCGGAGTGTAAGGGCTGTTGGAGCTTCATGGCCGTGCAGTTTCCTGAGACACAAGTCTCGTGTATAAGATCGTGAAAATTACAAACTTGTGGGAATTGCCGAACATCTTTGCTTGGAAGCAACAAACAGAGCTGTTTTAACGTTGTCCAAATAAGAATTTTCGACCCTTCCCATGACCCAAACGAAGAAGCAACATAAACCGTTGCCTTGGACGGAATCAAAGCCATGTCAATTTCTGTTACGGTTGACTTGTGTTTTAGGTTTCTTTTCTACGATGAGCATGGGGGCATTCGCCCAGTTCACCTACGATTGGCCTGAGCACAGTGCGCTGTCTGAGGGGCAGTGGTACAAGTTGGCTACCGTGCGCACAGGATTCCACAAAGTCGACGTCAATCTGATTTCCAGCCTTGGACTGAATCCTGCAGAGGTCAATCCCAGCCAGCTCAACCTTTACGGGCATGGTGGCGATGCATTGCCCATCGACAACGCTGATCCCCGGCCATTGGATTTGGTGCCCGTCCCCATCGAGATGGTGGATGATGGCGACAACCAGTTTGATGGCAACGACCATTTTGTTTTTCTGGGCGACGGTCCGGAGGAATGGAATTTCGATGAGGTCACCGGGAAATGGCGCCACACATTGAACCCTTGGTCAGACACGGCTTGGTACTATTTGAGGGTGGACGATTTGACTCCAGTCAGGGTGGCTACCGCGCCAGCACTTAGCGGGGACTTTGATACCGTCCTGGTCGAAACAGATTTTCACCTGTTCCACGAATTGGAGCAGAGCACCATCATCCGCTCAGGCCGCAATTTTTTTGGCGAAGTCTTCGACCAAAACCCCACGCACACCATTCCTTTTCAGGTGCCCGATGTGGTGGCCAAAACAGCCCAGCTCGAAGTCAAGCTCATGGGCCGGTCGGTCGGTGCAGTCAGCCCTTACACGGTGTCGCTTGGGGACAGCAGTTGGACCATCACACCTTCGGTAACCGGGTCTCAATCCCATGTGCCACAAGCGCAGGTAGGGAGCGGGTTTTGGAATTGGACGCCTTCGTCAGAAGTGGCACAAGTGGGCATCACATTGGACGCTCAAGTGGCCGATGCCAAAGGGTGGCTCGATTATGTGCGCCTCATTGGGACGCGCCAAGCGTCGATGTCGGGCTCGACCCAGCAAGAATTCATGCGGGCCCAGGTGGTGGCGCCCGGACAGATCGCAGAATGGTCTGTAGCTGAGGCCCAGTCTGTTCAACGCATTTGGGACGTGTCCGATCCGCAGTCGCCCTTGGCGATTCCGTTTTCTTTGGAAGGGGGCAATGCACGGTTTAGGGTGACCTGCGATGTGCTGCGGACTTTCAGGGCTGGAACTGGATCAGGTTTTTACACCCCAACCCCCATTGGTCCAGTTCAAAACACCGATGTCCATGGCATACCGCAAGTGGAATTGGTGGTGATCACCCCTCCGGGTTTGCGAGAAGCCGCAGACAGTTTGGCGGGAATTCACTTTGCAGAAGGGCTGAGCGTGGCGGTTTTGGAGCCGTCTTTCATCTACGATTGCTTCAGTTCTGGGAGGGTCGATCCTACGGCATTCAAAATGCTCATGAAAATGCTCTACGACCGGGCAGAGGGCGATCCCTCTTTGCAACCGAGATACCTGCAATTGTTTGGGGATGGAACTTATGTCAACCGCAATTTGCCCCGCGAAGGAAACCTGCTGGTATCGTTTCAAAGCGCTCAAAGCCATACGCCCACTCAGAGTTATGTCACCGACGATTATTTCGGCTTCCTCTCGGACGTGGCTTCTGAGCGTTTGACCGACACCTTGGCGATAGGGGTTGGAAGGATACCGGCGAGTGGTTTGTCAGAAGCATGGGATGCCGTTGGCAAGGTATCGGCATACCTCAGTGGCAATCCTGACCCCGATGGGGCCGCCTGCCTAACCGCAGGTCTTCCTGGCTCCGAAGATGGCAATCCTTATGGGCCTTGGCGCAATCGAGTCTGTTTTGTGGCCGATGATTTTGACGGCAACAGTGCGGCCACAGAAACCGGCCACACGCTCTACAGCATCGGTCACGCCCAGGGCATGGAAGAAGGGCACGGCGCTTACAACCTAAAGCGGATTTTTATGGACGCATATCCCCAGGTGGCGACTCCAGGTGGCGAGCGTTATCCGGAAGTAGAAATGGCGATCGACCGTCAGGTTCGAGAGGGGGCGCTGTTGATCAACTACATCGGCCACGGCGGAGAGAGCGGCTGGGCCCATGAGCGGGTCCTCAACACCTCGACCATTGGAGCGTGGGACAACATCAACCGCATGCCGCTCTTCTTTACCGCCACATGCGAATTGGCGCGTTTCGACGACCCCGAATTGGAGACGGCAGGGGAGATGATGGTCATGAACCCCAACGGAGGCGCCATTGCGATGATGACCACAACGCGTGTGGTCTACAGTTTTGCCAATGAACAGCTCAACACGGCCTTCTTCGCTGTCGCCTTTGATGCTCCTCCTGGAGAGCGTCAGCGCTTGGGAGACATTTTGCGCAGGACAAAAAACCACCCCTCTTCAGGAGCGTCCTCCAACAAACGGAATTTCACCTTGCTCGGCGATGTGGCCCTCACGCTGGCCACCCCGAGCATGCAGGTCAGAACCAGCGAGGTCAATGGGGTGCCCATCGACGCCTGGGCGGACACGCTGAGTGCCTTGGAGCATGTCGTGGTCAAAGGCTATGTCGCAGATGCAGGAGGAAATGTATTGACAGACTTCAACGGCTATGTCTACCCAACGGTATTCGATCAGAAGTCACAGGTGACGACCCTCAACAACGACGGCGGCAGTTCAGGGGTCTCATACAGCGAATGGCGCAACCGCATACACGCCGGAGCGGTCACCGCAGAAGGCGGAGTTTTCGAATTTGAATTTGTGGTGCCACGGGACATTTCTTATGATCCGGCACCAGGGCGCATCAGCTATTATGCGGTCGATGGGGACCTCGATGCCCACGGCTTCACAGAAAATGTTGTGATCGGGGGCGTCAACCCCAATGCCGTGGCGGACAACGAAGGTCCGACCATTGCTCTTTTCCTGAACGACACCAGCTTCATCAATGGAGGCACCACGGATTCGAAGCCGGTGCTGCTCGCCTATTTGCAGGACGACCAAGGGTTGAATACCGTCGGCAATGGGATTGGCCACGACCTCAAAATGGTCTTGGACGGTGGCAATGGAGAGGTGCTCAATGAATACTACCAGAGCGACTTGAACACCTACCAGAGCGGAAAGGTGGTGTTTCCAATGAGTGGGATTGAACCCGGCCTGCACCAAATGGAGCTCAAGGCATGGGATGTGCACAACAACAGTGCAACAGCGGTCTTGGATTTCGTCGTGGTCGAGGAGTTGGAAGTGTTTTTGGAAGGGCTTGTGAATTACCCGAACCCCATGAATGGCGCGGGAACCACCTTCAGGTTCGACCACAATCAAGCCTGTGTTTCTTTGAATTTACGCCTGTCGATATACGATGGAAGAGGAAACGCCGTTTGGGAGGGTGAGCAGACGATGACGCCCAGTGGTTACCGGGTAGACGGTTGGCATTGGGATGGGCGCACCCAGAAAGGAAGCCCCCTCGGCGCAGGCCTTTACCTCTATCGCTTGGATGTTTCCACGCCTGAAGGGCGTGAGGCTTCCAAAACGGGCCGTCTGGTTCTGCTTGATTGAACCATTTATCCGCATAGCACACTATTTTCGCGCCAATCCCATGGATTTACGGAAATTCCTCCCTCTGATGGCCTTTGCCTTGCTGGCAACGGTGACGACACCGTCGCTGCTCCGGGCCCAATTGACCCAAGTGGAAACAGCTGAACAGCTGCAGCTCAACACGATCACCACAGCGGTTCCTTTTCTAATGATTGCGCCTGACAGCAGGAGCGGTGCATTGGGAGATGCAGGTGTGGCACTGTCGCCAGACGGCGCGGCGATGGCATGGAATCCGGCGCGTATGGCCTTCACGGATCAGACGTTCGAAGCCCACCTCGGTTACGCTCCTTGGTTGCGACAACTTGTCGACGACATGTCCTTGGCTTACCTGAGCGGGACCCGCAAACTCAACAAGCGTCAGGCTATGGGCATGGCGCTCCGGTATTTTTCTCTGGGCAACATCACGTTTACTGACGTCAACGGCACCGCCATCCGTGATTTTAGTCCCAACGAGTTCTCCTTTGATTTTGGCTTCTCTCAGAAGTTCGGAGACAATTTCAGTGGTGGCTTCACGGCCCGTTACATCCACTCCAACCTCACGGGGGGCACCAATATTTTGGGCGCAGATAGCCGCCCTGGACGCTCTGTAGCTGTCGATGTCGGCGTGTTCCATTCCAATGACAACGTCAAGTTCGGAGACCGCGATGGCCGCATGAATTGGGGGGTGTGCATCTCCAATGTGGGCGCCAAAATGAGCTACACCGAAACGGCTGAGCGGGACTTCATTCCGACGAACTTGAAGTCAGGAGTCGCCGCTACGGTGTTTCTCGATGACTACAACAACCTGACGTTCACCTTGGACGCCAACAAGCTGCTCGTGCCCACTGCTCCTGCTTATGGAGAAGGCGAAGATGACGATTTGATTGTCAGCGGATTTGACCCCAATGTGGGTGTGGCCTCAGGCATTCTGCAGAGCTTTTATGATGCGCCTGGCATCGTAGAGCGCCAGGGAGACGGATCTTATTTGGTGCAGCCCGGCAGCGTTTTTAGGGAAGAACTGCGTGAAGTCAACCTGGGCGGGGGCATCGAATACGATTACAATGGTGTGTTCGCCGTGCGTGGAGGCTACTTCTATGAGCACTTCACCAAAGGCAACCGTCAGTTCATCACCTTGGGTGCTGGCATTAAGTACACGGTGCTCGATATTGATTTGAGCTACCTCATCGCCACCACACAGCAGAACCCGTTGGCCAACACGCTGCGCTTTTCGCTGAGGCTGGCGTTTGATGATGTGGTGGGAGGCAGCAACGATGATCCGTCCAACTTCTGACCATTCCTGAATGGACCTTCGCATCGGTTACGGCTACGACGTACATCAACTTGCCGGGGGCGAAGATCTGTGGTTGGGGGGCATTCTGGTCCCCAGTGATTTCGGAGCGGTAGGACACAGCGATGCAGATGTGCTGCTCCATGTGCTGTGCGATGCGCTGTTCGGCGCAAGGGCCATGGGTGACATTGGCGCTCATTTTCCCGATACGGACCCAGCCTACAAGGGCATTGACAGCAAATTGCTGCTGCGGGAGACCGTTTCAAAAGTCTGCACAGACGGGTGGGGTGTTGTGAATGTCGATGCCACCATTTGTCTTGAAAAACCCAAGCTGCGCCCTCACATTGACAGCATGAGAATGTGCATCGCAGAATTGCTCAAAATCCCTGTGGATTGCGTGGGTGTCAAGGCCACGACCACCGAGCAGTTGGGCTTTGTCGGCACAGGGAAGGGCATCAGTGCACATGCGGTGGTGTTGTTAAGCCGTTAAGGTGCCTGTCCACTGAGGTTGCAGAGCTATATTTGTCTCTTGCAATTTGGGCACTATGACGACCACTACGCCTGCTAAGAAGACAACTTCCCGCAGTAAAGCCGCCTCCAAGAAGGCGACCAAGCCAGCCTTTTCAAAGGCGACCTATGTGAAATGGCACCGCGAAATGCTGCTGATGCGGCGTTTTGAGGAACGCTGTGGCCACCTCTATATCCAACAGAAATTCGGCGGCTTTTGCCACTTGTACATCGGTCAAGAGGCGGTCCTCGCCGGCATGGTCCAAGGGATCAAGCCCAGCGACCGTGTGATTACCGCATACCGCGACCATGCGCATCCATTGGTCTTGGGCACCGACCCCAAGGTTGTGATGGCCGAGCTCTACGGCAAGAGAACAGGGTCTAGCAAGGGTAAAGGAGGGTCGATGCACATGTTCGACAAAGAGCGAAACCTCTTCGGAGGCCACGGCATTGTCGGCGGTCAAATTGGCCTGGGAGCAGGCATTGCGTTCGCTGACAAATACCGCAAAGAAGACCATGTGACCGTTTGCTTCTTTGGAGACGGAGCGGCCCGCCAAGGCATGCTGCATGAGACCTTCAACATGGCCATGACCTGGAAGCTCCCCGTGATTTATGTGGTGGAGAACAACAAATACGCCATGGGCACGTCCGTCGAAAGGACCACAAACGTAACGGACCTTTCCAAGCTGGGTGCCTCTTATGAGATGCCGGCGGAGTCCGTCGATGGCATGTCTCCCGAGGCTGTGGCAGAAGCCATGAAGCGGGCTGCAGACCATTGTCGCACAGGAGAGGGGCCATACCTCCTCGATATTCAGACCTATCGCTACAAAGGGCACTCCATGAGTGATCCCCAGAAATACCGCACAAAAGACGAGGTTGCTGAATTCCAGCAGCGTGACCCCATCAACCACTGCGCCAAGGTGCTCCAAGACAACAAGTGGATGACCGAAGCCCAGCTCAAGGAGGTGGACAAGGAGGTCAAAGCCATTGTGGAGGAGGCCATTAAGTTTGCCGAAGAGAGTCCGCTTCCAGGGAAGCACGAGCTTTATGAAGACGTGTACGTCACTCCGGACTATCCATTTGTAAACGACTGACTTTAGCTGACATGGCAGAAATCGTACGCATGCCCAAACTCAGTGACACCATGACCGAAGGGGTGGTGGCTGAGTGGCACAAGAAAGTGGGAGACCAGGTCGAATCCGGCGAAGTACTCGCCGAAATTGAGACCGACAAGGCGACCATGGAGTTTGAATCTTTCCAAGACGGTGTATTGCTGCACATCGGAGTGGACAAGGGCGCTACGGCTGCCGTTGACAGCATTCTTGCCATTTTGGGAGATGCTGGAGAAGATGTGTCCGGCATGCTCGCGGCTGAGGCTGAGGCGCCAGCCGAAGCGGCTGCTCCTGCACCAACGCCCGCCCCTGCTCCCGCTCCGTCTGCTCCTGCTCCCGCTCCTGCCCCAGCGCCCGCTCCAGTAGCAGTGGCGGCCCCTGTGGCAGCACCTGCAGCACCGCCTCCCTCTTCCAATGGAAAGGTCAAGGCTTCTCCTCTCGCTGCCCGATTGGCAGCTGAACGGAGCATCGACCTCGGCCGGGTGACCGGAACAGGGGAAGGTGGACGCATCGTCAAGCGCGACATTGAAGCCTATGTCCCTGCAGCAGCAGGAGGCCTTGGAGCTGTCGAGTCATCAACCGATACGCCGGTCTCACAGATGCGCAAGACCATTGCGCGACGTTTGGCAGAGTCCAAGTTCACTGCTCCACATTTCTACCTTAAGCTGTCCGTTGAGATGGACGCCGCTGTAGAGGCCCGCAAAGCCATCAACGCGCAGGAAGGAGTCAAAGTGAGCTTCAACGACATGGTCGTCAAAGCGGTTTCATTGGCCTTGAAAAAGCATCCTGCTGTGAACAGCGCTTGGATGGACACCCACATTCGCACAAATGACCACGTGCACATTGGCGTTGCCGTGGCTGTGGAGGACGGATTGCTTGTTCCTGTGGTCCGCCATGCGGATCGCAAGTCTCTCACTGAAATCGGAGCTGAAGTCAAGGATTTTGCTGGTAAAGCCCGCGACAAAAAACTCCAGCCCAGCGACTGGGAAGGCAACACGTTCACGATTTCAAACCTCGGCATGTTTGGCATCGAGGATTTCACGGCCATCATCAACCCGCCAGATGCTTGCATCTTGGCAGTGGGAGGCATTGCAGACGTTCCGGTCGTTCGGGATGGTGCAGTGGTTCCAGGCAAAATCATGAAGCTCACATTGAGCTGCGATCACCGTGCAGTTGACGGTGCCACAGGTGCCGCCTTCTTGCAAGAGGTGAAGTCTCTGTTGGAGCACCCTGTCCGCATGCTGGCCTAAATTCCGGCCATTATGCCGGAACCGCTCAGCGCTGCCACCCCCATCGAATTCCTCAAGGGAATCGGTCCCAAGCGGGCGGAAGCGTTGGTGGAGGACTTGGGCATCAAAACCTGCGGTGACCTTCTGTTTCACCTGCCTTTTCGGTATGAAGACAGGACCAAGTTTCACCGGGTTTCGGAAGCCATTCCGGGCCCCGTGCAGCTGCAGTTGCGTGGCATCATTCGGACCTCAACCGAGGTCAAACAAAAGCGGGGCAGCCGCCTCGAGGCTGAGTTTGTAGACGAACACGGCGATGCCCTATCGCTGGTGTGGTTCAAGGGGGTTAAATGGGTCGCCCGGAACCTGCCTGTGGGCAAGCCTTGTGTGGTCTGGGGACGCGTTTCTGAATTCAAGGGTGCGCGCAACATGGCCCACCCTGAGGTGCTTTCTCTGCAGGAAGCCAAATCGGCATCGGCCCTGCATCCTGTTTATGGTTCTACGGAGCGTTTGGGTCGGTTTGGGCTTCATTCCAATGGCATCGGTCAGGCGGTGGTCAGGTTGATGGGAATGCTGAGGGATGCACATGGACCCCAATGGATGGGCGAGACCTTGCCCGAAGAGATTTTGAAGCTGCGCGGCATGCCGGGGCTGGCGCCGGCCCTGGAACACGTGCACCGACCAGCCGATGCCAATGCAGAACGCCTGGGTCGATTCCGCCTCAAATTCGAGGAGTTTCTCTTTCTTCAGCTGCTCTTGGTTCAGCACCGCAACAAGCAGACAGTCCAGCAGCCAGGAGCGGTGTTTGCGACCGTAGGTGAGATGTTCAACCGGTTCTATTCGGAGCGCATTCCGTTTGAACTGACAGGAGCACAAAAAAGGGTCATCCGTGAAATCCGTGAAGACACGCGCAATGGCTTGCACATGAACCGCTTGCTCCAAGGGGATGTGGGCAGTGGCAAGACCATGGTGGCCCTATTGACGGCCCTCATGGCTGTGGACAACGGATGCCAAGTCTGCATTATGGCGCCGACGGAAATTTTGGCGCAGCAACACTTCGAAGGGTTTCGCGAGATGTTGGGCGAATTGCCCATTCGGGTTGAACTCCTCACAGGATCGGTCAAAAAGGCCGATCGAAAGCCGATTTTGGCTGGCCTCGCTGAAGGGACAGTTCATTTGTTAATCGGCACACATGCTGTGTTAGAGCCCGCTGTGGAGTTCCAGAATCTGGGACTCGTGGTCATCGATGAGCAGCATCGGTTTGGGGTGGCGCAAAGGGCGCGATTGTGGGCCAAAGCCACCCTTCCTCCGCACATCTTGGTGATGACAGCAACGCCGATTCCCAGAACCTTGAGCATGACCGTTTACGGCGACCTCGATGTGAGCGTCATCGATGAGCTGCCGCCTGGTCGAAAACCCATCCGCACGGTTCACCGCACCGATGCCCAGCGGCTGGGAGTGTTTGGCTTCATTCGAGACCAGATTGCACAAGGACGCCAAGTCTATGTGGTGTACCCTTTGATCGAGGAGTCGTCACAACTCGACTACAAAGATTTGATGGACGGTTATGAGAGTCTCACCCGTCACTTTTCGCCCCCAGAGTACCGCTTGAGCATAGTGCATGGACGCATGAAGGCCGAGGACAAAGACGCAGAGATGCGCAGGTTTGCACAAGGCACCACCCAAATCATGGTGGCCACAACGGTGATCGAAGTGGGCGTCAACGTGCCCAATGCCTCTGTGATGGTGATCGAAAGCGCCGAGCGCTTTGGGTTGAGTCAACTGCATCAGCTCAGGGGCCGCGTGGGCCGAGGAGCTGCTCAGAGCTTCTGCATTTTGATGAGCGACAAGGAATTGGGCAAGGAGGCCCGCCGTCGTTTGGAGACCATGTGCCGCACCCAAGACGGGTTCGAAATCGCAGAAGTTGATTTGGAACTCAGGGGCCCGGGCGATTTGATGGGCACGAAACAGAGTGGGGTACTCGACCTCAAAGTGGCCGACCTGGTCAAAGACCGCGCGCTTTTGGAAGATGCGCGTGACGTGGCCCGGCGCATTTTGAAACAGGATCCAGATTTGAACCGGCCAGCCCATGCGCTGCTGCGTTCAGGGGTCGAGCGGCTTCGTGCATCCCGACCTGATTGGAGCCGCATTTCCTGATCGCTTCAGCGCACAAAGGAGAAAGGGGCATCCGCATCCATTGTAGGAATGGGGAAATTCTCCCACTGTCTGCGTTCAATGGCACTGGTAGGCGCATAAATTGGCACCAATGAACGCGGGTGGAACAACTTTTTGGATGGCCTTGGTGGTTGCCTTGGGCTTGGCCGGTGGGAGCACTTGGGCATTTTTGTCGGGCACTGCAGCGCCGGCCGACCCCCATGTCGAGCATCCGCCGGACGCAGCAAATGAGCCAGAGCGACTTGACGAAGGTGTTTCAGAGGCCGAATTGAGCGCGGCATTAGGTGCTGAAGATGTAGAAGCAGATGTCACTTTCAGCTTCGCCAATGAGGTCGTTCGATTCGCAGATGACATTTACCTAGAGCAGGATGATTTGTTCATGGTCACTTGCCGCAGCGCGCAGCGCGATGTCATGTGGGAATATGAAATGGACGCCCCGCTCATCTCGGGCGTCCGACCAGACGCCAATGACGATGGACCTCGAGAGTTCCTGTTGGTGGACTCGCGCCAAGGCATCGGGCTCGATCCTGAGGGAAGGCCCATCACAGGGTTCAACATCAAGCCTTCGGAGGCGATCACCAGCTTCGCCTTGGTTGATTATGAAGGGGATGGAAAAGAAAGGTACCTGTTTGGTTTGGCCGATGGCCGGGTATTGAATTACCGCAACTTGGGTGAGCCCACTCCAGGTTGGAAGCACACCTCCAAGGGCAAAGGGGTGCAAGCCATCGCCCATTTGCGGGCGGGCCGGAAGGACTACATCTGCACAGTCGATGAAGGAGGGACCGTCATGTTGCTCAAACGGAACGGGCAGCGTCGGGTGCGCACCCCAGTCCAATTGCACCGCATTGCCGGGAGTCGGGCGGTGGCATTTGATGTAAAGGCAGACATTGAATCCAGCACCATCATCGCACGGAATGCAGAAGGTGTCGTGGAATCGCGCAGCTTTGGGGATGGCATAGCCCGCCCAGCATCCGAAGCGGAGCAACAACTCTTTGAAGTGGCCGAAAGCCGTCTCAGCTCCGAGGGAGAGGCGTCTTAACCTTAGCCTTGGAGAATGGCGCGCGAAATCACGATGCGCTGTACTTCGCTCGTGCCTTCATAGATCTGCGTGATTTTAGAGTCACGCATGAGCCTTTCGACGTGGTATTCTTTGACGTAGCCGTAACCTCCGTGAATTTGCACGGCTTGGTCTGAGGCGCGCCCAGCCACTTCCGAAGCGTAAAGTTTGGCCATGGAACTGGCGAGGTCATAGTCTTGACCTTGGTCCTTGAGCCATGCCGCCTTCAAACACAGCATGCGCGCAGCCTCAACTTCCGTAGCCATATCGGCCAACTTGAATGCGATGGCCTGATGCTTGTGGATTTCCTTGCCAAATGCCTTGCGCTCTTTGGAATAAGCCAGGGCAAATTCCAAGGAGCCTGAAGCGATGCCCAAGGCCTGTGCAGCAATGCCGATCCGGCCTCCTGATAGGGTCTTCATGGCAAACTTGAATCCAAACCCATCTTCCCCAATCCTGTTGGACTTTGGGACTTTGACGTCTTGGAACATCAGGGTGTGGGTGTCGCTTCCCCGGATGCCCATTTTGTCTTCCTTGGCTCCTACAGTAAAGCCCTCCATGCCCCGTTCCAGAACGAGACAGTTGATGCCGCGGTGTCCCTTGTCGGCATCGGTCTGGGCGATGACCAAGTAGGTGCTCGCTGAACCTCCATTGGTGATCCAGTTTTTGGTGCCGTTGACGAGGTAATGGTCCCCCATGTCAATGGCTGTAGTGCGCTGGCTGGTCGCGTCACTGCCCGCTTCGGGCTCACTCAAACAGAAGGCTCCGATTTTTTTTCCGCTGGCCAAGGGCGTGAGGAATTTTTCCTTTTGCTCCTCTGTACCAAAGGCTTCTAAGCCCCAGCATACCAAGGAGTTGTTGACCGAGACCGAGACCGAGGCGGAGGCGTCGATTTTGGAGAGCTCTTCCATGGCAAGGACGTAGCTTACGGTGTCCATGCCGCTCCCACCGTATTTGGGGTCCACCATCATCCCCATGAAACCCAGCTCACCAAGCTGTTTGATTTCCTCTGCAGGGAACCGTTGGGCATTGTCGCGCTCTATAACGCCTGGTTTCAGGACGTTTTGGGCGAAATCACGGGCGGCATCGCGTACCGCTTTCTGTTCTTCAGAGAGTTCCAGGATCATTGCAGGGAGGCTCGATATTGCTGTATGCAAAGATAGCCCATACCCCCACCAAAGCCGCGCGCATGGCTGAATCAACCCTGGTGCTTGGGACCATGTCGGGGACCTCTTGCGATGGGTTTGATGTTGCCTTGTGCCGCATTGGGGCAGGAGGAGGCCATGTGGAGCTGTTGGAAATCAGACAGGTGGACTATCCAGAACGTTGGGTGAATGCCCTGCGACACCTTGGGGAATGCACCTCCGCTGAAGCCATTAAAGTCGAGACAGAATGGTCGGTTTGGGTCGCAAAGGCCCTGAAAACCTGCCTAGAGGATTGGAAATTGAAACACGGCACACCCCAATTGATCGGTTTCAGCGGGCACACCTTGTTTCACGAACCCGGCGGTCGGGGCACTGCAGCCATTGGCGACGCCAGCATGCTCGCCCGAACTTTGAAGGTTCCGGTAGTCGCAGATTACCGCTCCGCCGACGTGGCGGCGGGTGGCCAAGGCGCCCCGCTCGTTCCCTTGTTCGACGCCCAAGCTTTCGGCGCTTATGGAAGCTGTGTCAACCTTGGCGGAATTGCCAATGCCACGGTCTTGCCACCAGAAGCGCCTCAGGTACGCGCATGGGATCTGGTGGGCTGCAATTTGCTCTTGAACCGACAAGCCGGCCGGATGGGGTTGGCCTACGACGCGAACGGAATGTGCGCGGCCCAGGGCCAGGTGGATGCGGCTGCCAAGGGCAGGTTGGACCAATGGGCCTATTTGCAGCGCACCCCGCCCAAGTCATTGGCCGCAGAGGACCTGTCAGAACTGCACGACATTCTCGATGGCATTGCCTCTCCTCAGGACGCCCTGTGCACTGCAGTAGAGTGGATGGCACAGGTCATCGGTTCTTCGTTGGCGCTGGGTCCCTCAGGAGGGCGCGTGCTGCTCACCGGTGGAGGGGCCCACAACGGGGTGCTGGTGGGACGCATCGGCCACTTCTTGCCGGAGGGTTGGACGGTTGAGGTTCCTGACGCTGCGTGGGTAGATGGCAAGGAAGCCGCCGCTTTCGCATGGCTTGCATGGAGAACCGCCGCAGGGTTGCCAACTTCATTGGCTTCTGTGACGGGAGCCAACAGAGACGTTTGTGGAGGGAGGGTCTTCGGTAACTTCGCCCCACAACAGGAGGGGTCTGATCCCCGTTCAACGGAATGATGAAAGAACTGCTCGATCGCTACAGCCAAAGGCCTCCCGAAATCGTTTTTGAGTGGTCTGATTCCGAAACTGAGGCCCGTGGATGGGTCGTGATCAACAGTTTGCGTGGTGGCGCTGCAGGAGGTGGAACGCGGATGCGCAAGGGCTTGGACAAAGGGGAAGTCATTTCCCTGGCCAAGACCATGGAGATCAAGTTCACGGTGAGTGGACCCCAAATTGGCGGCGCCAAGAGCGGCATCAATTTTGATCCCAGTGACCCCCGAAAAGAAGGCGTGCTTCGCCGGTGGTACAAGGCCGTCACACCCCTGCTCAAACATTACTATGGAACCGGAGGCGACTTAAATGTCGATGCGGGAAAAGAGGTCATCCCCATGACCGAGGCTTGCGGTGTATGGCACCCTCAAGAGGGCGTGTTCAACGGCCATTTCAAGCCCAATGAAGCCCAAAAAGTGCGCCGCATCGGACACCTGCGTCAGGGGGTTAGCCAAGTGATAGAAGATCCGGAATTCCTGCCCGACGGTGGGGGGGTCCGTTTTCGCGTCGCGGACATGATCACCGGATACGGTGTTGCTGAATCTGTCCGCCATTTTTACAACCTCTACGGGGGTGAAGTCAAGGGCAAGCGCGTGGTGGTCCAAGGATGGGGAAACGTGGGAGCCGCAGCTGCTCTCTACCTCGCCAAACAAGGTGCAGTCATCACCGGCATCGTAGACCGAGCCGGAGGGATGCTCAACCCGGATGGGATGGACTTGGATGAGGTGCGGTCCTTGTTTCTCGCCAAAACAGGCAACGCTCTCACCGCCAATAATCTCATGACGTTTGAGGATGTTCAAGCCGCCATTTGGGATGTGGGCGCAGAAGTCTTTCTGCCTTGTGCGGCCTCTCGTTTGGTCACCGAGGACCAACTGGACCGGATGCTCAAGGCCGGTCTTGAAGTGATTTCAGCGGGGGCGAATGTGCCGTTTGCGGACCCAGAGATTTTCCATGGACCCATCGCCGACAAGGCCGACCACAATTGTGCTGTTATTCCGGATTTCATCGCCAATTGTGGCATGGCGCGTGTGTTCGCTTACTTGATGGGGGACGGACACGTGAGCCTTTCCGATGCGGCCATATTTGAGGACACTTCGGACTGCATCCGCTCTGCAATGGAGCGCTGTCATGCTCGAAATCCCGAGACTCATGGACTGTCCGCCACGGCCATGTCCATTGCACTTGAACAACTGGTCTAATTCACAGATTTCTTCAACATGGCTACCATACTCATTGTCATATTCGTCGTTGGATACCTGTTCATTGCCCTTGAGCACAACCTGCACATTGATAAGGCTGCCAGTGCACTGATCACGGGCACTTTGTGCTGGGCCGTCCTCGTGCTCGGTTGGCACGAGGCACCAGCTCATCTGTTGGAAGCGTTCCAAGCCTTTGACCATGGCGGCGGCGGTCATGGGACCCTCAAGGTGTTTTTTGAGCACAGGTTGCTCCATCACATGGAGGAAATTGCCAGCATTCTTTTCTTTTTGCTGGGGGCCATGACGATTGTGGAGCTCGTGGATGCCCACAATGGCTTCGCGGTCATCACCGACAAAATCACCACCCGAAAGAAGGGCAGGCTGCTGTGGATCATCGGGGTCTTGACCTTCTTTTTCTCCGCGGCTCTGGACAATCTGACGACTTCCATTGTCATGATTTCGCTCTTGCGAAAGCTCATCGCCGACAAGCCCACCCGCTGGCTCTATGCCGGCGCGGTCATCATTTGTGCCAATGCTGGAGGTGCTTGGTCTCCCATCGGAGATGTCACCACCACCATGTTGTGGATCGGCGGTCAACTGACCACGCCTGTGATCGTGTCCAACCTCATCCTTCCAAGCATCGTCTGCATGGTGGTGCCCCTCACGATCATGTCCATCCGGATGAAAGGGGAAGTGGAACGGCCAAAATTGCTCGATCCCGATGAGGTTTCGGATCCCACCTCCACAGGGGAGCGCAACCTCATTTTTGCGATGGGTGTGAGCGGATTGCTCTTCGTTCCCATTTTCAAGACCGTGACGCATTTGCCACCGTTTATGGGAATGATGATGTCATTGGGAGTGCTGTGGTTGACCACCGAAGTGTTGCACCGCTCTAAAAATGACCAGGACCGCAAGACATTGAGTGTGGTGGGCGTTTTGCGCAAAATTGACACGGCTTCTGTGATGTTCTTTCTGGGCATTCTCTTGGCGGTCGCAGCATTGCAGGAAGCGGGCCACTTGATCCTTACCGCCGATTGGTTGCGCAACACTTTAGGCGATGTCTATCTCATCAACATCGCCATCGGCTTGCTTTCAGCCATCGTAGACAACGTGCCATTGGTGGCAGCGAGCATGGGAATGTACCCCATTGCCGACCCGGCTTCCACGGAATGGTTGGCTTACTTCGTGCAAGACGGTTTGTTTTGGCAGTTCCTCGCCTATTGCGCGGGGACAGGCGGCAGTGCACTGATTATCGGCAGTGCGGCAGGGGTCGCCGTAATGGGGCTCGAGAAAATCGACTTCGTGTGGTACCTCAAGCGCATGAGCCTTCTGGCCATCTCCGGCTACCTCGCTGGTGCGGCTGTGTACTGGCTCATGTTTGGCTTGGGCGCCTAAGGGGGCAAGTGTGAACACCGCGCGGGGGGAAACACGCGCAAGGCATACCGCAAGCTGCATACTGAAACCGCGACCTTCGGCGTTGGACTTCAAGCCCACGTCATGATCGCAACCTACATTCCCTCCTTCGTCCTGATGCGCATCCAGGACTTGACCCTCGGCGGTACCACTGTCCAAGACCCTGGGTCTGGTGCAGACGCTATAGCTGCCTCCAGTGAGGTCGTCACGCGCGATGTCTCCATCATGGAATTGCTCATCTCGGGTGGGTGGTACATCATGCTGCCGCTGGCCATCATGAGCTTCATTGCGCTGTTTATCTTCTTTGAACGGTCTATGGCGATCCGCAAGGCAGCCAAGGAGGACAAGGATTTTATGGCCAAACTCAAGGATTACTTGTCGGCCGGAAACCTCGACTCTGCGCGCAACCTCTGCGAGCAAAGTGGCACCCCCATCGCACGGATGCTTCACAAAGGAATCGCGCGCATCGGCAAACCGCTCAAGGACATCTCGACCAGCATCGAGAACGTCGGCAAGCTGGAGATCTACAGCATGGAGCGCAATCTGAGCACCCTCGCTACCATTGCAGGGGCCGCACCCATGATTGGTTTCTTGGGGACGGTCATCGGCATGGTGAATGTCTTTTTGGACATGGAGAGTGCAGGCATGGTGCGCGTGGACGACATCTCTTCCGGCACAAAGCAGGCGATGATCACCACCATCGTCGGCCTCATCGTGGGCATTATCGCCTACATGGCCTACAACCACTTGGTGAGCCGGGTGAGCAAGGTGATCCACAAGATGGAAGCCAGTTCTCTGGAGTTCATTGACATTCTCGAGGAACCCGCCCGCTGATGAACCTTTCCCAGCGCAACCAAGTGCAGTCCGGAGGCAACATGTCCTCCATGACGGACCTCGTGTTCCTCCTGCTCATCTTTTTCATCATTCTGTCGACGTTGGTGTCGAACGGGGTTAATGTGGACTTGCCCCAAAGCAAAGGCACAAGCAGTGCGAGCTCTCGGCTCACGGTGTCCATCAAGCCCGATGGCAGCTATTACCTCAACGGTGTGGCGATTGCGCGTGCCGACATTGAGCCTGCCTTGATGGTCAAGTTTTCTGATCAGGCCGATCCGGTGTTGTATCTGCAAGTGGACCAAGCTGTTCCCACGGGACAGACCGTTGAAGTCATCGGCTTGGCCAAGGCGAACGACTGGAAGGTCATGCTCGGCGCTCAACCCACCCGTTAAAACGCGGTATGTCAGGATTTGATTGGAACCGCCACCAGGAAGACCTGGAACGCAAGGAGCGCCGCCGCGCTGCCGTGCTGTCCACGGTAACGTATGCCGCCATCTTGGCGGCCTGCTTCTTTTTTGTGGCTTTCCAAGAAGTGACACCACCGCCGGGCGAGCAGTTCGTAGCGGTGGGCATGGCGGATTTCGGCAACGTCGATGAAGCGGGGGGTGACCGGGAGACCGAAGTTCCGTCCGAGCAAGTAGAAGAAGTCGTGGAGCAGGAAGTCAGCGCGTCCACAGCAGAGGAAGTGGCCCCGGTGGAGACCATCGAAACCCAGGAGGTCAGCGAAGTGGACGTTCCCACCCAAGAAGAGCCGGTCGAGGCCCCTACGGAAGTCGAGGACCCAGACCCAGAAATTTCGGATGACCTTTCCAATGCGTTGAGCCAGATGTTCAGCAATTCTGGTGGTGGCGGATCAGAGGGCCAGCAGCAGGGCACAGGCAACAGTGGTGCCGAAGATGGACAGATCGAAGGCACAGGGGTGGTTTCTGGTGAGTTCGGAGACAGCTTTTTGGAGGGCGGCACCATGGTGGGTGAGCCCAACCTCGACAGGAAGCCCGACGAAGAGGGGGTGGTCAGAATGAAGATCTACGTAGACAAATCAGGTGCCGTTACCGACGCTCGATTTGACGCGGCCAACAGCACGACCTCGAGCAGCCGACTTGTAGCCCTGGCCAAAGAGGCGGCATTGACGGCCAAGTTTAGCAGCCACCCTACCAAGCCGACCCGCATCGGCTGGATCCAATTCAACTTCGAATTGCAGTGAGCGGGTGGCCCCAAGGTTCCGTCCCACCGGATTTCAGTGCGGATTTCATTCAGGACCTCACATTCAATACGTTGGACCGGTCGGATTTCGACGTGCTGATGGATTGGTGCGATTTCGAAGGTTGGAACCCAGGGGTTCACGACCGCGAGGCTTTCTGGATTCAGGACCCTCAAGGCTACAGGGGATTCCATTGGCAAGGGGAGCTCATCGCAGGGGGCAGCGTGGTCCGCTACGGCAGAGCTTTCGGATTCATGGGGTTCTTTTTGGTGCGCCCGGAATGGCGGGGTAGGGGCATCGGCCGACACCTGTGGATTCAACGCCGCGATACCTTGCGCAAAAGGCTGCACGAACACGCTGCAATGGGCATGGATGGCGTGGTGGACTTGCAGCCTTTTTATGCCAAAGGGGGATTCAAAAAGACCTACGCCAACATTCGCCACCAATGTGTGGGCCAACAGGCCGAGCGTCATCCGTCGATCGTGGAAGGAGCGGGCGACTTGGACGCGTTGAACCGATATGACAAGGACTGTTTTATGTTCGACCGCCCCCAGTTTTTGGCCGCTTGGGTAGCCCAACCTGGCGCGCGGGTCTTTCGGTTTACGCAAGGGGGACGTCTCTATGGTTGGGCCGCATTGCGTTTGGCGTCTGAAGGACGCCGGATTGGTCCGCTGTTTGCGGACACTCCTGAGATTGGCGCTGCTTTGCTGGACGCCTGTCTCGCAGAAGCTCCCGGGGAGTCGGTATTCATCGATGTGCCCATGAACCACAGTGCTGCGGTGAACCTATTGAAGGAACGGGGTGCTGAGCCGGTTTTCGAGGTGGCCCGAATGGTACACGGTCCTATGCCCGATTGGCCCATCGGCCGCACATTCGGGGTGACCTCTTACGAATTGGGCTAAGCATGACGTATCAAGAAACCTTGGATTGGCTCTACCAACAGCTCCCCATGTTTCAGCGGACAGGACCGGTGCGCTACCGGATTGATTTGTCCAAGACACTGGCGCTCTGCGCTGCACTCGGGCATCCTGAGCAGTCCTTGAAGGTGGTGCACATCGCAGGTACCAATGGCAAGGGCTCGGTCAGCCATGCTGTGGCTGCGGCGTTGACCCGCCGCGGAAACAAGGTGGGCTTGTACACTTCACCTCACCTCGACGATCCGAGAGAACGGATCCGCATCGATGGAGAGATGATCTCCAAGGAGGCGTTTACGGCTTTTGTGCGCGATCATCAGGCTGTGTGGACGGAACTCAAGCCCAGTTTTTTCGAGCTCATCTTCGGCATGGCCCTGGTGCACTTTCGAGATGCAGGCGTCGACACTGTGGTCTTGGAGACAGGCATGGGCGGGCGGCTCGATTCCACCAACATCTTTCCTGCTCCGCTGGTGACGGCCATCACTTCAATCGGCTTGGACCACCAGCAGTTTCTTGGCGATGACCTCAGGTCCATTGCGGGCGAGAAAGCGGGCATTCTCAAAGAAGGGGTGCCATGTGTGCTCGGCGTGCTTCCGCCTGAGGCGCGCTCCGTGGTGCTGGAGCGGTCATTGCGACTGGGGGTGGAGGTCTACGATGGGTTGACCGATCCCACGCCACAAGAAGGACCGGCATGGCTGTCTCGGAACCGCGGGGTGGCCCGTCGGATTTTGGCGCTGCTCGGGGGTGCTCCCAGCGATGAAACGGTGCTTGAATTAGGCCCTGCCGGTTGGGGTCTTGAAGGGCGCTGGCAACGTTGGGGCGGCGATATCATCTTGGACTGTGCCCACAACGTGGAAGGACTCACGGCCACCGGCAGGGCATTGTCGGCATTGGAGCGGCCTTTGAGGATCGTATACGCGGCCGTAGCCGACAAGGACATCGAAGAAGCTTTGGCCTGCTTGCCTCCTGCCGCTGCTCACCACTGGTGCGCCGCAGATGTGCCGCGCGCGATGCCCGTGCACGAATTGCAGCAGCGCGCCAAAGAGCAAGGCCGGCTGGGGCCAGTTCACGAAACGATAGCCGATGCGGTGGGGACCGCAATGACTGAGCGCACTGGAGACGAGCTCGTTGCAGTGCTGGGCAGTGTCTTTACAGTAGGTGAGGCCTTGGCCTTCCTGAAGTCAGAGCGCGCCTGATCAGGGGCACTGGCAACCGTAGATACCGAGCAGAATCAGCAGGTCCGTGGTACCCACGAGGTCATCGAGATCGATGTCAGCAGGGTGAGGGCCAATGTGGCCAAAGTTGGCCAGCATGTACAGCACGTCTTCCACTGTTTGGGCACCATCGCCATCCAAGTCTCCGAGACAGCCGCCATAAGGACCGAAACCACAGGTATTGTTGATGGAGCCGTCGAAGTAGGAGTTGGCCAGCGCTACAGATTGTGTTCCGCACGCGATGCCCATTTGCCGCCCTCGGATGTCATCGGTTACGGGGTGAATGCCGCCCCAAATTCGAGACAGACTGCATTGGTCCGCAGCATCATAATAGGTGGCCCATTGCAAGGTGACGTCTACACTGGGGCCCACTTCAAAGACCAAGAAGTCGTCTTGAGGGCATTCGAACTCTCCCATGCCTCCAGGAAAGAAGGGGTCGCCAGTAACGGCAGTCAGCACTTCTGCGGAGGCCCGGCTAAACGTCGAGTGACCCGACACATAACCCGCAAAGGGAGGGGTCACAAAACTGGGGCGTTGGTATGGCCACCAGTTTTCGGCCAGAATCCAGCCCACCCCTGAAATGTTGCCAGCGGTATCCACGGGAACATCGAGGCCATTGTCGTCCTCGTAAGTGTCGATGTAGTCCGGCCCTTGCCAAGTGTATACCTTGATTTTACCGATGTTTTCGCCACCTGGGCCAGCAAGGCTGTCGGTGTCATCGATCAATTCGACAAAACCAGGATACAACGGGATGCCATTGGGGCTGTAGCTCGGCAGCGCAGGGTCAGTGGATTGACCCTGATCGGCCATGTAGCGTATGGCAGAGACGGGCCGCACATAATCGTAATACCCTTTCACACTCCACGCAGAGATGGCGGCATCGTGCACCGCCCCACCCAGTGTCAGGTAGGCTTTCACTTCATACTCCAAGGGGTCGATTTCATCGCCTTCGCCCATCCAATCGTAAGTGAAATCGGGGTGTGCCATCACCTCATTGAAGATGCTGAACCAGTGGCCAGGAGGCGTTTCGCTGTCGGGGCCATCGGCCCAGAATTCGGCCAAGATCCGAGAGTAGTCGCCCAAGGGCACAACTTGTTCATCATAGGGGAGTCCCGTGATGGGGTTGAGGTCATGGCCCGTGCCGGCATCACCGCCCTCCATGTAATTGTAAAACTCACCGTACCCGTCCAGCGTTTCTGGAAATTCAGGAGCGTTGCCAATGTTGGCGGGGCTCACATCGACCATGACACCGTTGTAAGGATCGTGGTGTGACTGCCAAATGCTGACCATGGCGAAGTGGTGCTTGTACATGCTGTCTGCATCGGCAGGCTGGTCGCCCCCAATGTAAACGGGTGCGCCTGGATCGAGCCAAGTCGGCCACGTTTCGCCATTGCGCTCGTAAAGTGCCACTTGTGTGTCTTCCAATGCGAAGGGCGCGACCCAACCCCACTCTGGGCTCTGGAAAGGGGGCGAGCTGTCCAACACTTGACCGGATTGGTCTACAAAGCCATTGATGGCCAAAGGCTGCCAGCGGTTAGGGTCGACAATCGTGGGGTTTCCAGGATCAGAAACCACGAGTTGATCGTTGAAGGGTTCATAGTAAACATTGAGGTAATCAAACACCTCATTGGCACCGTCCTGAATCCCAAAATCGATGACCTGCTCCGCGATGTAGTTTCCCAATGCGGCTGGGGAACCGTTCACGTAATTGGTGGAGGTCAGGGACGGATCATATCCAAACGAGGTGAACAGAGAGTCAAAGCGCGCCTGCGCTGAGACCACGCCTGGCGAGGAGGCGTAGCGGTGGGACAACACCCTGTAGGCGGCATAGGAGATCGCTTCCTTCCTTGAATCCTCGATGATCAAAAAGGGCAAAATGTTCTCTGAAATGCCGTCAAATTCGGAGGTGAATCCCTGCAGTGTTTTTCCCAACAGGACGGTTTCGGCCACCTCGTCGTAAACGGCCCATGCATCATACATCGCGAGGGACACATGGTAGAGGTTCCGAGCGTGGATTGGTGGACGGGCAAAATCTACACGGATTCCTTTGAGTTGAACTTCAATCCACTCATAGGCCACGTCATGCTCGCTTTCGGCTTGGGCAAAGGTGGAAAGGGGGAGCAACAGGGCGAAGAAGAGTAAAGTGCGCATTGCAGGGTGCTTCGTTTCTGGCTGAGTTCGCATGGGTTGGCTGCTGGCTACAGGGCGAGTTGGAGAGCAGGAGGAACAAGTGATGTCCTTTCGAGAAGTAAGCTGACTAACCCCATCCAAAGTGGGAAAGGAAGGGGCACAATAAGCGCCACTGTGGTTCTTCTGTGTCTTGCGACTGACTCTAACAAACATATCCTTCCTTAAGATACGCACTGTTTAGGCAACAGGTTGCCATGGTGGGCGGTGAGGGACTCGAACCCCCGACCCCCTCGGTGTAAACGAGGTGCTCTGAACCAGCTGAGCTAACCGCCCTTGAAGAGGTACAAAAATAGGGCAAGGAAGCCCGAAATTGCCGACATGAATCGCACATTGGGATTGCGGGGTTGGTCTAAATGGCTTGCAGGGTGGGGAAGACTGGATAAAATCCAGGTTTCAGACGCTGCGCTTTCACGGTGCATAGCGTCTTGGGATGAGGTGTGTAAACTGCAGTTTTTCAGTGATGTAAAGCAAAGGGAGCGGGAGCTCAGGAAGGCCACGGAGGAGGTGGAATGGCGCGATTTTGGAGCGGGGTGTCCAGCAGAGGGAAGGCTCAGAAAATCTTTGGTAGCCGACATGGCCGCATCCGCATCTTCTGACCCCCGCAAAGGGCAGTGGCTGATGGCGGCGGCGAGGGCAGCAGGCCAAGC
Source organism: uncultured Flavobacteriales bacterium (assembly GCA_965659115.1). GTDB lineage: Bacteria > Bacteroidota > Bacteroidia > Flavobacteriales_D > Sanyastnellaceae > UBA8752. The sequence continues at coordinate 50,824 of CBFHUP010000004.1, read as the reverse complement.
CAAGCCAAGCCCCGTGCGCATCTTGGAATTGGGAACTTGTTTGGGTTCTGGCGGGGATTACCTGCTTTCTGGGGCTCAGAAAGGGTCTTCATATATCGGGTTGGAGGGAAGCGACGCATTGTCTGCATGGACAAAACGCCGTTTGCAGGTACACTCCGACAAGGGGGCAGACGTTCGCGTCATTCCGGGGCCGTTTGAACAAACCCTGCCCGCGGTCGTTTCTGCCAACGGGCCATTCGACGTGGTGTTTCTCGACGGTTGTCACGAAGGGGAGATCCTCTTGGAACAATGGCGGAGCATTCAGCCTGTGCTATCGCCTGATTTCATAGCGGTCATAGACGACATTCGATGGTCCGTGGACATGCATGACGCGTGGGTTCAGTTGGCATCAGACCCGCAAGTTGCTGCGTTGGATGTGTTTCGAATGGGAATTTTGACCCCCCAACAAGCAGACGCAAACCCGCACAACATGACCAGGGTGACATGGCGCCAGCGGGCTTAAGCTCTGACAGTGCCTCAGCCCATTTCAAAGGGTACCTTCGCGCCGCAATGGATAAAACTGCTCTCATCATTCTCGATGGCTGGGGAATCGGCCAGCCCAACGACAACAACGCTGTGCACATGGCCGATACCCCGTGTTTTGACGGCGTCATGGCGGACCACCCCCATGCGCGTTTGACCACGCACGGTGAGCAGGTTGGTCTGCCCGAGGGGCAAATGGGCAACAGCGAAGTAGGGCACCTCAACATCGGGGCTGGTCGGATCGTCTACCAGGACTTGCTGCGGATTGACCGCGCGGTCGCGGATGGTTCATTGGCAACAGAGCCGACCTTGCAGGAGGCCCTGTCTGAGGCCAAAGCCCCTGGGCGCCGGCTTCATTTGATGGGGCTTGTGAGCAAGGGCGGAGTCCACAGCCAGCAAGAGCACCTTCACGCTTTGCTGCGGATCGCAGCCGATGCCGAAGTGCCAGAGGTAGTGGTACACGCCTTTACTGACGGCCGGGATACGGCCCCGAAATTGGGGGCGGGATACCTCGAAGAATTGGAGGCCGTATGCGCTGAAACTGGGGCTGCCATTGCAACTGTGTGCGGCCGCTATTGGGCCATGGACCGCGATCGGAGATGGGAGCGCATCGCCAAAGCATACAACGCGATGGTACACGGCAAGGGCAAGGCGTTTGGTAGTGCTGCATTGGCCATGCAGGACGCTTACGAAGCAGGCACCACAGACGAGTTTGTAGAGCCTGCTGTCATGGAAGGGGTCGACGGATTGCTGCGGTCTGGCGACGTGGTGTTGTGCTTCAATTTCCGGACCGACCGCTGTCGCCAAATCACCACAGCATTGACCCAAGAGGCTTTCGAAGAGCAAGGAATGGCCCCCATTGACTTGCACTATGTGACCATGACCAATTACGACGACCGGTTCAAGGGCGTCGAGGTGCTCTACGACAAACCGAATTTAGAAATGACCTTGGGAGAAGCCGTGTCGGCAGCCTCAGGGACACAGTTGCGCTTGGCGGAAACAGAGAAGTATCCCCATGTGACATTCTTCTTTAGCGGGGGACGGGAAGAGGAATTCCCTGGTGAGAAGCGGGCTGTGGTGCCTTCCCCAAAAGTGCCCACGTATGACCTTCAACCCACCATGAGTGCCGCAGGAGTAGCCGATGCTGCTATCGGTGCCATGGGCTCAGATGCCGCACCCGATTTTGTGTGTTTAAATTTCGCCAATCCAGATATGGTAGGCCATACGGGGGTTTTTGAGGCCGTTGTGGCCGCTTGTGAAGAGACGGACAGGCAGTTTGCGCGGGTGCTCGAAGCTGGCCGCTCGGCGGGGTACCGTTTCGTGATCATCGCCGATCACGGCAATGCTGAGTACGCCCGCAATGACGATGGTTCACCCCACACGGCGCACACGACGAATTTGGTCCCCGTGGTGGTCATCGAGCCCGAGAGCCGCGCGGTGAGGGACGGTATTCTTGCAGATGTGGCCCCAACGGTATTGCACCTCATGGGAATCAAAGCTCCGGAGGAAATGACGGGACGCACTTTGCTCAACGACTGAGCGGGCGGACGGTTACTGTCGCTCCCGCATAAGCTGCACCGTGCCGCGGAAGCTGGTGCCGTCGTTGCGGTCAAAGATGTAGTAGTAGGTTCCGTCGGCGGCCCCTTCTCCATCCCATGTCGAATCGTAATTCTTGTCGGAGAAAATTTCACCTCCCCAGCGGTTGAAGATCCTGATGCTGCTGCCTGGGTAGCCTTCGATACCCTCAATCACAAACCGGTCATTCTCACCGTCGTTGTTCGGCGTGAAAATGTTCGGGATGATGGTCTCGCAAGCCTCGGCGGTCACATCGACCTCGACGGTGTTGCCACATTCGTCCTCGATGACAACGGTCATGGTGGTATTGGCTCCGCCTACGTAGATGCTGCCCGTTCCATTGGTAAACACCACATTGGAGTCCGTTTCCGCGGTCAAGGGCACACCGTCCAGGCCTGAAAAAGTATAGAGAAAGGTGCCGCCTTCCACGCCCAGAACACCTTGCTGAAATAGGCAGAAAGTGACGTCTTCACTGAGCATGGGCTCATAGGTGGGGACCAGCACCGTCCAGTCGGCTTCATCGGTTTGTCCGCAAGCATCTTCCGCACTCACCGTGAATGTCGCATTGGTACTCGGACTCACGTTTGCGCTCCCACCATTGGAATTGTCCACGTTGCCCGACCAATCCCATTGCACAGTGCCACTTCCGGAGACCACATTGGTGCCCAGTGCGACGGGGTCACCGGGACAGTACGGATTGTTTTCCTGAACGATCTCCACTTCCAGCGGCGTGGGATTTACCAAATCGATGGGAGTGATGGTAGAGTCCCCGCATACATCGGTGACAGTCAGGAAAATGGTCGTGGGTTCGAGGTCCTCGTACTCGATGGATGAGGTGGTGTCTCCAGTGCTCCAGAGAAACCCAAAGGGGGCATACCCTTGGCTGACGGTCGCCGAAATTTGCACGGGAGGACACAGGGCGACTTCATCGGGGACCTGTACCAACAGCGGGTCGGGATCTTGGATGACCAAGGTGGCTGAAACCAGGGTCGAGTCTCCGCATAAGTTGACGTACAGATACTCCAAGGTCACCGTCTCTGGGCCTTCTGCAATGCCATCGGCAAACACGTCCAGTGGGATTTGCTGCTCATTTTCACCCACCTCAAAAATGATGGTGGTGTCCAAAGCGGCAAAGTCAACCCCTTCTTCCGCCGTGCCGTAGACAAAAATGTCCAGTGTGTCGATGGCCGTGGTGACGGGACGGATGACTGTAAAAGCGGCTTCGTTGCAGCCTTCGACCACAACGGTGTCTCCCAAGAAGATCGGAGAATCGCCAATGCTCGCAGACGCCTCGATGGTCGCCCCATTGGATTGGAATGAACCAGATTCTAGAATCACGATGGATTCCAGCGACGTGTCTGTTCCATCGGCAATGGCGAGGCGGATGTGGTAAGTCTCGCCGCAAATGACCGGGCTCTTCGCTGTCATTAGGACGGTGTATCCATTCTGACACAGCACCTCATTCGGATTGTTATTGATGTAGAATGCAGCGTTCGTGACGTTGTTGACCGAACTGATGGTGATGGGCAGCTGAGGATCAGAGTCGGGCACTTCAGCCAAGTTCACAGCATCATTGAGGTAAGGCCCATCGATGCCAGGGCCATCTAAGAAGAACCCAAAAATGTCGTTGTATTGCGTGTTGACGTAGGTGAGGTATTCGTCAGAACCAAAAACGTAATTGAACCGGATGGAGTCCCCTGTGGCTTCGAAATCGAATTCAAGGGCACAGATGTCGTTGACGGAACTCACGCTGAAGTTCTGCCCAATCAGGCCAGGCACACTGTTGGCGATGTTGAGCAGGTCCAGATCACCCGTCACCTCTTGTCCATCTCCAATTTGGTCTTCTTGACAACCCATGTTGATGTTGGCAGGGTTGGATGCCACTTCAGTACTCAGAATGAGCCCTTCTGTGATCGGGAATTCCACTGGATCAAAACCCAAGATTTGACCAATTTGGACCGGGCTTCCTGTCAATTGGATGTTGCTCGCTTCAATGCCTTCTCCGAGAAGAATGTCGTTGACGTAGGATTCTGCGGTCAGCGTGCTGTTTACCTGGACTTGGGTCCAGACAGAGGTGCAAGTGCCCAAGAACAATAAAACCAGAATTTGACAGAGGCGCATGTGCTTGGTGTTGGTGGGCGCAAAGGGACGTTCGAAACGTAAATTAAAGGCTTATTCATTTTTATCATGCGCACTGGACCGCGTGCGAAGGGAAAAGACCGGTGCGTGTGCCGTTTCTTTGAATCATGCCAGCTTTGATTCAGGTACAAGACGTGTGGAAGACCTATCAGGTAGGCGACCAGCAAGTGCATGCCTTGAGGGGGTTGTCGTTGGACGTTCAAAAAGGGGAGTATACCGCATTGATGGGGCCGTCGGGTTCAGGCAAGTCGACCCTCATGAACATGCTGGGTTGCTTGGACACCCCTACTTCGGGCCTGTATCAGCTCGCTGGAGAGAATGTGGGGACGCTTGATGACGACGCGTTGGCAGACATCCGCAACCGCCGCATTGGGTTTGTCTTTCAGACATTCAACTTGATGCCGCGTTATACCGCTCTGGAAAATGTGGCCTTGCCCATGGTCTACGCTGGCTTAGGCGCAGCAGAGCGCACGGCCCGGGCCCAAGATGTGCTGCAGCAGGTCGGCCTCGGCGATAGGATGGACCACAAACCCAATGAACTCTCGGGCGGACAGCGCCAAAGGGTGGCGGTAGCCCGAGCCCTGGTGAACCGACCAGATTTGCTGTTGGCAGACGAACCGACAGGCAACCTCGATACCAAGACTTCGATCGAAATCATGGCCCTTTTCGAGGAAATCCACGCGGCGGGAAATACCGTGATCATCGTGACCCATGAAGAGGACATCGCCGCCCATGCCCACCGCGTTGTGCGCCTCCGCGACGGCGTGGTTTCCAGCGACGATCAACAACGCGCCGTATAAGGTGTGAATCGCCGCATCTTTGCAACGCAGCCGGAAGACTTCCGGAACACAGTGATTGCAGTTCTTCAATAGACGCCAAAGTGAAGCGCCATACGATTTCCCAATTGCTCGACACCACCCTCGCAGGCGAGGAGGTGACCGTATGTGGATGGGTCCGGACCTTCCGGAATGACCAATTTCTCTCCATCAATGACGGGTCCAGCCTGTCCAATCTGCAGCTGGTGGTCGACCGCGAAAACACCGATGAGGAACTGCGAAAGCGGCTCACAACCGGCGCCGCGGTCTCGGCCATTGGCACCCTGATCGAAAGCCAAGGCAAAGGGCAAGCCACAGAAGTGGAGGTCAAGAAGCTGGAGGTGCTCGGCGATGCCGATCCAGAGGTGTATCCCATTCAGATGAAGCGGCACACCATGGAGTTCCTCCGCGAGAAGGCCCACCTGAGGTTCAGGACGAGCACCTTTAATGCCGTATTCCGTCTGCGCCATGGTTTGCAGTATGCGATCCATGAGTACTTCAATCAGAATGGGTTCAATATGTTGCATACGCCCATTGTGACAGGCAGTGATGCTGAGGGTGCGGGAGAGATGTTTCAGGTGACGACCCTGGACCTCGACAATGTGCCCCGAACAGAAGATGGCGCCGTGGACCACGCGGCAGATTTCTTTGGCAAAGCCGCCAACCTCACTGTGAGCGGTCAGTTGGAGGCTGAGTTGGGGGCCATGGCCTTGGGCAAGGTGTACACCTTTGGTCCGACTTTCCGAGCAGAAAACAGCAACACGTCCCGTCACCTTGCCGAGTTCTGGATGATTGAACCCGAAGTGGCGTTCAACGACCTGGATGACAACATGGACCTCGCGGAGGATTGTCTGCGGTTTGTACTGAGCCGCATATTGGAACGGTATCCAGCTGAATTGGAGTTTTTGGCCAAGCGCGAGGCCGATGCCGAGAAGCAATTGCCGGCGGATCAGCGCAATGATATGGGGCTCATCGAGCGGTTGCGTTTCGTGACCGAGAATCCCTTTATTCGGATCACCTACACCGAGGCGATTGACTTGCTCCGCAATTCAAAGCCCTTCAAAAAGAAGAAGTTCAAGTATCCCGTGGAGTGGGGGGTGGATTTGCAAAGCGAGCACGAGCGTTGGCTGGTGGAGAAGAAGTTTAACCAGCCCGTCATTCTGACCGATTACCCCGCCGAGATCAAGGCCTTTTACATGCGGGCCAACGACGATGGCAAGACCGTGGCGGCCATGGACGTCTTGGTTCCCGGCATCGGAGAACTTGTGGGAGGCAGCCAGCGGGAAGAGCGTTTGGACCGATTGCAGCAGAAATGCGCCGAATTCAACATTCCAGAAGACCACGTTTGGTGGTACCTCGATACGCGGCGCTTCGGCACGGCACCCCACGCCGGTTTCGGGCTCGGGTTCGAGCGGTTGGTGATGTTTGCCACCGGAATGACCAACATCCGCGATGTGATTCCATTTCCAAGGACTCCCCTCAACGCGGAATTCTAAATACTGCCAGTTCCTCGACCTGCGTTAAATCCCTATGCTCAAGCAAAGCCTTCAACAAAAGCTCCAACAAAAGCTGAGTCCCCAGCAGATTCAGTTGATGAAGCTGTTGCAGGTGCCCACCTTGGAGCTTGAAGCGCGGATCAAGGAGGAGCTGGAGGCCAATCCCGCCTTGGAGGAGGGGCGTGAGGAGGAAGCGCAAATGGATACAGCGGACGGGTTGGACGATGACCGCGGAGAAACCCGGGATGATTTTGATTTTGACGCCTACCTCGACGACCCAACGCCGGGCTACCGGTACGCCGTCAATAACCATGCAGAGCATGAGGATCGGGATACGGCTTTTGGGGCAGGAGAGACTTTTTCAGACCGCCTGTCCGCGCAAGTGGGACTGCAGCCTGTCACGGACCGTCAGCGCATGCTGGCCGCTTTTTTGATTGGCAACTTGGATGAGGCCGGTTACCTCCGACGGGACCTCTATGCGATTTCTTCGGATCTGGCCTTTGGACAAGGCGTAGAAGTGACCGAGGAAGAGCTCGAGGCCGTTTTGGCCATCGTGCAGCGGTTGGACCCGGCGGGAGTGGGGGCGCGCGACCTCAAGGAATGCTTGGTGTTGCAGCTGGACCGAAAATTGGAAGGGGCCGGTGCAGATTCCCGTGGTGGATTGGCGCTGGCCAAGCGCATTTTGGATGAGCAATTTGATGCCTTTACCAAAAAGCACTACGACAAGCTTGTGGCCAGGCTGGATGTGGGCGAAGACGACCTGCGCGCAGCTATGGCGGAGGTCACCCGATTGAACCCCAAACCTGGCAACTCTGGAGCGGACAATGCCCGCCCCATCCAAGCGGTGGTCCCCGATTTTCATGTGTCCGTGGAAGGGGACGAGTTGCGGCTTCAGATCAACGGTCGCAATGCCCCTGAATTGAAGGTCTCTGGCGAATACCGGGACATGATGCAGGGCTATGCGGCTGCAAAGTCGCCAGACCGTGCACAGAAAGAGGCCATCACTTTTGTGAAGCGAAAGGTCGATGCGGCCAAGTGGTTCATCGATGCCATCAAGCAGCGACAGAACACGTTGCGCGTGACCATGCAGGCCATTCTGCATTTGCAAGAGGCCTACTTTCTCACAGGCGACGAGACTCAGCTCAGGCCTATGATCCTCAAGGACATTGCCGATCGCATCAACATGGACATCAGCACGGTATCTCGGGTGGCCAATTCTAAATACGTTCAAACCCCCTATGGTACGTTTCTGCTCAAATCGTTGTTTAGCGAATCGCTGACCACAGAGAGTGGAGAGGAAGTCTCGACCCGGGAGGTCAAGAAAATCTTGGAAGAAGCCGTGGAGGCTGAAGACAAGCGCAAGCCCCTCAGCGATGAGAAGCTCATGAATGTCCTTCAGGAAAAAGGGTACCGCATCGCGCGGAGAACGGTAGCCAAGTACCGCGAACAGCTGGGCATTCCCGTGGCCCGTTTGCGCAAAGAACTCTAATGCGGTCTTTGGCGCTGGTGGTTTCTTACGTGCTGCATCCTCTGTGGGTGCCGCTGTTCTTGTTTTTGCTGCTGTGGGCGGTGGACCCTTGGCTGCGGTTGCAACCGGCCATGATGGTGTATGTGACCTCGATCCTGCTGATCAATGCCTTGGCTCCGGCCATTTCGATTTATGCCTTGCACCGCCGCGGGGCGCTGAGTGATTTGGAAGCCTCAAAGCGCAGCGAGCGGACCATCCCGTTCATTGTGGTGATGTTCTACCAAGTGCTGGGCTATTACGCCTTGACCCGGCCAGGGGTGTTTCTCCCGTCGGAAGTCCTGTCCTTGGTCTTGGCGATGATGGGATCTCTCGCAGTGGCCATGGTCCTGACCCGGTGGATTAAAGTGAGCATGCACCTGTTGGCCCAAGGAGGTGCAATGGGTGCACTGTGGTCCTTTAACATGATGCACGACCTCGGTCTGGATGCCGTGTTGCCTTTGGGCTTTGTTGCCGCGGGAATGGTGGGGTGGTCCAGGATGAGGTTGGGGGTTCACACGCCCAAAGAACTCGCGCTGGGGTTCCTGCTGGGTTTCGCGGTGGTCCGTTCTTTTGTGGAATGGGGAGGTGTACCCTGAGGGTCAGCCGGCGAGTTTTTCCTGCCAGCGCCAGGCATCGGCCAAACACTCCTCCAAGGAGCGCTTGGTGCGCCATCCGAGCAGGTCTGCTGCCTTCGAGGCGTCGGCGTAAATCGCGGTGACATCGCCAGGTCGTCGGTTTCCAAAACGGTGGGGCACCGAGCGGCCCGTGGCCGCTTCAAAGGCAGCAATGACTTCTTTGACGCTGCTGCCCGTTCCGGTGCCGAGGTTAAAGGCTTCCATGGCGCCGCTGTTGCCTTCCAGCCATTGCAAGGCCGCCACATGGGCTTCAGCCAGGTCACAGACATGCAAGTAATCCCGGATGCAAGTCCCGTCCGCTGTGGGGTAATCCGCTCCGAAAACGGTCAATTCAGGCCGCAACCCAGCGACACTTTGGGTCAGGAACGGTACCAGGTTGGCAGGGGTTCCAATGGGCAGTTCTCCAATTTCGGCCGAAGGGTGCGCGCCGATGGGATTGAAATAGCGCAGCAAAGCGACGCCCAATTGTCCTTGGCCCGCCGCATGGCTGTATTCCAAAAGCGACTCGCACGCCTGTTTGGTGAATCCATAAGGGGAGGCAGCAGGCTGGATGGGAGCGGATTCACCCACAGGCAGCGCCGTTGCTTCTCCGTAGACGGTGCAAGAGGAACTGAATACGAGGTGCTGAACGCCATTTTGGCGCAGCATCTGGGTCAGTTTGGCGGTGGCGCCGATGTTGTTCGAGAAGTATTGCTCTGGAGCATCCACGCTTTCGCCCACAGCCTTGTCTGCTGCGAAGTGGATGGCCCCGTGGATGGGGGTGTCAAATACAGCCTTCATTCCAGCCTCGTCGGCACAATCAACCGCATGAAACGGGACACGGTGGCCCAGGATGCGCTCAAGGCCGTCCAGCACTTCGGGCCGACTGTTGCGCATATCGTCCACGATGACAGGGACATATCCGGCTTCGGTAAGCGCAACAGCTGTGTGCGAACCAATAAAGCCTGCTCCTCCAGTCACAAGAATGCGCCGTGGGGTATCATTTTGGGGCATGCCGCAAATATCGGTAACCCTAAGCCGCATTCCCCCGTAATACAGGCGTCGGATTTCGTTCGACACGGTTCCATGATGCACGCGAATCTCTACAACCTCGATTACCTGAAGCAGGTGTTCCAAGGCAACGACGCCATGGTGCTGCGCATCCTCGATATTTTCGAGGAGGAGGTGCCGAAGTATTTCGCGGAAATGACGCGGCTCGCCGGATCGGGTGAATGGGGTGGATTGCATCCGTTGGCGCACAAAGCCAAGAGCAGCATAGGCATGCTGGGCATGCAAAGCTTGTTGAAGGAAGTGCTCGTGGTCGAAAACCTGTCCCGAACAGAAGGTGATGCATCGGAATTGAAGGCAGCCCTGTCGCGGGCGGCCATCCAGCTCGACGGTGCACTTTCCGCCTTGAAGAGGGACCGCGCCGGAGGATCCCTGCACAGCCCCAGGCTGGGAGAAGTGCAGAAGTCAGCAGCGGTCCGCCACGACGATGGCCGCCTGTACCGCGCATAACACCTCAATGTTTCGGTCTTAAGGGAGCAAGGATTCCGCGGTAGCGCGGTATTTTTGCGCCATGCCATCTGCACTCCGTCCTGAATTTATTGACGCGGCTGTCGCGCACGGAATTTCTGAGGATGAATTGAACCGACAGTGGGCCCGTCTGCAGGGAGGACCCGCACATTGCACCCCTCAAGCACCATGTCAACGGGGCGATGGCATCAAAACGCTTTCTGAAAAAACCATGCAGCGTTTGGCCGACCGAGGCAGTGCCCTCGAACCCGGCCAAGCGGTGAGGTTGGTGCCGGCCAGTGGCGCGGCCAGTAGGATGTTCAAGGCCTTGGCTTCGGGCAGCGATGCCGCCTTAGAACAGCTCGATGCCCAATGGGAGAGGTTTCCTTTCTATGCTGCCGCTGAAGCGACAGGGAATTGCGAGACACCGGCTGAGCGGTTGTCGGCCATCATGGACCGTTTGGGCCTGCCGGATATGCCCAAAGGCGGTCTGCCCTTTCACGCCTATCCCAACGAGACGCGCACGGCCTTTGAGGAGCACATGCACGAATGGAAAGGCACGCTGCCAGGCACGCCATCGCCTCCTGTGCATTTCACATTGCCCGAAGAAGGACAGGCCGTTTGGAAGGAGCGCATCGCAGCCTGGGCGGCCAAGATTGGTGTTGCCACGAGCACATCGGTGCAGCACCCCTCCACCGATACCATGGCGGTGGGGTCAGATGGAAGACCTTTCTTTCGAGAAGATGGCACTCCGCTTTTCAGGCCCGGCGGGCACGGATCATTGCTACGCAATTTGAGCGATGTGGCGCAAGCCCATCCCGGTGCTTTTGTGAGCATCAAAAACATCGACAATGTGCGGCCCACCACAGCCCATGCCGAGGTGCTGCCATGGCGAAAAGCCTTGCTGGGCTTGATTGCCGAGCTCGACGAATCCCGGACCTTGGCGGTCAAAGCCTTGGACGAAGGCAATTCCAGGCCAGCAGAATTGTGGTTGGGTCGGGGCATTGCCCACCCTTCAGATCCACGGCCTGACGGGACAGGGGCGTTGCGTTCTGCCTTGGAGCGTCCTTTGCTGGTAGCGGGAATGGTACGCAATGAGGGCGAACCCGGTGGCGGACCTTTCTGGCTGCGCGATGACGAAGGGACGCTGCGGGCACAAATCGTCGAGTCTGCCGAAATGGACCTGGGCAATCCACGCATTGGAAACTGCATCGCAGGGGCCACCCATTTCAATCCCGTTGACCTCATATGTTTGATGCACGACACCCAAGGAGTTCCCTATGACTTGAGTGCATTCGTAGACCACCGCAGGGACTTCCTTGTTTCGAAATCCCACGGAGGCAAGCCGCTCATTGGATTGGAACATCCAGGATTGTGGAATGGCGCCATGGGGCGTTGGAACACCTTGTTTGTGGAAGTGCCTTCCCGCACTTTCGCCCCGGTCAAAACCGTTTTTGATTTGCTGCGTCCCGCCCATCAGGCGTGAATCAAAAAAGGCCGCCTTCGATAGAAGACGGCCTTTTCAGGGAGGAGGAGTTGTATTGGATTATCCTTTCAGGATCCGAATGGAAACAGACTGGCGACCGCTCAAGAGGCGCAAGCTGTAGATGCCAGGACGCAAGTCACCCAAGTCGGTGAAGCGCACAGGGGCTTCCAATGGACCACCCGTCAACGTGATAGACTTGATGGGCATGCCTTGGTGATCGAGAACCTGCAAGCGGGCTCCTTCTTGCACGGCTCCCCGCACTTTTACGCTCAGGGCATCACCAAAAGGAATGGGATAAGCACTCAAAGCCAAAGCTTCGCGGCCGTCATCCGTACCCAACACATCTTCTGCCGTGGCGGACTCGAGTCCAGCGGCCATGGCGATGTTGAATGGGACGGTCTGTCCGTCGATGTACAAGCGACCAAAGTCTGTGTTTTCGACACCTTTAGCAAGCATTGCGATGCGGCTGCCCTCGGGGCAGTTCACGTTCAAGGACAGCTGTTGGCCCTTGCGAACGCTGCCTTTGTCAAAGGTGAGCAGGAGTTCACCATCAAGGAGATCTTCGCTCGTAAAGGTGCCCTCGGCAATGACGTCGCCATTGAAATGTGAAAGGGTGTAAGGGTAGTTAAAACCAGGCTTTACAAAAGGCACCGCCAATTTGGCCTCTGTTACACGTCCACGCTCACAGGCATAGAAAGTCTGCAGGAATGATCCGCCCACAACATTGAGCACACCATTGGATTGGCGCTGGGCAGAGTGACAGTCTCCTGTCACATTCAAATCGAGGCCTGCAGCAGTGCGGCTCATGGCGTTTGTGGGAGGGGTCACATTGCCAACGTCTGCTTTGCGGCTGTCATTGGCCTCGTTCAACTGCGGAGTTGCGCTGCGCACACCAAGGGTGAATTTGGCGTTCTTGGCCAGGTATTCACCTTGAAGGCGTGCCTCGCCGACGAACATGTCGACATCTTCAGTGGCAGGAACCACGCACGATGCACCGTTTTGGGCGCGAAGGACCAGTGTGTATTGGTCGTTCTTCATCGTTGGGATGGACAGGTTGCTCAGCACGAAGCTCGTGCCGTTGTAGTTGTCTGCCGTGATGGTCTGCATGGCCTTGGGCGTGAACGTTGCGTCCATGATGGCCAAGTCGAAAAAACCACCATTGAAGTCTGCACTGGCAATGATCTCGACCGAGGAGATGGTGCCTTTGGCGCAAGTCCGCAGGTTTTGTGTCATTTGCACGCCGTCAATGTAGATGGCCGTGTTGATGTGGTCCTGCTCAACCTTGCACAGGTCGTCCTGTGGAGATGCAGCAGATGCTGTTTGAAGAAGGAGGCCAAAGAGGCCGAAAAGAAGGGAAAAAGAGCGAATCATATTGAAAAGATTTATGTGGATTCAGGCTCCTTTACGGGGGGGGCTCCAATTCGGTTGCAATTCAACCGAAAAAAACAGAGGAAGAGAACATTATACCGCTGTTTATCAGCGAGTTAAACCCAAAACAAATGTTCAGTCCTGTGGGAATTCCCAAGCGGAATGTGCCCCGGGATACTCTGTAGGATCGTGGTTGGAGGCCACAATCAACGTCCGGCCTCGGCGCCAGTCGGACACCAATGCTTGGTACCAGGCCTTGCCTGTTCTGTCCAAATGTGACGTGGGCTCATCCAAGAACAGGGCGCGGGCATCTGTGGTGAATGCCAGCGCCAATGCGAGCCGCTGGCGCATGCCAGAACTGAGGTCACGAACCCGGACGTTGCCCCGGTCCGCAAGCAGGGACAATTCCAATACCTCTCCGGGGCTGGTGCCGGGCATGGGCCGTCTCAAACGCTGGTGAAGTGCAATGTGTTCGCCCACATCCAGGTCGGCAATCAACCCCTGGTCAGGGGCGCAGTACGCCATATGCGTGGGAACATCCATGGCACCCAGAGGCTCATCTTGTGCGGTCCAGGAAATCTCGCCCTCACTGGGCCGGTCAAAGGCACACATGATTCTTAACAGGCTGGACTTGCCGCTGCCATTGGCACCGAGAAGGGCCTGGATGCTCCCTGCTGGAACGGTCAAGTCGACCTGCCGCAAGACCCACTGTCTGCCATGTCGTTTTCCGACTTGCTTGAGGGTGATGCCCAGCGGAAGCTCCTGCATCAGAATGGGCCGCGAACGATGCCCTTGTCCGAGGCGCGGATGAAGTCAAGTATGGTCTCCTTGGCATCGCTGACCGGCAATTCCAACTCGGCGACCTTGAGGGCTTGCGACATGTTTCCTCCTGTAACGTAGAGGGTTCTGTATATGTCTTCCACTGCGCGCACGAACTCATCGGGGAACCCTCTGCGGCGAAGGCCGATGGCATTGACCCCGATGTAGCTCAGCGGCTCGCGGGCCACCTTGACAAATGGAGGCACGTTTTTTCGGACCAATGATCCGCCTGCAACAAAAGCGTGTTGGCCAATGCGCACAAACTGCTGCACAGCCACAACGCCTTCAATAATGACCCAGTCTTCCACGGTGACATGTCCTGCGATGTTGGCATTGTTGGCCAAGACACAGTGGTCACCCACAACCGCATCGTGGGCCACGTGGGTGTAAGCCATGAGCAGGCAGTGAGAACCCACTTTCGTGGTCATTCTATCGGTGGTTCCCCTGTTGATGGTGCAGCACTCCCGAATCGTGGTGTGGTCGCCCACCACCGCAGTCGTGTTTTCGCCTGCGTACTTCAGGTCCTGTGGTACACCACCGATGACCGCACCCGGAAAAATCCGGCAATGGGCACCAATACGCGAGCCAGACAAAACCGTGGCATTGGGGCCAATCCAAGTTTCTGACCCAATGTGAGCGTTGGCTTCAACGGTGGCAAAAGGGCCAATGGTGACCCCTTCTCCAATGGTCGCATCCGGATGAACGGACGCCATGGGGGAAATCAAGGGCAAAGTTTCGGCTGGATTCATGCTTCAGAAGATGAAGGGACCCGGTCCCGGATGATTTGCGCCAGCATCTCTGCTTCAGAGACCAGCTTGTCTCCGACATAAGCGCGCCCCGTCATGTGAACCAACCCCCTGCGGATGGGACTGGCCAATTGCAATTTGAACAGGATGGTGTCGCCGGGAATGACCTTCTGCTTGAACCGGACGTTGTCGATTTTCATGAAATAGGTGGACCAGTTCTCGGGGTCCTCTACACCGCTTAGGGCAAAAATCCCCCCGACTTGGGCCATGGCTTCGATTTGAAGCACGCCCGGCATGACGGGGTTGCCTGGAAAGTGCCCTTGGAAGAAGGGCTCATTCATGGTCACGTTTTTCAAGCCAGTGATGCTGTCATCCTCACGCTCGATGATTTTGTCGACCAACAAGAAAGGATATCGGTGCGGCAACAAATTCTCGATGTCTTGAATGTCCATGACGGGCTCCAATCGAGGATCGTAACGGGGGATTCCAGCCTCGGCATTTTTTTTCCGCTTGAGCAGCTGAGCAAAGGCAACATTGCCCGCATGGCCTGGACGGGCCGCGAGGATGTGCCCTTCGATAAAGAACCCTGTCAGGGCAAGGTCGCCAACGATGTCCAGCAATTTGTGGCGCGCCGGCTCGTTTTCAAACTGCAGGGTCGTGTTGTTGAGGACCCCAATTTTACCGGGCTCTACCTTCAGGCTGTCTTTGCCAGACAAAGCCGCCACCTCGTCGAGTTCTTCTTGGCTGTATTCCTTTTCTGCCAGAACAATGGCGTTGTCCAAATCTCCACCCTTGATCAATCCTTGCTCGAGTAAAGACTTGACTTCTTTGAGAAAGACGAAAGTGCGGCACCGGCTGATCTCGGGGACGAACTTGCCCATGTGATACATGCTGGCGTGTTGTGTTCCGAGAATGGGGCTGTGGTAGTCCACCATGACGGTGGCTCGAAATTCATTGTTGACGGGTGGAACCGCGAGCATTTCAACCCCCTTGCCATCGTGATAGGTGACCGATTCTGTCAGCCTGAAAATGTGCCGATCGGCTTCGAGGTCCACGGCACCGACTTCTTCGATGTGGGCCACAAAGGGCCAGCTGCTGCCATCCATGATGGGCACCTCTGGACCGGTCATTTGAATCAGGGCATTGTCAATTCCACAACCGTACAATGCCGCCAACAGGTGTTCAGTGGTGTAGATGCGGATGCCGCCTTTTTCCAAAGTGGTTCCCCTTCGGGTTTCGACCACCAGGTCACAGTTCGCAGGAACCAAAGGCTGCCCGTCGACGTCCATTCTTTGGAACACATAGCCGTGGTCAGCAGGCGCAGGTTGAACCGTCAACCTCGTGGTTTGACCCGTATGGAGCCCGATTCCTTCAATGCTGAAGGCGCTGGCCAAAGTCCGCTGTTGGACAGGAGCCTGTTGAGATGCTGGTGAATTCTCCTTGTTCATTGTGATTGACGGATTTCAAAGGCGGGGCTTGGAGTCAGCCTTTCGAATGTTGAGCCTTACCATTTCGGGTGAACTCCCTTGCCAGTTTGCGAACGGCAAGCTGCATGCTCTGGTGCTTCCGAATGGGCAAGGCTGGGTTGCCTTGCAGGACCTGATGGGGCAAAGTGATGCTCGCTGAGATGCCACTTTTGGCAGCCACCTTGGTTCCATTGGCGATTTTGATGTGGCCATTGATGCCCACCTGACCGCCAATCATACAGTGGGAACCAATCTCTGTAGACCCGGCGATTCCTGTTTGGGCAGCAATCACAGTATGTTTTCCGATGCGCACATTGTGGGCCACTTGAATGAGGTTGTCCAACTTCACGCCCTCTTCTAAAATGGTGGACCCCAGGGTGGCCCGATCAATGGTGGTTCCTGCTCCAATTTCGCATCCGGCAGCGATGGTCACATTGCCCATTTGCGGGATTTTCTCAAACCCTGACTCGGTGGGCGCAAACCCAAAACCATCGGCACCAATCGTCGCACCTATTTGAAGGATGCACTTGTCGCCTACTGTGCATTTGTCTCCGATGACACTGCGGATGCCCAATATGACCTCAGCACCCACCGTGCATCGTTCTCCAACAATGCTGCCTGCCATCATTTTGGTTCCAGCACCCAATGTGCTCTGCTCGCCCACATAACATTGAGCACCGATGATGACACCTTTTCCGATCTCGGCAGATTCGGCGACCACTGCTGAAGGGTGGATTTGGGTGCGCTCAGAGGTCTCGGTCTCGCCGCCGCCATAGGCCTGCATCAGCTTGGCCATGGCAGCATAGGGGTCGTCGACCCGAATCAAGCATGTACCGGCCTGCATCGGGGCAGAGGGCACAAATTCCTTGGAAACCAAAACTGCACTTGCTTCAGTGGTATACAAGTGTCCTTCGTAGGCCAGATTGGCCAAGAAAGTCAGGTCGCCTTTGGATGCGTCCTCTATTCCGGCAAACCCTGAGAGTGCCTGGGCGGGGACGTCGTCCAGTTGGCCGTCGAGTAAATTGGCCACGTCGAGGGTGGTTACCTCCATGGTGCGAAATTAAGGTGCAGAGCCGCGCCGGAATGACAAGGTTGGAGATCGGACGATAAAATCAAGCGTTGGGCAGCTGCGACAAGGCCTGTTCAAAGTCTGAAAGGGTCACATTTAAATCGATTTTCGGACGGCCAACACCATCGAGCAACACCACCTTGACCTGGTCTCCTCGGTTTTTTTTGTCGCTCCGCATCCACTCCCACAAGGTCGCCGCATCGGGCGGAACACAAGGAAGAGGAATGAGCTCGGCCAAAGACCGGGAGGCCCGGTCAAAGTCGCCAAGTTTGGCCCGGGGGCACTCGGGGTGTAACTCACTCATTTTGAGGGCTAAACGCATGCCCCAGGCGACGGCCTCTCCATGTTTCAGGTCTTCCGATTGTGCCATGGCCCAGGACTCCAGCGCATGACCAGAAGTGTGGCCGAAATTGAGGGTTTTGCGCGTGCCCTCCGTCTCGTGCGCATCCTGATTTACAATGCCCGATTTGATGAGAATAGAACTGTGAATGGCCGCTTCAAAAGCTTCGCTGTCAGCGGCAGTTAAGGTGTTTTCCCAAGGGAGGTCCAAGGCCAGATCTGAAGAGAGCAAGGTGTGCTTGATGTGTTCCGCCCACCCATTTGACATTTCTCGGGCATTGAGGGTGTCCAAGAAGGCGGTGTGGATACTGGTCCCCACAGGAGATGCGAAAGTGCCGATCCTGTTCTTGAGCCCTCGAAAATTGATGCCCGTTTTTCCGCCAACGGAAGCGTCAACCATAGAGAGAAGGGTGGTGGGCACCAACCAAAAACGAACCCCCCTCAAATAGGTGCTGCTGGCAAACGCTGCTAAGTCTGAAAGGGTTCCCCCTCCAAGGGCAATCACAAGGCCGTGACGGTCCATGCCCATGCCTTCAAAGCTGTCCCAGAGTGCATGCGCATGCTCTATGGATTTGATGGTTTCACCATGCTGACCCAAACGCAAGAATTGTGCGCCCGGCGGGAGGTGTGGGTTGAGCAATGGGAGGCAACATTTTTCGGTCATAGGGTCGGTCACCACAACAACCGAGGTCGGCGAGTGGGTGCCCATCCAATTTCTCAATGCTTCAAATTGGGGGTCAACATGGATGTTGGGAGGAAGTGCCAAACCTGCCTGCATTTGGAAAAGGTCTAAAATGAAACAAGCGGACCGAAGTCCGCCTGTAATTTGGGTGTGGTACCACCTGGATTCGAACCAGGGACACATGGATTTTCAATCCATTGCTCTACCACCTGAGCTATGGTACCCAAAGGGGGCGCAAATGTAGCAAAATTTCTTTCTGGGCGGGGCCATGCGGTGGGACATAATCTCGAGGATGGGCTTCATGGATTTATGATAACGTTATAATACCCATACGCAAGCTGTATAATCCCCCATGTAGGAGGAAATTAAAAAATAAGATTCGACGAAATAATTAAAAACATCGATGAAAGCGATTGTTGTAAGTGGTCGTCCAGCCGGATTTTGTGAGCGTTGCCAATTATTGCTTCGAACACATTTAAATTCGAGACTCTCATCGGAGAACTCTTAACCAAAAACGCTTGACATGATGTCCAAAACCATCAATCTGGTTGCAGCCCTCTTCTGCTGCCTGACCACCGTTTTTTCACAACAACAAGTCGTTGTGAATTCCGCTCCAGCCCCCGAAGGCTATGACCTCGAAGTTGAGGTTGTCAGTGAAGACATCGGCCTTGTTGTCGGTCCCCTCGGAGCGATCGACCTGACGGGACACAGCTGTACCCGTCTGTATGTCACCATGAACAATGCTACGGACTTCATGTCCTCTGTTTCTGGAGATGCAATAAATCAGACCTTCGTGAATACCACGACCAATTTTTACCATGCGGAATTGGGCGGAGCAACTCCAAACGGCATCAACCCGGTCTTGTATGGCTTCTATCCTGACCTGCCTTATGACAGCTGGGTCACTGTAGGATTGGAGCAGGCCTTCAATGCCGGTGCCGGAGAAGCGGCGGTGGCCATTGTGCAATCAGGTGACAATCCCTGGTCCACCAACTTCGACCCCGGCTTCGGTGCTGCTGGTGCAAGCATCGCGATTGACGATGCCATCGGTGGAGCATGGTATGCACTGAACGGAGACTCCAACGGTGTTGCCGGCGATGACCTGCGCGTTTTGGTGGGTCAATTCACCACCACCGGTGATTTGAGCGGTCAATTGTACTGCCAAGTCTTCATCGAAGGAGATGGAGCCAACGAATTCCGGGACACCTTTTATTTCGGAGCAGGCGGCCCAGTCCTAGGCTGTACCGACGCTACCGCCTGTAACTATGACGAGCTGGCAACAGACGACGATGGTTCCTGCGAATTCCCCTTGGACCTCTACGGCAGCATTTACGTTGACTGCTTAGGTGCTTGTTTGAGCGACACCGATGGAGACGGCATTTGCGATGAAGAAGAGGTTCTCGGTTGTCAGAATGAGGAGGCATGTAACTACAACGCCTTGGCGACGGATGACGACGGTTCTTGCGTCTTGCTGACCGATGATTGTGATTCCTGCGATGGTGAGGGGGGTATCACGGATGGAGATACCGATGATAACGGCATTTGCGATGTGGACCAGATTGACGGTTGCACGGATCAAACGGCATGTAACTACAACCCGTTGGCCAATGCCGACGATGCCAGTTGTGAGTTTACAAGTTGCGCCGGTTGTATCGACGTGAACGCCTGTAACTATGATGCCTCAGCCACCATCGATGATGGCAGCTGTGAATTCCCCGCCGGCTATCCCAACAACATTGTCGATTGCGGAGGCAATTGCTTGAGTGACGATGATGCTGATGGTATCTGTAACGAAGAAGAGGTTGCAGGTTGTGAGGACGAGACGGCGTGTAACTACAACCCAGCGGCTACGGACAGCGATGGGTCATGTACCTATCCAGCCGAGGATTACTTGGATTGCGATGGCGCGTGTTTGAACGACGCGGACGAAGACGGTATCTGTGATGAGCTTGAGGTGGCCGGATGTACAGACGAGGAGGCCTGCAACACGGGTGACTTCTCCGATACGGACAACACCCTTTGCACCTATCCCGATGGGTATCCCACCAACATTGTCGATTGCGATGGTGCTTGCATCAATGACACCGACGGAGACGGCGTGTGTGACGAGGACGAAGTCGGCGGCTGCGACGATGAAATGGCCTGCAACTTCAGTGCTTCTGCTACCGACAACGACGGATCCTGTTCATACCCCATTGACCTTTACGGCCTCGATTATGTGGACTGTGATGGTGCATGTCTGAACGACGAAGACGGCGACGGCGTCTGCGACGAAGAAGAGCTGGCGGGTTGTACCGACCCGAACGCATGTAATGCGGGTGATTTCACAGACACCAACGATGACCTTTGCACTTATCCTGACGGATATCCTTCAAACATTGTCAATTGTGAGGGTGAATGCCTGAACGATACCGATGGGGATGGCGTTTGTGATGAAGAAGAGGTAGGAGGGTGTGACGATGACACAGCATGCAACTTCTCAGCCAGTGCTACTGACAATGATGGTTCATGTGTCTACGCAGATTCAGGTTACGATTGTGATGGGAACTGCCTGGTTGACACAGACGGAGACGGGACTTGTGATCCGTTCGAAATCGAAGGCTGCCAAGATGAAACTGCGTGTAACTACAATCCTGCGGCAACGGACGCAGGCCCTTGTGAATACCCCATCGACCTCTTCGGCGCTGACTATGTGGATTGTGAAGGAGGATGCTTGAATGACCTCGATGACGATGACATCTGTAATGAAGACGAGGCGCTTACCGTTACCGGTGGTGCAGTAGAAGTCGCACTGAACGATGGTGCTGCCATCGACAGTACGGTTGCCTTGCTCATTGACGCCCTGGAAAGTCCTTCTGATTTCCTCATTGAAGGTCTCATCCTGTCTGGAAACGGAGACCTCGTGGTTCCCTCCAGTTTGGAGACCGACTGCGGATCTCTGTTCTTGCCAGTGGACGCAGCATGGGGCGAGGCTGGATACAACCTGAACGCACTGTCTCAGGGTGTGTTGGGCGATCTCCTTGTCGGACACATTTTCGTTGGCCTCTGCGAACTGATGACCGAAGGCGAAGTCTACCTCAATTACTACGGCGAAGAATTCACCTACACAGAAGCTGAGGGTGATGAGCGTCTGGTGAGTGCCACTGGAGAAGCTTACATCATCCTGAACGGTGCCTATCAGTTTAACACCAACAGCTATTTGTACGCCATCGACAGGGTCATTCCTCTGGAAAGCGCAGATCCATGCTTGGGCTGTGCCAACTTGGACATCGACGGCGATTTGGCCGACTACGAAGTGGAATGCGAGGGCGATTTGGTGGCAGCTACAGCCGCCTCAGCTACGGCATTTGGATGCAACGACCTCGAGCTTGACAACGTGGTGACCGTGAAGAACCGCACGGATGGCCGCAACCAAATCTGCACAGGTGGTGGAACCACACAGGTATGGAATGCCATCACCGCTGGTGACGACGCCAACTTCAACAACGGCCCTGACGCTTTGCTGCAGTTCTACGACATGAACGGCGACATGGGTGCTGGACATTACTTCATCGAGGACGTCGCCAATGGCGGGGTGTCTTTCGAGCAGTTCGAAAACGGAACAGCCTTGATGCAGGGTACTGTGATGGACAAGAATGACAACGACCTCCGTTTGGAGATTCACCTCTTCTTCGAAGGCCGTGCTGTCGGCGCCGATTGGGCTGGTGGATTCAAGAACGACTATGGTTGTGCGGTCAACACAGACCTCTGGACCATGTACACCTTGAACAACGAAGCCTCCTACGCTGAGGGTGGGCCTGGTGCTTGGGACTTCGGAACGTTGATCCACTTTAACCACCAACCAGCCAGCGAATACTTCGGTTTCCAGCTCGGCGATGGTGCCAACAACCACAACTGTGACGACAACGGATTCTCAGGTTGGTTCAGCTGGTCTGGATCCATCGCTGGAGAGGATGCTATGGGCTTTGCAGGTGACGTGATCGCTACACTCGAGCCAAGCTGCACATTGCCAACAGATTGCATGGCGGGTGAGTATGTGGAGTTCCACTACATCGCCTTTGACGAACAATGCAACGTGGCCACTGAAATCGTCCAAACGGTTACCCGCAACGACGTGACGGCCCCTACTTATGTTTCTGGTGGTGCAGACCTCACATTGACTTGCGACGAAAGCGAGCAGTGGTTGATCGACAACCCAGCCTCAGACGAAGTGGTGTTGTTCTCGGACAATTGCGACGACAGCGAGTATGGATGTGCTGCTGGATTTGACCCCAACACTGCTGGATTTGCAGATGGCAACACGGTTTACGTATGCGTTGAATTGGTCGGTCAGACCACAGCTTCTTACACCGCGAGCAGCTGCCGGGTCTTGAACCGCACTTGGGTCGCGACAGACTGCTTTGGCAACCAGACGTATCACGTCCAAGCCATCACGATTGAAGACAACACGGTCCCAGAAGTTATGGTGACTGCACCTTCAGACTTGACGCTGAACGTCAATGGTTTGTGTTACGTGGATTTGGATCCATCCAATACAGGTACTGCATCAACCCAATACTCTGACAACTGTGACTTGGCCGATACCGGTTTGGAGCACAGCGACGTCATCGTGGACAGCATCAGCACAGGTTGCTACGGCATCATCCGGACTTGGACTGCCATGGCTACGGACAGCTGTGGAAACGCCACGGTCGAAACAGACACCCAGCGCATTGACATCGAAGACGCCATCGCGCCTTCGTTCCTCGCTGATGGTGTGGACACCCTCGAATGTGACCTCTGGATGGACTGCTCATACGAGTATCTGAACAGCGTGGGGCTTGTGACGGTCATGGACAACTGCGAGTTGAGCCATGTCGATGTGGAATGCACTCCACTTTCTGCCGGATGCTGGGATGACTACATCATCGACTATACCGCTACTGACATGTGCGGAAACGTCTCTACGTTCCAGCAGATCTTGGTGGTGACCGACCGCACTTCTGCCGAGTGGACCTTGGCTTCAGCCGACTACACCTTGCAGTGCGACGATGCGGATCTCACAGGATTTGTGCAACACGAATTGGGTGAGTTCTACGCAGTGCCAGAGTTCACTCCAGGTGACGGCATGCACGCCGAGGCCATGGACAACTGTGATGCTGAAGCAGTGGTCAGCTATCAGGACTTGATCTTGACCACACCTTGCCTTCAGGAATACACCATTAAGCGTACCTACTCCACGACGGATTGCTCAGACAACTATACCGAGCACATCCAATACATCACGATCGAGGACACAACGGCACCGGAATTCACTGCATTCCCAGCAGATGAAACGGTAGAATGCGATGCGGTCCCCGCCATTGCTCCACTGGCTTCACTGGAAGCGATGGACAACTGTGACAGCGGTCCAGAGATCGCATTTGTGGAGGAAGTGCGCACGGACGGTGCCTGTGAGGACACCTATACCTTGACCCGCACATGGGAGACTTCGGACTGCGCAGGCAACGTGCACCTCCAGTCTCAGACCATTGAGGTCCAGGATACGCAGGCTCCAAGCTTGAGCATTACCTGCCCAGCGGCCATTCTCTATACCAATGTTTGCTTTGATGAAGCAGACCTCAGTATTGCGACCAACGGTGAGCCTTCATTTGTCACCAGCGACAACTGTGACGGAGACGTGACTGTAGAATACACCTATTCTGACACCGTAGTCGAGTTAAGCACAATCACAGACTCCGACTCCGACAATCAAGGAGACCAACTCTTGACCCGGACCTTCACGGTGACGGCTACAGACAATTGCAACAACCAAACGGTACAGACCTGCACCCAGGAGTTGACCTTCACAGATACGGAGGCTCCCATGTTTGATGGCAATCCAGATGAGCTTTATCCAGCTCCGATCACCTGTGGTGATATGCCAGATCCCTATGATACCAGTGTCTTGCCGTTGCATGCCAACGACAATTGCGACACTGAGTTGAGCTACAACATTTCGATGGCGTTCTTGACTTCAGGATCTTGCCCAGGCACCTATGTACGGATTTGGTACGTGACAGACGACAGTGGAAACCAGTCGGAGTCCGCCATCCAGTACGTCGCTACAGTCGACACCTTGGCCCCTGAGTTTGACTTCTGTCCGCAGGACATCGAGGTGTTCCTCGACGAGAACTGCACCACAGATTTGAGCACGGATGCGACAGGTATGGCGACCGTGACCGACAACTGTGACGACAACCCTGAGGTCACTTTCGAGGACATCATGTTCATGGACTTGCCTTCTGAGGCCGATACCGATGGTGCTGACTACATCTACGGCAACGAAGATGATGACCACAACGGAAGCTACCAGTTTACCCGCGTGTTCTCCTCTATGGACGCCTGCGAAAACGAAAACTGGAAGTCCAACAGCTATTGTGAGCATGTGATTACGGTGACCGATGCGATTGCGCCAAGCATGACCGTGGATTGGCCAGCGGACCGCGTTGAATTGTTGAACGAGGCATGCGACGCTGACCTCAGCTTGGACATGGTAACAGCCGAAGCTTCTGACAACTGTGATGGAACCGTGATCATCGCAATCTCACACAGCGACTCTGCTCCGATTTACAGCTGTGTCGGCGACGACACCGCCGAAGGCAACTTCACTTTCACCAGGACTTGGACTGCAGTAGCAACCGACGACAGTGGAAACGAAAACGTCCAGGTCCACGATCAGCAGTTCACAGTGAACGACGAGATCAACCCTGTGGTGGACATCAGCTGTCCTGATACCTATGCCACAGACCTCTCTGCTGCATGCACGGCCGACACATCGCCTTCCGCGGCAGGTCAGGCCACAGCCACAGCAACGGACAACTGTGACACTGATGTGAGCATCAGCATCACCTACGCCGATACAGACACGATGTACACCTGCAGTGATGCTGACGGTCTGGCAGAGGGTTCATACGTCTTTACTCGGACATGGACGGCAGTGGCTACGGACGACTGTGGCAACACGGACACCGAGACACACGTTCAGACCATTACAGTGACGGATGTGACCGCTCCAGACTTGAGCGCTACTGCTCCTGCTGCTCAAGTGGTGCAATTGGATGCAAACTGTGAGGCTGATCTGAGCACTATCGCACTGGGTTATGCTTCACACACCACGAGCGATGCTTGCGACAGTGATGTCACGGTGGACACAGATTTCTCGGACAGTGCCCCTGAGTATACCTGTGGTGGTGACGACGATCAGTTGGATGGAAGCTATGTCTTTACCCGTACGTTCAACTTCACTGCGACCGATGACTGCGGCAACAGCACATCTACGAGTGTGGATCAGCTGATCACGGTTCAGGACAATGTGAATCCTTCTCAAACCATCGAGACGCTTGACCCTGTCACGCTTTACCTCGACGGTGCTTGCGAGACGGACCGCAGCGATTCAGCGACAGGAATCCCCGCCATCACGACGGATGACAACTGTGACAGCGACGTAGCCAACGTATTGACATTCACGGACACTCCAAACGTCCAGACTTGCAGCGATGGAGACAGCGCTGACGAAGGAAGCTATACGTTCACACGTACTTGGACCAGCGTTGCGACCGATGACTGTGGCAACGAGAACACGGTGACCACCAGCCAGGACATCACCGTCCTCGACCAGATGGCACCACAGTTTACCTCCACATGTGACATCAGCAACGACGAAGTGGTGGAGTACGCCTGTGGTGATGACAATCAGAATGGCTTGAATGACATCTTCGACTTCATCGAGATTCCTGCAGCTTGCGACGTTCAATTCGGCGACAACTGCGACAGTGAAGTGACGTTGGAATTCTCCTCTGTTGAGAGCGGCTACCTTCCTACGGATGACATCGCGAACTTCTGCATGCCTGCTACGGTGGAGGCCATCGACAATGGAGAAACTTGCGACGACCGTGCTCCAGAAGCTGTGCGTTTGTTCAACTTCCCCGGTGCCGAGTCCTTCACCATAGTCGAAGGCGGAAGCAGCATCATCGAGATCGCTCCAGACAGCACCATGCGCATTGTGCTTGAGGTGGCTGATGTGAACGGAGATGGATTCATCTTCGACGCGATCTACGAAGGAGGACATGACTGGAACGAATGGCTCGCTGAGCCAGGCATGCACAACTACAAGAAGGATTGTGCGGACATCTTCCCAGGCATCGAAATCTGGACCGAGTGGGTCTACTACGTGATGGGAGCTGGCGGTACCATGTCTGGTACCGGAGCATACGCCGGGTCTGAATTCACATTGCAGCACCAGCCGTTGAACGCTTACTATGGTCTGCAGATCGGTGAAGGCGCCAACAACAAGAACGAGAACTACGGTGGTAGCGCTTGGTTCTTCTACACCGGTGAGCTCATTGTGGATGGACTCAGCCAGGGCATCTTGTCCTCCAGTGGTGACATCTTCTTCGACATGGACTGCTGCCTCGGATGGCAGATCGATTACAGCTACACCATCACCGATGATTGTGGAAACAGCACTGAATTCGACTACACCGATTTGGGAACCGGAGAGTTTGACAACCTCGACAATGTGACGGTCAGTGGTGGTCAAGGTGGCCACACCCCCATCGACATCACAGGTGGTGTGAGCAGCTTGAAGGATCCTATCCGCATCACAGGTTTGCAGCCCAACCCAACCAACGACTACAGCACGCTCGGATTCGTGGTGACCAACAACATGCGCCTGCGCATTGACCTGTACACCATGGGAGGTCAATTCGTACAGGAGTTGTTCGACGGCAACGCCTCTGAAGATGTGCAGTATGTGCTCGACATTGACGCCAACACGCTGTCCAGCGGAATGTACCAGGTACGCCTGTCCAGTTCCGACTACATCGTGGTCAAGAAGCTCCTGGTTTCTGAGTGATTCCAGACTAGAGGAAAGCGTTTCACCAAATCGCTTGAGGCGGAAGCCGCTCCCGAAAGGGGGCGGCTTCCTGCATTTCAAGGACTACCTTCCCGCCGATGTCGCAGACAGGCCCCACACGTGTCCTCGTCGTCCGGTTCTCCAGCATGGGAGATGTGATCCTCACGTCTCCCGTGGTGCGCGCCTTGCACGCCATGTTGGAGGGGGAGGTCGAAGTCCATTACTTGACGAAGTCGGCGTATGCCGAGGCCTTGCAAGGGTTGCCTGGTCTGCACCAAGTGTGGACAATCGACAAGACCACAGCAGAGGTAGAAGAGGCCTTGGTGGAAGTCGGCTTTCACTATGTCATAGACCTGCATGCGAGTGCCCGTTCGGGTTTCATCAAGAGGGCCCTCAGAAAGGAAGGCACGCTCGACCTGACCGTCGACAAGAAAAGCTGGGAGAAGATTTTGCTCGTCCGTTTTGGTCTCAATAGGTTGGGAAAGGAGCATGTGGTTGAGCGCTATTTGAAGACCCTGACTCCATTCGGCGATGCCCTATCGGCGCTGGGAGGTCGTGGTGATGTGGGCGCGTTGGCGTTGCCCGAATGTGCAGCTGAAGGCCCTCCGATCACCTCCCCTTCTCTCAGCAGTCGGGTGGTGCTGGCCTTGGGGGCGGCACACGTTGGGAAGGCCATCCCGCTGCAGCATTGGCGCACCATTCTGGCCCATTTGACAGCGCACGGCAGGTCTGTGGACCTGATCGGAGGTCCAGAGGAGGCTGCCATGGGTGCTAAACTCTTGGCAGGTCATCCCGACGGCGACGTGATCAACCACTGCGGGGTGGCGACGTGGTCAGCAACCTTTGAGGTGATTCGAAGGGGGGCCTTGTTGGTGGCAGGAGATACTGGAGCCATGCACGCAGGAGCCGCCCTTCAGGTGCCCATGGTGGTCGTATGGGGGTGCACTTCCCCCGCATTGGGCATGGGTCCTTGGATGCCGCATCCAAGGACCGTTCAACTCGAGCCGGAAGGTCCGGAGCGGAACCGTCCTTGCAGCAGGCTGGGGGACCGCTGTCGACACAAGGTGCGCTGCCCAGAGCGGGTATCCCCAGATCGGATTGTGGCTGAAATAGAGGCCTTGCTCAAACAAACAGCGCCTTGAGTTCGGTCGCGTCTTGTGGATTGATTTTACCGGCGAGGATCAAGCGCAGTTGACGCCGGCGCAAGGCGCCGTCAAAGCGGTTCTTTTCTTCTTCCGTTTCCGGAATCAGTTCCGGGACTCCAATCGGAGCCCCAAGCTGGTCTACGGCCACAAAGGTGTACATGGCCTCGTTGGATTTGGAACGCTCGCCCGTGGCATTGTCCTCCACAAATACCTCCATGAACACTTCCATGGAGCTGCTGAAAGAGCGGCTGACCTTGGCCTCAATGGTGACCGTATCTCCGAGCCGAATGGGCTGGTCGAATGAAACGTTGTTGACGGCAGCAGTGACCACCACCCTGCGGCAGTGGCGGTTGGCACTGATGGCCGATGCAATGTCCATCCAGTTCAGAAGTTGTCCGCCCATGAGGTTGCCCAACACGTTGGTGTCGTTGGGCAATACAATGTGGGTGGTCGTGGCGAAGGTCTCCTTCGCAAGGCGTGTTTTTGGAGCCATAATGGGCGCTTGTTGCCCTGCAAAGGTCGGTCTGTAATGGGCATGCTCGAAAAACGACAACACTCCTTCACCTTTGCACCATGACGTACGACGTCCTCAAGGCCCTCCATATCATATTCGTTGTGACCTGGTTCGCAGGGCTGTTCTACTTGTTTCGGCTTTTCATCTATCACCGTGAGGCCCTGGACAAGCCTGCTGCCGAGCGCGATGTGCTCGTGCCCCAGTTCCGCATCATGGAGCGGAGGCTTTGGGCCGCCATCACCTTGCCGAGCGGCATCCTCGCCACGGTTTTTGGCACCGCGCTCATCGTGTGGAACCCGGTGTGGTTGTCCATGCCATTCATGTGGGTCAAGCTCGGTTTTGTGGGTCTGCTTTGGGCCTACATGATCCTTGGAGGGCGGTTGCTGGCCCAATGCCAAAATGGAGAACCAACCTCCAGTTCCATGCGGCTGCGTTTTCTCAATGAGGTGCCAACGGTCATTTTGATCGCGGTCGTCTTTCTCATCGTCCTGCGCGACGCCGTGGGTTGGGTGTGGGGTGTAGGAGGCATTTTGGGGCTGGCTGTGCTGCTCACATTGGCGATTAAACGTTACCAAAAAGCCCGCAGTGGAAGGAGCACTGGAGACGGGGCTTAATTTTGATGCAATGGACACTTCCCCCAAGCTCAATTGGATAGACACCCACTGTCATGCTTATGCAGACGCCTTTGCGGAAGACCGAGGCCCTGCCGTGCAGCGCGCATTTGAGGCCGGGGTGGAACGCATTTTGTTGCCCAACATTGATGCAGCGAGTGTCCGTCCCCTCTTGGATTTGGTCGCCGCTCATCCGGGGCGGTGTTTTCCCATGATGGGATTGCACCCCTGCCACGTCGAGGAAGGTTGGGAAGCAGAGTGCGTGCCCATCTTGCAAGCGCTGGATGCCGAACCTTGCATCGCCGTAGGTGAGATCGGAATGGACCTTTTTAGGGGAAAGAAGACGCGCCAGTTGCAAATCGATGCCCTTCATTGTCAAATCGGATGGGCTTTGGAGCGAGACTTGCCCATTGTCTTGCATGTGAGGGAGGCCTTTGAAGACACGTTTGCCGTGTTGGACCAATACACCAATTCCGCGCTCCGTGGGGTCTTCCATTGTTTTACAGGAGGACCGGCTGAGGCGGAGAAAATCGCCGCTTACGGATCCTTTTGCTTTGGCCTGGGTGGCGTGACCACCTTCCGTAAGGCCGGCATGGAAGCCGTGATTCCGCTTCTTCCCGAAGACCGCATTGTGCTCGAGACGGACAGCCCGTATCTCGCACCTGTTCCGCACCGAGGCAAACGCAACGAACCGGCATACACCGCCTTGGTGGGGCAAAGGGTGGCCGACGTGTTAGAGCGCCCGCTTTCCGAGGTGGCTGCCCTCTCAACGGCCAATGCGGAACGGTTGTTCCGGTTGCCCCAATTCCACCCCACAACGCCATGACCCCTGCCCGCATCCTTCTGGTCTACACCGGTGGAACCATCGGGTCATTCGAGGATCCGGAAACGGGGGCATTGCGCCCTTTCGACTTCGATCACTTGCGCTCTCGGGTTCCCGAAATTGATGCGCTGGAGGTGGCGTTGGACTTTGAGCCGATGGCGCCCATTGACAGCAGTGACATGTCCATTGAGCGCTGGGGCGAATTGGCCCGGCTGCTGTTCCACCGAAGAGACCGCTACGATGGGTTTGTGGTGTTGCACGGCACCGATACAATGGCTTATTCAGCGAGCGCCTTGAGCTTCATGCTGCCCAATTTTGGCAAGCCCATTGTGCTTACCGGGAGCCAGTTGCCCATTGGTGTGGTCCGCACCGATGGCAAGGAAAACCTCCTGACCGCCATTGAAATTGCAGGCACTTGGGATTCTTCGGATCCCGAACGAGGTCCGCTGGTCCGCGAGGTCGTCATCTACTTCGGGGATGAGCTCATGCGCGGGAACCGCTCTCACAAGCAAGACGCCGAGGGTTTTCAAGCATTGGTTAGCCCGAACTTTCCAGCTTTGGGCGAAGTGGGGGTGCATGTCAGGTTCAGGCGAGACCTCTTGCTTCGACCGCGCGGAGAGGCGCGTTTGTTGGAAGGGCTCAATCCCGGGGTGACGGTGGTCCATTTGATTCCGGGCATGACCCCAGAAGCGCTCTCCCATCAATTGTGCATTCCGGGACTCCGGGCGGCAGTCTTGAGAACCTACGGTTCGGGCAACGCCCCACGTGACCCCCTGTTTCTGGGCATCCTGACCGCGGCGCAAGAAAGGGGCATCTTTTTGGTCAATGTGACCCAGTGCTCAGTGGGCTCGGTCGATGCCAACCGCTATGTCACGGGCGCCGGACTGACCCGCATCGGAGTGGAGCCCAGTTTGGACATCACTTTGGAAGCAGCGGTCACCAAGCTGATGGTGCTGGCGGCGCTGCATCCCGACCGTGAGTCACTCAGGGTCGCCTTCAAAATGGAGCTGGCAGGAGAGCAAACTCCAGCGGACACCATCCGTTGAAACTTACAGGGCAGTCTCTCGCTTCTGAGGGTTGCCCATCGCGTTGAATTATGGGGTAACTTGCGCGCCCATTCAGTGAGAAGAATCAAGCTGATCAGGAGAGGTGGCCGAGTGGCTTAAGGCGCACGCTTGGAAAGCGTGTATACTCCAAAAGGGTATCCGGGGTTCGAATCCCCGTCTCTCCGCAACAGAAGCAGCCGGCGTGCCCACGCCGGCTTTTTCATGCCCGCTCGTTTCCAGGATGCCTAAAGCGGGGACGCGTTCTTCATCTAGGTGAATCCAGTGGAGGGCGTCTCCCCTGTATCTTTAAGGCATGTTGCGCAGAAGATTCATCAAAGGCTCCGCCATTGTGGGCGCCGCAGCGACGGTCCCCAATTGGTTGAGGGCCGCCTCTGGCATGTGGGGTGAGGGCGGAGAACGCAAAGTGGCCCAGGTTTTAGAGTGCCAGCGCACCATGGTTCAAAATGTACCCGTGCTGCGCGGTTTCGCAGGAGACCATACCGATCTGGTGTCTCCATTTGTGATGCTCGATGAGTTTGGTCCACTCCAGATCGATCCCGGTACGCTCGGCATGGACATCAAGGCGCATCCACACGCTGGGGTGGCGCCGACCACCTATCTGCTTTCGGGCAGTGGCCGGCACACAGACAGTCTAGACAACGACTTGATTTACCGCGAAGGCCAATTCATGGTATTCAGCTCTGGACGCGGCGCCGTGCACGAAGAGGTGAGCAGCATGGAAATTCGAAGAGATGGCGGCGTTGTGCACGGCTTTCAAATCTGGTTAAACCTTCCCGCGTCCCAAAAATTCAGCACTCCGTTGACCACGCTGCGCGATAAAACGGATTTTCCGGTTGTCGAAACGGATGACTACCGCATCAAAGTGATCATGGGAGAAGCTTTTGGAGCGGCTTCTCCCACAGAATTGCACAGCCCTGCATTTTACCACCATGTCCAACTCAAGGCAGGGGCTCGGTTGGACCTTCCTGTGGACCCTCTGCACAACGCTTTTCTGCACATGATCGATGGAAAACTGGAGGTGGAAGGGCAGCGCGAATTGGCGAAACAACAGTTGGCCCTTTACCACAGGGGCGGAAATGTGCTGCGATTCTACAGCGAAATAGGGGCTGAATTTTTGGTATTGGGAGGCCAGCCGTTGGACGAGCCTGTGGTCTCTTATGGCCCCTTCGTCATGAACAACCGCGCTCAAATTCAGCGTTGTATCGCCGATTACCAAGCCGGCAGAATGGGAGAGTTGTAACCGCCTAATTGAGGGAAATCTCCACCATGTTGGCAGTGCTGTTGTCGGGGTGGAAGTCGATTGCCTAAATTCGCCCTTCGCGAGCCGAAGGTTCGTTCACAACGACACAACCACGATTCATCCCTTCACCATGAAGAAGTTGTTCGCCCTCTTTGCAGTGGCCCTCATGTTTACCGCTCCTGTTATCGCTCAGGAAGGAGATACCATTTTTATGTCAGGCGACTCCATGATCGTCATGGTCCCTGACAGTGCCATGGCCGATTCTGCCATGATGGACAGTGCTGCCGCTCCAGCACCCATGCCCGTCGCTGAGGAAGCATCTGCGATGCCAGAAGAGACCGTTGAGGTCACTGGAGCCCGCCAGCAAATCAAACTGCGGATCATTGAGGGCGGTGTGCTCTTCATGAGCTTCGTTGTACTCTGTCTGATCTTCGGATTGGCGTTGGCCATTGAGCGCATCATTTACCTCAACATGGCCACCACCAACACCAAGGGTCTGTTGACCAAGGTGGAGGACGCCATGAACAGCGGAGGAGTAGACGCCGCCAAGGAGGTGTGCGCCAACAGCCGCGGCCCAGTAGCCGCCATCTTCCATCAGGGCCTTGACCGCAGCGGCGGCAGCTACGAGGAACTCGCCAAGGCCGTAGAAGATTACGGAAGCTTGGAGAGCACCAAGCTCGAGCGCGGCTTGAGCTGGATCAGCTTGTTCATCGCTTTGGCTCCCATGCTCGGATTTATGGGAACGGTGATTGGTATGATCGAGGCGTTCGACAAGATTGCCCAAGCCAACACCATCAATGCGTCCATCGTTGCGGGCGGTATTAAGGTGGCGTTGATCACGACCGTATCCGGTCTCGTGGTGGCGATCATTCTTCAGATCTTCTACAACTACATCCTCTCCAAGATTGACGGCATCGTCTTCGATATGGAAGAGGCGTCCATGGACCTCGTGGACCTCGTTTATCGCAAGAAGTTGAACGGCTGATCGGTTCTGCGGTCGCAAAACAGCAGTACCATGCAAGCCAACGTCATCCGCACGGCCCTCATCGCCCTCCGCATCCTGATCATCGCATTGGGTTGTATTTGGGTGGTGTCCGCCATCAACAGCGACGATCCTACTGGGCCCGTCGAAAGTCTCGTCAGTCTGAACCTGTACACCGGCGTCGTATGCGTGCTGGCCATCTTGGGTTTCGGAATCTTCCACTTCGTTCAGAAGCTGGCCACCCAACCCAAGCGTGCTATGGGAGCTTTGATCGGCTTCGTGGTCTTCTTCGTAGCAGGTTTCATCGCTTGGGCCTTGGCCGATACTACGGTGACTTCAGCCATGCTGGCCGGAGGAGCAACGGTGACCGAGCAAGACGTGAAAATCGCCGACGCGAGCATTCAATTCATTTACATTCTGGGGCTGTTGGCGCTGGTTTCCATCCTCGCGGTGGAAGGCAAGTCCATCCTCAAGAACTGGCTCTAAGCGCTCATGGCTCGTAGAGAAATACCAGAAATCAATGCAGGGTCGATGGCTGACATCGCCTTCTTGTTGCTGATTTTCTGGTTGGTGACCACCACCATCGACAGCGATGAAGGCGTCAAGCGTCAACTTCCTCCTCCAGTCCCGCCGGACATGGAGCAACAGGAAGTGAAAGACGGAGACGTTTACAACGTCAGGACCAATTTCCGCGACGAGTTGCTGGTCGAAAAGGAAGTCATGTCCATCAGTCAACTTAAGGATGGCGCCAAGGATTTCTTGGTGGCCACTGGGACAGGTTTGCTGCACCCAGAGCGTCCAAACGTGACCTTGGGAGATGACAACATGAAGTATCCTGAGCGTCAATGGGTCCGCAAAGCAGAGTTGATCCCGTTGGAGCAAAGCTATTTGGCTGCCGGACAGCCAAAGGCAGCAGAACGCATTCGGGAAAAGTTGACGGCGATCGAGTTGTTCGGAGGCGACTACAAAGAGCTGCCTGGTTCAGCACTGATCAGCCTCCAAACAGACCGCAGCACCTCCTACGACTTGTATTTGCAAGTTCAGAACGAGTTGGAAGCGGCGGTTAACGAGTTGCGGGACGAGCTGTCCATGGCCAAGTTTAACGTGTCATACGCGGCGCTCGAGGAGCGCTACAGCAGAACGAAGGAAGAGAGCTTGCTGGACAAGATCAAGTCCATTCGTTTGGTGTATCCCCAGCGAATCTCTGAGGCGGAGCCTCGAGACGCCAGCCAAGGTTACTACTGATGAGCAAGTTCAAGAAAAACAACAAGCGAGAGTCTGGGGCGATTTCAACCGCGTCACTTCCCGATATCGTGTTCATGCTGCTCTTCTTCTTCATGGTGGCAACGGTGTTGCGTACAGAAGAGGAAATGGTCAAGGTGGTACGCCCAGAGGCTTCTGAGATCTACAAGATTGAGAAGAAGCATTTGATCCGTTACATCAACATCGGCCCTCCCCAGGACAAGCGTTATGGAACCGAGCCTGTGATTCAGTTGAACGATCAGTTCTCAGACGTCGCGCAAATTCGGGATTGGGTAGAAAACGAGCGGCTCACATTGGCCGAAGCGGAGCAGACCAAAATGTGGGTGTCCATGAAGGTCGACCAAGACACCAAGATGGGTGTGGTGACCGATGTCAAGCAGGAATTGAGAAAGGCTTCGGCCCTCAAAGTCTTGTACTCAGCGAATTCCCGCGAGCGCACCAATTGATTCAGCCGAATTTGGCGATCACTTTATCGGCCAGTACGGACGATAGTTTCACATAGCTTTCTTCAGTCCAGCCCGCCACGTGCGGGCTGACTTGTATCCGGGGGTGGGCCATGAGCCTCATCCAGACGGCGTCACCCTCGTTGGCAACGGTTTCAAAGCTGCTGGTTTCCCTTTCAAAGACGTCGAGTGCCGCAGCCACCACATGCCCTGTTTGAAGGGCGTCGAGAAGGCCTGAAGAGCTCAAGATGGCCCCTCGGGCTGTATTGATGAGGACGATGGGCTTGGTAAAGCCATACAAGAACTCACGGTCGACCATGCCTTTGGTCTCCGGAGTCAGGTGGCAGTGGATGCTCAGTACGTCGGCTTCGCGCTTTAAAGTGGCCAAATCCACGTGGCGCACCTTCCCTTGAAGGTCGCCATCAATGTCATCGCGGTAAGGGTCACAGGCCAGGATGCGACAGCCCATTCCCGTCAATTTGCTGGCAAAGGCGCTTCCCATGTGGCCATATCCCAAAATGCCCACTGTGCGGGATGAGAGTTCCATGCCCCGGTGGCCTTCGCGGTCCCATTGCCCTTGCTTCACAGAGGCATCGGCCTCGCGCAAGAGGTTCATCAGCGACAGGAGCATGCCGAGGGCGTGTTCTCCCACAGCGTCACGGTTGCCTTCGGGGCTGTTGAATACCTCAATGCCCCGGTCAAAAGCGGAAGCCAGATCGATGTTTTCTAAACCGGCTCCAGAGCGACATATGAAACGGAGGTGGGGCAGTCGGTCAAGCAGTTCGGCATCGACACGAATGCGGCTCCGGAGCACAATGCCCGCGGCGTCATTGTGGGCATCGATGGCCTTCACCGTGGTGTGTGATGTGCCATCGATACAATCCATTCCGGCCTGACTGAGTCTTTCTGCGAGAACCGGATGCACGGTATCCAAGAAGAGGACCTTCATCATGTCAAGCAAACATCACCATACCGATGCCAAAGTAGATGATGAGGCCAATGATATCGTTGGCTGTGGTGATGAAGGGGCCTGTTGCCAATGCAGGGTCAATCTTGAAGCGATCGAGGGTGAGTGGCACGAAGGTGCCAAACAATGCCGCGAAGATGATCACTGCAATCAGCGCCAAGCTCACGGTTACGCTCAAGTTCCATCCGTATCCAAGGGCCAGGCTCGCCCCGAGGATGATGGCTGAGCAAATGGCGCCATTGAGCAGGGCAACCGAAAATTCTTTGAGCAAGCGCGGCATGAGTCGGGCGTCCGTGGGGTTTCGTCCAGCGGCCAAGCCTTGAACCACGATAGCGGCCGATTGCACCCCCACATTGCCCCCCATGGCGGCAATCAGCGGGATGAACAGCGCCATAGAAGGGAAGCGCTCGATGTCAAATACACCGATGACATAGGCGCCAGCAAGTCCGCCGAAGAGCCCGATCAACAGCCAAGGCAGTCGGGCCCGGGTCATGTCCCACAAGGAGTCGTCACTCTCTACTTCGTCGCTCAATCCGCTGGCGAGTTGGTAGTCTTTTTCGGCCTCTTCTTCCATGAGGTCCACCACGTCGTCGATGGTGATCCTGCCAAGCAGCCTGTTGTGGTCGTCAACCACTGGCAATGCCACGAGGTTGTATTTCTTCATCAGTTGCACGACTTTTTCGTCGGGCTCAGTGACTTTGACGGTGCGTGTGTCGTCCTCTTTGAAGAGGTCGCCAATGGTGCTGCGCGCGCTGGTGGCGGTCAGCAAAAGCCGCTTCAGGGACAGCCTTCCCAGCAGCTGACCGGAGGCATTGACCACATAGACACTGTGGACGGTTTCCACATCCTCTGCTTGCCTTCTCATCTCGCGGATGGCGTGCGATACCGTCCAATCCAGTTCCACCCGAATCAACTCGGTGCCCATCAAAGCTCCAGCAGACCCTTCTGGGTAGCGCAACAAGCTGAGCAGGTCTTCACGGTCCTCGGTGTCGAGTTGCTGAATCACCTCTGCGGCCCGCTCTTCGGGAAGCTCAGACACCACATCGGCGGCATCGTCCGAGTCAATGTGCTCCAGGACCTCTTCAGCGATTTCACGGTTGGACAGCTTGGCCAACAGAGCCACCCTGACGTCTTCCTCCAACTCGACCAGAACATCGCCGCGCTCCTCGGTTTGGATCAGGTTCCAGAGGTATTGCACCTCTCCGTCTTCAAGCTTGTCTAAGATTTCCGCAATGTCGGCGGGGTGCAATTCCGCCATCTGTGCCTGCAAGAGGTCAGCCTTCTTGCCGGCAATGTCCCCGCTAAGGGCATCGAGGTATGCGCGGTTCAATTCCTCCACCTTTCAAAAGTAGGCGCGGGCCGCTCAGGATTTCCTGCGTTTGGAGAAGAAGGTGGTCAGGAGTTCCGCACACTCTTCTTGAAGCACGCCGCCCACCAATTCAGTCCGGGGGTGCAAGAGGCCTTCTTCCCGTTTCCCAGAGAAGTCGAGTCCGCCGCGCTTTTCGTCTTTTGCGCCGTAGACCACCCGCCCAATACGCGTCCAAAACGCAGCCCCCGCGCACATAGGACAGGGTTCTAAGGTGACATAGAGCGTGCATTGGTCCAGAAATTTTCCGCCGAGGTATTCGCTGGCCGAGGTGAAAGCCTGCATTTCTGCGTGCGCAGTAAAGTCGTGCAACCGTTCGCACAAATTGTGTGCCCTGGCAATGGTGCGTCCCCCTGCTACGATAACAGCACCCACGGGGACTTCCCCCATTTCTGCTGCCCGGTGCGCTTGGTCGAGGGCCTGACGCATGTAGCGCTCATCGTCCGTCATGCTGGCAATTTAAGACCCTTGGGCTTCGAAGTTCAGCCAGGAGCCACAAAGGGCCCAAGGGCTCTGCCTAAGTCAGGACTGATGAAGTAAAGGGCCCTCCTGCGGTCTTCGGGGTCCCGCTGCCGCACGATGACATCTAAATCAAGGGCGTCTTGACTCCAATGGTTGATTTCTTTGATGAGGCGAGCACGGCGGGCCCTGCGGGTCTCGTCGGTGTCCAATTCCCTCGCGCCCAAGACGTCATCGAGCTGTGATGTCTCGATGGCTTGATCGCAATGGGCTTGGAGTTTCACGAGCAACGGCTGTAGATCTGGTGGTGGGGTAGGGCGATAATGGGGAGTGTGCTCGGATTCGCGGTGGTTTTGATTCTTGCGAAACTTGAGGGTGGCTGTGATGGCCATGGCGATGCACAATACAGGGATGAGCCAATACCACGACCAATGCTTGGTCAGGGTCGCCCCTGTGGGCCCCAGCAGCATTTGGGTGCGAAGCGGATGCCAAAACTGTCGGTCTCCTTTCTCAAAGGTGACCTCATGGCCTTTGAATCCCCAGGCGACTTCGCGCACCAGACCTGGCACCCCGTTGGCAGGTCTTTTGAGGTCTTTTGAGTCCGAATCCGCCCAAATCCATTGATTTTCTCCTTGAAGAAAGGCCCCATCACCGCAAGGGATGACCTCACTGAGAGGTTGGTATTCATGTTGAACAGCGCCCAAACTGTTCCAGCCGGACGTGGGCGTCCAAGACCACAAAATTCCTTTATCACTTATGGCACAAATGCCCTCTTGGGTGGGCCATGGATTGCCGAGGCGCGCCTCAATGTCATTTCCATCTGACGGAAAGTCCTGCCACCCCAAGGGGCCTTCTACGAGCAGTTGGCCGCTGGCAGTCATCACATACAGCATCCCCTCATAGAGAAAAGGAGAGGCTGTTTCCGGCCAAGGCAAAGGGGTCACAGAAACCGGAGAAGGGGAAGTGATGATGCCGGACTCCCCCCTGTTGTCCCGGAGCAGGGGTTGGTCAGACCACTCCAGTCCTATGGTGGTGTTGTACATGCCGTAAAGGGTCGTCAAGGCATGGGAGCTGTATGTGTTTCTGGGGGAGACTTTGAAGTGGAAACTCAAAGTCAAGTCATCCGATGGAACGTTGGTGAAACTTCTGAGCCGGTCATCGACGCCATCAAACAACACGGCGTTGCCGCTGCGTCCCGGTACAATGCGTGGCTTGGAGCCGGCATCCATTTTCCGCTGAGCAATGCTGCTCTTAAAAGGGACTTCATCAAACTCCCAGACTTCAGCCGTCATGTCATCGATACTGTGGCTGGCGGTCATCCATTCCTCCTCGATTTCAGATGAAGTCCATGCCTTGCCAGTTAGAATGACCCTGTCCAAAGCAACCGGGGCGTATTTGAAGTATCGGGTACCATAAGCAGCCCCAAACATCAAGGCGTTGAATTGGAATCTCAGGTCATGACTGAAACCGTCAAAAATGAGACGGCCATCGTACCAGACTTGTGACTCCAGACTTGATTTCCGAATGAAAGTGACATGATGCCATTCATCCGGAGTGACCTCGACAAGACCCCTGCGCCCGATGTCTGTGACGTCACTGTTGAAGTGCAGGTAAGAAACAACAAGCCGCAAAGAAGCGCTGTCTCCTTGCAATTCCTCTGTGACTTTGGGTGGTTGAGGTTTTGGCTGTAATTCAGCTTTCCACCAACCATCAGGATTTCTGAAAAGCAATGCCCCTTTGTGCATCCAAAGTTCTTCTAAGCCGGCTTTGATGTCCATCGCATGGGTCCATCTGGCCATGGGTTTGAGCGCGGGGTCAGGCCATCTGTAGGTGGGTTGATTCTCTGCCGAATGGTAGAGCAGTTGGGTGCCAAGTTGCCAATTCATGTGGCACTCAAGCCCAGTCCCATCAGGCCTCAGGTGCAATATTTCTCGGGTCCCATCGCCATTCAGGTCCGGAGTACACAGTCCTTTGATGGCATCGAATTCTGCCAATGGTAGGGATTGCTGAATGGTTCCCGTTGCGAGGTCGATTTGAGTCAAGCCCATTTGGTGAAAGATGGGCTTGTGCCAGATCATGTTGATGGCATTCCCGCTCAGAAGGGGAAACGCGGTCAGGGTTTCCAAACTTGATGGGGTCGATGTGAGCCGTTGAGTTTTCCAACGCCTTCGGGTCAAACCATCAGGATACAGGTCGTTCAATTCAACCATATCGTCTTTGATATGGAGGAGGAAGGGCCCTTGATCATCCTCCATGAGCCACCAATTTGTGCAGCCCTGCGAATCTTCAAGCCAAGTCACAGGGGGCCAAATGGACGAATGGTCCTCCCGGAATGAAAAGCCAAGCGACTTGGTATCCTTGTCCTGAATCACAAGCAGATCTTGTTCGTTGACGAGGGCTTGAGAGCGCAGAACTCCGCTGGCATCTGTGATCCATTTGTGCGCTACACCTCCAGAGGTGAGCAGCTCCATGGACTTCCCATCCCGGCCGGTGACGAGCAATCCTCCTCCATTTACAATGTGGGCGTTTAATGCTGTGCCCGAGTAGGTGGATTGGGACCAAATTTGTCTGTTCTCAAAAACCAGAGATTCAATCCGGCTTGGAAATTGAGATTGAAACCAGCAAGTGTGGGATTGCGGATCCCATTTGATCCAGTCCCAAATTCCTTCGGCCTGCGCCAAGACCACAAAAGGGGCAAGTCCATCTTTTGAATTCCAAGCGACAAAGAGGGTGTTCTTGTATCCCAAAATGACGTCTTCGAATCCATCGCGGTCGAAGTCGCCAGCAATGGACCCGATGCAATTCTGGAAGGGAAGAGGTGGTGTGGGGATGGTCGACCCCTCCATCCAATATAACTGCTCAGGGTTGACCTGAGCGTAGAGGCAGGAAGGAGGGCTTACCACCAAAAATAAGAGGACGAACGCAACGGTTGTGCGGCTAGGAACACCGCCAGTAGATTGCAGAAAAGAAGGGATACGTGACAAGCCCACTGTCTTTTCCAAATATCTGTAACCCTTGATGGCCGGGCGCTTCAATTTATGTGAAGTTGAGTAGAAACAGTGTTGAAGTACGTGACAACAGATTGTGTGTCACCCGTTTTACGGGAGGATTGAGCGGTGTTATGATGAGATCCATTGGTGAAGCCAAGACCAGTCTCCATGGGTGACTTTGGGCAAGTTGTGTGGAGCAGTTGCAACTCCTTTTGGGGGTGAGAAGGCTGCCAATCGGCCTTGTTTCACGCAATGCCAACCCCATGTTCTTTGCCAATGATGGGCGAGGTATTCTTGTTCAGGTTGACCTGGGGTAGGAACAAGGATCGCCCGCAATGCTAATGCCGTCAAGTCCATCAGGCTCGAGTATCCGCTTCGGCAAACGATGCAATCGGCATGGATCATGGCATGCTGGATCTCGCTGTCATCGGCATTCGGAACGATGTGCACACCGTCGACGGTCTGTGCTACACCATCTGGTTTTCCTGAGAAAATCACTGCTGAGCGGCCGTCCCGAGCAAAGCACCGCAGCAAAGCTGTTTCCATCAGGCTTCGCTGAGGTTCGGGGCCACTGACGAGACCCACCAATGCGGGAGAGGCAGCCTGATGCTGGTCAACCGCATCCAAAGTGGCACCGGCTGGCAGCGGAAACCGGCTGAGGGCCCCAATGAAGCGGTGGCGTGCACTGGCAGCACCGCTGAGGCTGCCAGCAAGTTCTCCGCGTGCGGTGTCGGGAATCCAGACTTCACCAAAGGCTTCTGTCCACCGTCTGATTTGTACCCCTGCGACGCGCTGTAAGAGGGCCGGCACTGGGGGGGCCAGTTGATGGGTGATCAAAGCCGATTGAATGCTGTAGCGATGGGGGTAAACACCGTAACAATTGTCGCTGACCACATGGGTGAATACCATCTCTGTTAACAGGGCTCGGAACCACCGCCGCTCTGCTGCAATGCTGGCCAGAAAGCGTGGCAATTGCAGAGCAAGCAGGGGAAGCATGAGGTGGCCTTTTGCATAGCGGATGTGCACGCCGGGTTTCTCCAAGCACACCCAAGGAGGGCCCTGTTCCACGCCTTCGACTCGTTCTCGTTTCACCTGCTCTGTCATGCGGTGTTGAAGCCACACGGCGGCGGCACCCCGCGAGGCCACGGTGACCTGCGCGCCGGACTGTCGGGCGGCCAAGATCAATGGCCAAGTGCGGGTTGCATGTCCCAGGCCCCAGTCGAGCACAGCGAACAGAACGTGCTGCTTAGA
Source organism: uncultured Flavobacteriales bacterium (assembly GCA_965659115.1). Lineage (GTDB taxonomy): Bacteria > Bacteroidota > Bacteroidia > Flavobacteriales_D > Sanyastnellaceae > UBA8752. Next base: position 8,670 of record CBFHUP010000004.1, on the reverse strand, counting down.
GGCCGTTGGCCCTTTCGAATGAGATCCAGCGCTCATGAGGCGTAATTTCGCACCACATGGGCAAGGACAAGCTCCGTAAGTGGAAGGAGAACGCGGCATTTTCCCACGTGTTCGAACCGGACCTCAAATCCATCGTGGATGGGGCGGGTTTGCATAAGGGACAGTGGGCGCAAGCGGTTTTTGGGAATGACCACCCCATCACACTCGAACTGGGTTGCGGCAAAGGAGAATATACGGTGGGCCTCGCGCGCCGACATCCTGAGCGCAATTTCATCGGGGTGGACATCAAAGGACACCGGTTTTGGCGCGGTGCCAAAACGAGCGAAGAGGAGGGCTTGGGCAACGTCGCCTTTCTGCGGACCAAAATTGAATTCGTCCAGAACTTCTTTGCCGCCGGAGAGGTCAGTGAAATCTGGCTCACCTTTTCAGATCCACAACCCAAAGACGAGAAGGGCACCAAGCGCATCACTTCGGAAATTTTCCTGAGGCGCTATCGCCAGTTCATGGTGCCCAATGGGCTCATTCACGTCAAAAGTGACAGCCCGCTGTTGTATGCCTTGTCCAAAGAGGGCTGGGAGGAGGCGGGGTTTCCCATTCTCGAGGATTCGCAGGATGTGTATTCAGACCTGGTCCACAGGGTGCCTCCCGAATTCGCGGATGTGCTCAACATCAGAACGTACTACGAGCAGCGTTGGCTCGAGGAGGGCAAGCACATTCACTATTTGAGAACCCACGTGTGAGCCCGTCTGCCTCCACATCCCAACCGACATCGCGTCCGGGGTCCGGTGACTTTGAACAGGATGTCCATGATGTAGCACGGCTCATTCCTCTTGGAAGGGTCACGAGTTATGGTGCCATTGCGCGCTACCTGGGTGCGGCGCGCTCCAGCCGCATGGTCGGTTGGGCCATGAACCGTGCATTGGAACAAAACGGCTTTGACATTCCTGCCCACAGGGTGGTAAACCGCCAAGGCATGTTGACCGGGCGCATGCACTTTCCGACACCTGAAACCATGGCCGAACGGCTCCAACAAGAGGGCATTCAAGTGCGCGATCATCAGGTGATGGACTTTGCTGAGCGATACTGGGACCCTTGCACCGAACTTTGAACCATGGCTACACTGACCACCGAGCAGATCATAGATGCCCTAAGTGGGGTGATTGAACCTGAATTGGGCAAGGACATCGTGACGTTGGAACTCGTTGAAGTTCTGTCTCTGGAGGCGTCTGATGGGGAATGGAAAACGCGGCTGCGGATCAAATCTTCGAGCCCCGCCATGCATGCCCGTCAGCGCATGCGCGAAGCGGTGGAGTTTGCCATTGAAAAGCAATCAACCGCGCTGGGGGTGGCCATCTCTGCTGAGGTAGAGGTGGTTCCGTTGGGGTCAAATGAGCGCAGTTTGGATACGCGCAAAGTGCTGCCTGGCGTGCAGCATATCATCGCCATTGCGAGCGGCAAAGGTGGTGTGGGAAAGAGCACCGTCACGGCGAACATGGCCGTGGAACTGGCACGCCGAGGTTACAAGGTTGGACTGGTGGATGCAGACATCCATGGACCGAGCATGCCGACGATGTTTGATGTCGTTCGAGAGAAGCCCCAACCTGTGGAGAAAGGAGGCAAATCCATGATTGGCCCCGTAGAGGCGCACGGTGTGAAAATGCTGAGCATTGGCTTCTTTGCCGACCCTGATCAAGCGATTGTGTGGCGGGGCCCCATGGCATCCAAAGCTTTGGGGCAGTTGTTTACCGATGGCGACTGGGGTGAGCTCGATTACATGCTGATTGACCTGCCTCCAGGTACTGGCGATGTGCACCTTTCGATGGTGCAATTGGTCCCATTGAGTGGCGTAGTCGTGGTCAGTACACCCCAGGACATCGCGTTGGCTGATGCCCGCAAAGGGGTCTCGATGTTCCAATTGGAGAGCATCAATGTTCCGGTCTTGGGCTTGGTCGAAAACATGGCGTATTTCTCTCCGCCTGACATGCCAGAGCGGAAGTATCACTTGTTCGGCCGAGATGGGGTCAAGCGCTATGCAGAGGCTTCCGGGACGCCGTTTTTGGGCGAGTTGCCATTGGTCCAGGCCATTCGCGAAGCCGGTGATGCAGGCAGGCCTGCCGCCCTGCAGGAGGGCACGGAATCTGCAAAAGCCATCTCCAATCTCACCGATCGCATGTTGGACGTTCTCGCAGACCTTCCCACGCCTTCGGCAGCACCGGCATCTGCGGTTTAAATTCACACCATGAATCCTGTCCCAGACGCACAAGCATTGACCGAGCGCATTGACCGTGCGTTGGAAGAGTTGCGTCCCTTTTTGCGTTCGGATGGTGGAGACATCAAAGTGGTAGGGGTGCGCGACAACCTGGTGGTGGAGGTCGAGCTCCAAGGTGCCTGCGCCCATTGTGCCCAGGCGGCGATGACCATGAAAGCAGGCGTTGAAGAGGCTGTGCGCCGCGTAGTGCCTGAGGTTACGGAGGTTGTGGCCGTCAATATGCCGAGTTCGGCAATGGGATGAACACGAACGCTTTGCCGTTGTTGCGTTGACAGCCGGCTTAGAAACTACCTTCGCCGCGCAATCGATCATGATCCAAACGGACATCCTCATCATCGGTGCCGGCCCATGTGGGCTCTTCACCGTCTTCGAAGCAGGCTTACTCAAGCTGCGTTGTCACCTCATTGATGCCCTCCCGCAGGCCGGAGGCCAATGTGCTGAAATCTATCCCAAGAAACCCATCTATGACATTCCGGCTTACCCGGAAATTCTGGCGGGTGATTTGGTGGACCAGCTCATGGAGCAAGCCAAGCCTTTCCAGCCGGGGTTCACCTTGGGTGAGCGCGCCGAGGCCATTGTAAAGGACGAAGAAGGCCAGTTCATTGTGACCACCAACCGTGGTACGGTGCACCGGGCGCCCATCATCGCCATCGCAGGAGGGTTGGGTTGCTTCGAGCCCCGCAAGCCACCTGTGGACCGCTTGGCGGAATACGAGGACCGCGGCGTCGAGTACATCATCAAGGATCCCGAATTCTACCGCGGCAAAAAAGTGGTCATCAGTGGTGGTGGAGACAGCGCCTTGGATTGGACGAATTTCCTGGCGGACGGCGTGGCTTCCGAAGTCACTTTGGTGCACCGCCGTGATGGATTCAGAGGACACCCCGACAGCGTCCAAAAGGTGCTAGATCTGGCGGCCTCAGGGAAAATTCGCTTGCTCACCAACGGTGAGGTGGTGGGTGTGGCCGGCGAAGAGCACCTCGATGCGGTGACCGTCAAACACAAAACCGAGGGCGACATCACTTTGGAGACCGACCACTGGGTACCGTTGTTCGGTTTGAGTCCGAAGCTGGGGCCCATTGCAGATTGGAACCTCAACATCACCAAGAACGCCATCGAAGTCAACACCTTTGACTACAGCACCAACGTCGACGGCATTTATGCCATTGGTGACATCAACACTTACCCTGGCAAACTCAAGCTCATCCTCTGTGGTTTCCACGAAGCCACACTGATGGTGCAGAGTGCCTTCAAGCGCATCTACCCCGACAAGAACCTCGTGCTCAAGTACACGACGGTCAACGGGGTCAACGGATTCTGATCATGTCTTCCATTCGCGTTACCGTCATTGACCGAGAAGGAACTTCCCACGAGTTGGAAGCGCCCACCGACATGAACATGAACGTCATGGAGCTCTGCAAGAGTGCGGAGTTGCCCGTGGAGGGTACCTGCGGTGGCATGGCCATGTGTGCCAGCTGCCATTGCTATGTGGAGAGTGCACATGCCGGGACAATGTCCGAGAAGTCTGACGATGAAGAGGACATGCTCGATGAGGCCTTTCACGTCAAGGAAGAGAGCCGTCTTGGCTGTCAAATTCAGCTCGCTGATGCGCTCGATGGAATGGTCATCCGTCTGGCACCTGTGGGTTAACACGCCTCTACCCATCGGGAATTCACCCCAAGTGTAGCCAGATCAGAGTATCGAAGAATTCAATGCCACCTCGGCAAGCCGGTGGACTGCGGGTCTGAACCGCGAGGCGTGCAAGGCATCAATGTGTCGGATGCCATGGGCGTCTGTTCCCAGGATGCGCACCCAACCCTTGTCGATGAACTGTTCTGCCGCTTTTTGTATCTCCGGGCCATACGCGCCAGCCAAGGAAGCGGCATTGACCTGAAGGACCACACCCTGCTCGTGGAGTTCCTCGAATTGATCCAGGTTGTTGTGCCAGTATGGATAGCGCTCAATGTGCGCCATGACGGGCTTTAGGCCTTTGACTTGAGCCTCAAACAAAAACTCTTGAAGCAAGCCTGTTTCGGGGGGCGCGGAAAAAGCGAGCTCAAACAACAGGCGGCCGCCTGGAGCCAGCAATTCGCGTCCTGTTTGCACGGCATCCAAGAGGCTGGCATCCAAAAAATATTCGGCACCCAAAGCCAACTTGAAGTCAGGGTGTCGCTCTGCCACGGCATGCTGCAGCAATTCAAAGGGGGGGCGCAGGGTCTCGGGTGTGTTGGGGTACATCCCCGCCATGACGTGCGGCGTGGTGACGGCACCGCGGTATCCCAAAGAGACCAAGGCGTCGATCATTTCTAGGGAGGCCTCTAAATCGGGCGCTCCGTCATCTACACCAGGCACCAAATGGCTGTGGTAGTCGACCGCAAAAACCGAAAGGTCTATGGCTTCGCAGTCAGGCTCGGCCTCTTTGCCTTTGGCCGCACCAAAAATCCGAGACCACAGGCCCATTAGCGGTCTCCGTATTGGTCGTCGTAATAGTCGCGGTAGGCCCCACTGGTGACTTCGTTGAGCCAATCCTCATTGGACAAGTACCAATCGATGGTGCGGTCTAGCCCTTCCTCAAAGGTGATCGACGGTCTCCATCCGAGTTCATCGCGCAGGCGTGCTGCATCGATGGCATAACGCATGTCGTGTCCAGCCCGGTCTTGTACGTAGGTGATGAGCTGCTCGGTTTCTCCCTCAGCCCGTCCCAGTTTGCCATCGAGCTGGCGGCACATGAGCCGGATGAGGTCGATGTTCTTCCACTCATTCTCCCCTCCAATGTTGTAGGTCCTTCCGTCGGCACCGCAGGTGATGATCACTTCCAATGCGGAAGCGTGGTCTTCCACCCACAGCCAATCGCGCACATTGACCCCCTGTCCATAGACGGGAAGGGGCTTCTTGTGCACGGCGTTGCGGATGAACAAGGGAATCAGCTTTTCCGGGAACTGGAAGGAACCATAATTGTTGGAACAGTTCGACAATACGATGGGCATGCCATACGTGTGGTGCCAGGCCCGAACAATGTGGTCGCTCGCAGCTTTTGAAGCGCTGTAAGGGCTGCGCGGATCGTAGGCGGTGTCCTCCGTAAAGAACCCCTCCTCGCCAAGTGAACCGTACACCTCGTCGGTAGAGACGTGGTGGAAGCGCTTCCCCTCAAAGCCCCCTTGCTCCATCCATACGGTGCGGCAGGCGGAGAGGAGCGATGCCGTCCCCATGATGTTGGTCTCGAGAAAGGCCATAGGGCCAGAAATGCTGCGGTCAACATGGCTTTCAGCGGCCAAGTGCATGACCGTATCCACTTGCTCTTCACGAAGCAGTTGGGTCAGCGCTTCGGTGTCGCCAATGTCCATTTTGACGAAGCGGTGGTTCGGAGCGCCCTCGATGTCTTTGAGGTTGGCCAAATTCCCCGCGTAGGTCAGGGCGTCGAGGTTGATGACGCGGACTTCTGGATGGCGGGTGACCCATCGGCGCACCACATGGGAGCCGATGAACCCAGCTCCGCCAGTGATGAGAAGGACCTTGGGATGGTGCTTTTGTTCGGCCATGCTTAGAAGCTCCAGTAGTTCAAGTCGTCAGACAGGTGGCGGTAGATGCCCTTGATGTCCACTAAGAAACCCCGGTCAGGATCCTTGAACAGTCGGTTGAAAGAACCGGCGTCGTACCCCACATATTCTTCGTGGTTGACCGCAACGATCACGGCATCGTATCCAATTTCGCCAGGGGCTTCTTGCAGGCTGACCCCGTATTCCCGCTCGACCTGGTCAAACGCGGCGTACGGGTCGACCACGTCGGTCTCCACATTAAACGACCTCAGCTCCTGGATCACATCGAAAACTTTGGAGTTCCGGATGTCTGATACGTTCTCTTTAAACGTGACCCCCATGACGAGGACCTTGGCTTCCAAGGGATTGACGCCTTTTTCCAACAAGCGCTTCACCACCTGTTTCCCGGCGTAATAGCCCATGCTGTCGTTGACATAGCGGCCGGAATTGATGACCTTGGCATGGTAGCCCAGTTTCTCCGCGCGCCAGGTCAGGTAATAGGGGTCTACACCAATGCAGTGCCCCCCCACAAGACCAGGAGTGAACTTCAGGAAGTTCCACTTGGTGCCTGCAGCCTCTAGGACTTCATATGTGTTGATGCCCACCCGGTTGAAGATGATGCTCAGCTCATTGATGAGGGCGATGTTGACATCGCGTTGGGTGTTTTCAATGATCTTGGAGGCCTCGGCCACCTTGATGCTGGAGGCGCGGTGCGTCCCTGCCTTGACCACGAGGTCATAGGTGCGCGCAATGACGTCCAGGCTTTCCTCATCGCTGCCACTGACCACCTTGACGATGGTTTCGATGGTGTTGACCTTGTCACCCGGATTGATACGCTCTGGGCTATAGCCTGCCTTGAAGTCTTTTCCAAAGGTCAACCCGCTGTGTTCCTCCAAAACAGGGATGCAGTCTTCCTCGGTGCAACCGGGGTAGACCGTGGACTCATAGACCACATAGTCGCCCTCTGACAGCGCTCGGCCGACCGTTTTCGAGGCCGAAATCAGCGGCGTCAAGTCCGGCTGATTGGTGGCGTTGATCGGAGTGGGGACGGCCACCACAAAAAACTGGGCCGCCTTGAGGTCTTCTTGGTCCGCTGTAAAGGTGATGTCACATCCTTCGAAGGCGGATTTCTCGAGCTCCTCGCTGGGGTCGATGCCCTGCTTCATCTGCTCCACCCGTCCGGCATGGATGTCAAATCCGATGACGCGAATGTGACGGGCAAAAGCCAAAGCAATGGGCAGACCGACATAGCCCAAGCCAATGACGGCGAGGGTGGCTTCTTTGTCAAGCAGCCGTTGGTGCATGTCTTTCATGGTGCTGTTTTTTCGGGGCGCACTGCGCCATTTTCAAGCAGATAAGTGTGGCCGGATTCTGGGCAGGTGGCCCTTCCCGACGCATCGAATTCGAGGCGGTGTCCAAAGGCACTCATCCAGCCGGTTTGACGGGCGGGGTTTCCCACCACCAAAGCAAATGCGGGGATGTTTTTGGTCACTACAGCACCCGCTCCTATAAAGGCATATGCGCCGATGTCATGGCCACACACGATGGTCGCATTGGCCCCTATGCTGGCGCCTTCCCCCACATGGGTTTTGGCGTATTGCCCCCTCCGCACCACGGCACTGCGCGGGTTGGTGATGTTGGTAAATACGCAAGAGGGGCCCAGGAAGACATCATCGGCACAGGTCACACCTGTGTAGAGGCTCACGTTGTTTTGAACCTTGCAGTTGCGGCCCAGCACCACATCGGGGCTGATGACCACATTCTGTCCAATGTTGCAGCCTTCACCCAGCACTGCGCCAGGCATGATGTGGCTGAAATGCCACACTTTGCTACCTGCACCAATGGTGCATCCTTCATCGATGACCGCCGTGTCGTGGGCAAACCATGCTTCCTCTGGATTCATGAGCTGTACTTCGTGAAGTCCTTGTGTTCGGTCTTGCGCAGGTCCTCTTCTGAGAGTCCCCGGAAGTAATCATAGGTAATCGCAAGGCCTTCTTTCCGGTCCACCTTTGGCGTCCAGCCTAAGATTTCCTTGGCCCGGCTGATGTCAGGCCGGCGCTGCTTGGGGTCGTCGGTGGGAAGGGGCTTGTAAATGACCTTTTGATCGGTCCCTGTCAATGCAATGATCTCTTCCGCAAAATCGCCAATCGTGATTTCGTCGGGGTTGCCGACGTTCACGGGCCGACTTTCGTCTGACAACAGCAACCGGTAAATGCCTTCTACGAGGTCGTTGACATAGCAGAAACTCCGGGTTTGGCTGCCGTCACCAAAGACGGTCAGGTCCTCTCCGCGCAATGCCTGTCCGATAAAGGCGGGCAGTACCCGTCCATCGTTGAGGCGCATTCGAGGACCGTAAGTGTTGAAAATCCGCACGATGCGCGTCTCCAAACCGTGGTAGGTGTGATAGGCCATGGTCATGGCCTCTTGGAAGCGCTTGGCCTCGTCATAGACGCCTCGCGGCCCCACTGGATTCACATGGCCCCAGTACTCCTCATGCTGGGGGTGGACTTCGGGGTCGCCATAGACTTCACTGGTGCTCGCGATGAGCATACGTGCGCCCTTGGCACGGGCGAGGCCCAGGCAGTTGTGCACCCCCAACGAACCCACTTTCAAGGTTTGAATGGGGATTTTGAGGTAGTCGATTGGACTGGCCGGAGATGCAAAATGCAGGATGTAGTCAAGGTCACCTTTGATGTGGATGAATTGGCTCACATCGTGGTGGTGAAACTCAAAGCGGTCGAGTCCGGTAAGGTGCTCGATGTTGCGAAGGTCACCTGTAATCAGGTTGTCCATCCCGATGACATGGTACCCTTCGGCCATGAAACGGTCGCAGAGGTGCGACCCCAAAAAGCCCGCGGCTCCTGTGAT
>CBFHUP010000003.1:0-79082 GCA_965659115.1 uncultured Flavobacteriales bacterium | reverse complement strand
TTCGTCCGCAGTCTGACTGTGGGAGAGAACCTGGCTTTGGCCCGTTCTCTGGCTGGCTGCAGCCCCGATGAAGCCGCCATCAAGACGGTCTTGGGGGAATTGGGACTGGCACACAAGTGGAACGCTCCGGTCGATGCCCTGTCCGTCGGAGAACAACAGCGGGTGTCCATTGCACGGGCCGTGGTCCACGGTCCCGGACTCATCCTCGCAGACGAGCCCACGAGTGCATTGGACGATGCCAATACCGATGCGGTGCTCTCCCTGTTGCGCAAACAAGCCGAGCGCACAGGAGCGGCATTGCTCATTGTCACCCACGACCAACGTCTGAAGGACCGCATGTCCCAGCATGTCGCACTCAATCCGATCGCATGAAGGCCGCCCGACTCGCCCGACGAAACGTATTGCACCGGCCCCTCGAAACCGGTCTCAGTGTGTTACTACTGGCCTTTGGGGTTGGCATCATCAGCTTGATGTTGCTCATGCAACGCAGCTTGACCGAAGACCTCGACCGCAACATCAAGGACATTGACCTCGTCCTGGGAGCCAAGGGGAGCCCCTTGCAATTGATCCTCGCCAATGTCTATCACGTCGACGTACCTACGGGCAACATCCCCCTCGCCGACGCCAAAAAAGTCATGCGCCACCCCTACATCGAGGAGGCGATTCCGCTGGCCTACGGCGACAACTACGAGCTCTTTCGCATCGTGGGGACCGAGGCCTCTTACCCTGCGCATTACGACGCAGAAGTAGCACAGGGACGCATGTTCGAAGCCCCCTTCGAAGTTGTTCTGGGAGAAGAAGTGGCAGCAGCAACAGGCCTGGGGCTCGGGGACACCTTTTACAGCGCGCATGGTTTGACCGATGGCACAGACGTACACCGCGACAAAGCGTACACTGTAGTGGGAACTTTCAAGAGAACCGGTGCTGTCATTGACCAGCTGATTCTCACACCCATAGCCTCAGTCTGGGGTGTGCACGAAGACATCGAAGATGCCGACCAAGAAATCACCGCGGTCCTGCTCAAAAAGAAGAACCCACTGGCGATTTTGACCTTGCCAAATTTGCTGCGGGACACCCCCATGCAAGTGGCCTTGCCCGCCATCGAAATGAACCGCCTGACCCAACAGTTCGGCATTGGGCTGCAGACTTTGAGGGCAGTGGCTCTGCTTATTATGGGGCTGTCCTTTATCAGCGTTTTCATCGCCCTTTACGCATCCCTGAGGGACCGGCGTTACGAGCTTGCGTTGTTGCGCACCATGGGCGCGCCGCCCCGGCGGCTGTTCGCACTCGTTCTCCTTGAAGGCCTTTGGATGACCGCTGCCGGCATATGCGCAGGCCTTCTCCTCAGCCGGTTGGGCGTGGTTGCGCTCGGACAAGTTCTGGCCGATCGGTTCCATTACGATGTCACGCAATTGGCGCCGGTCTCAGGTGAATTTGTGCTCGTAGGAGCTGCCTTGCTCGTTGGCGTCTTGGCAGCGGCCATACCAGCCCGCTCAGCATTGCGCATTGACATTTCAAATACGTTGGGTCAAGGGCGTTGACCATACCCAGCACTCCTGCTTATTTTCACACCATGGCACTCACCCTTCAACGCTTCGCTTATGCCATTCTTGGCATTGTGGCCCTAGCCGCCATGGACCTGAGCTCGTATTGTCACCCTGCATCCGAGGCGCCCGACATGCCTCTGATTGCAAAGGCAAGGGCAGCAGAGGTGATGCCCCCCTTTACATCAGCTGCAACGACCAATAACCCCGTCGATTACCGGGAATTGACCTGGGCCGAACTGGCCGATGTCGACTTTAAAGATGTCTACCTCGAAGAATTGGACAGCTACTATTGGAAGCCCGTTTTTGGAAAGCAGGTCATTGCGGCCGAAAGCCAAGACGTATACATCACCGGCTATGTCATCCCCGTTGACTTGGACGAAGATTTTTATGTTTTGTCCCGGTATCCGTTTGCAAACTGCTTTTTCTGCGGTGGAGCCGGACCCGAAAGTGTGGTTGACTTGCGCTTTGCAGACAGCGATCACAGAACCTATCAGACCGACGAGCGCCTGACCTTTCATGGCAACCTGCGCCTCAATGCTGACGATGTCTACCAGATGAACTACATCTTGGAAGGCGCCGAAGAGCACCCCCTCTGATACGCCCCCTCAAGCTTGGGCGCAAAAAAGCCCAACTGGACGGATCCAATTGGGCTTCGAAATTTTTTAAGACCGCTGGTTATACTGCGATTTGAGCGGGGAACGTAGCCATAATGATGTCTTGGTAACGTTGTCCGAACTGCTCTTGGCACCATTGCCGCAACCTCTGAACGTCTGAAAGCTCTAATCTCTTGATGCTTTTTGCCAATTCCTTGGCGAACAGATGACGATCGAAGCTGACCTTGGACAGGACACGCTGGCAGTATTCCAACATTTTCATAGGCGGTGAATCACGTTCTGAGAACAGTAAGGTGCTTCAATATATCTTCCATGGGCACATCCTCCAAACGCCGTCCGGTCACGTTTTCGTATTTGGTGACATTCCTACAGCACCGTGCGGGTTATTTTTGTGGCTGTGTCCAAGCATCACCTCCACAATAAATGGGACAAGGAAACCCTGCTCAACAACCTCGAGCAGGATGGCCGTCCTCGGACTACGCTGAGTTTTTACCGTTACGCCAAAGTCGCCAACCCCGGCTTCTTGCGGGACCACCTCTTCTCAGTGTGGAGTCCTCTGGGCGTCTTGGGGCGCATCTATGTCAGCAATGAAGGCATCAATGCACAGCTCAGCTTGCCCAGCGCAGAATTGGAAGCATTTAGAGGCGCATTAGAAAACATCGATTGGCTCCAAGACACCCGGCTGAACATCGCCATCGAAGGCGATGACAAGAGCTTTTTGAAGTTGATCATCAAGGTGCGCGACAAAATCGTTGCCGACGGACTGAACGACGCTGGATTCGATGTGACAGATTGCGGTCAGCATGTCTCGGCAGAAGAATTCAATGCCCTTGCAAGCCAACCGGACACTGTGATTGTGGATATGCGCAATCACTATGAAAGCGAGGTCGGTCATTTCAAAGGGGCCGTCTTGCCCGCCTCCGAGACTTTCCGAGATGAAATCAAAGAGGTCGAAGCCCTCCTCGAAGAAAAGCGGAACGAAAACATCGTCCTCTACTGCACGGGCGGCATTCGTTGCGAAAAGGCCAGCGCCTACCTCAAACACAAAGGGTTTCCCAACGTGCATCAATTGGAGGGCGGCATTATTGAATATGTACGCCAAGTCAGAACGCAAGGGTTGGACAACCAATTCCAAGGCGTCAACTTCGTTTTTGACGAACGTATGGCTGAGCGCGTTTCTGACGATGTGGTGGCCGAGTGCCATCAATGTGGCACCGCTTGCGACCATGTGACCAACTGCGCCAATGCTGCCTGCAACGTCCTGATGGTGCAATGCCCCAGTTGCGCAGACAGCATGACCAACACCTGCGGCAGCGCTTGCAAGGAGTTTGTGGCCTTGCCCCCCGAGACCCAAAAAGCCCAACGTCAGGGAACCCGTCCTGAACGGCGCACCCTGCGCCAACCTCAAAAAGCGCGGACAGCCAAGCGGGATTAACTGCCTTCGCCGGGGTCGCGTTGTGCATTCAAAAACGCAATGTTGCGCTTGAGCCCGGCATACCCGGTGCGTTGGACAGGACTCTTCTTGAAGAGGGTGTCGAACGTGTCTTCCTGTAGGTCTACCCAGTCTTTGCGCGTCATGCGCAACAATTCCGGCTTGGGAGCAAAAGCGGGCTCAGAATGGGGCTTTGCGTGGCGGTTCCACGGGCACACTTCTTGACAGATGTCACAGCCGAACATCCAATTCTCGAACTTTCCGGACATGGCCTCGGGCAGGCCGTCGCGCAGCTCGATTGTAAAATAGCTGATGCACTTGCTCCCATCGAGTACCTGTGGCCGAATGATGGCGCCCGTTGGACAGGCATCGATACACCGCGTGCAAGACCCGCAATGATCGGTCACGGGGCCATCGGCAGGGAGCTCCATATCGACCAATATCTCCCCCAAAAAGAAATGGCTGCCGCCTTGTTTGTTGAGCATGAGGCCATGTTTGCCAATCCATCCGAGGCCAGAACGTGCGGCCCAAGCGCGCTCAAGAATCGGCGCAGAGTCCACAAAAACCCGACCCTCAACAGCTCCCCAATCCCGGCGCATCCATTTGAGGATCTCCTTCAACTTCCATTTCACCACAAAGTGGTAATCCTCGCCAAAAGCGTAAGACGAGATTTTAGGCGCATCTGGGTCCTGCTGCACCTCCTCAGAATAATGGTTGAAGAGCAAACTGATCACCGTCTTCGTTCCCGGCACAAGCAACGTAGGGTCCAGCCGCTTGTCGAAATTCCTTTCGAGGTATCCCATCTCACCATGCCTGCCCTCAGCCAGCCATTGTTCTAAACGCTGCTCCTCAGATTCCAACCGTTCGGCTCGCGAAAACCCCACAGCCGTGAACCCCAACTCCGCTGCCCACATCCGGATGCGGTCTGCGCGCTCTTCGCCAATGTGTCGGGTGCGTCCCATGGCCGTTAGCCAGCGTCGAAAAGTCCTCCTCCTGCGCTGGGCACACGGCCCAGGTGACGGTACGCCGCCTCCGTCGCTTGGCGGCCCCGTGGCGTCCGAACCAAAAAGCCCTGTTGAATCAAAAACGGCTCATACACCTCCTCGAGGGTGCCGCCGTTTTCGCCCACCGCCGTCGCAATCGTCGTGATGCCCACGGGCCCCCCCTTGAATTTGTCGATGAGGGTCCCCAAGATGCGGTTGTCCATTTCATCCAGGCCTTTGCGGTCCACATTCAACGCATCCAAGGCAAACTTGGTGATGCCCGGTTCTATGGTACCGTCGCCTTTGATTTCCGCAAAGTCCCTTACACGGCGCAGCAACGCGTTCGCAATACGGGGGGTACCGCGGCTGCGGCCCGCAATTTCGTAAGCCGCCTCGTGGTCTATCGGAATGCCCAGCAACCCTGCACTCCGCTGTACGATTCCGGTCAGTGTCTCGGCATCGTAGTAATGCAGGCGCAAGTTGATGCCAAAACGGGCGCGCAACGGTGCCGTCAGCAATCCGCTCCGTGTTGTGGCCCCTATGAGCGTGAATGGGTTCAAGTCAATCTGTACCGTGCGCGCATTGGGCCCTGTGTCGATGACCAGGTCAATCCGGTAGTCTTCCATGGCGCTGTAGAGGTATTCCTCTACGATGGGACTCAGACGGTGAATTTCATCAATGAACAGAACATCCTTCGAGTCGAGCCCCGTCAGCAGTCCTGCCAAGTCACCTGGTTTGTCCAACACAGGTCCGCTCGTGGTCTTGATCGACACACCCAGCTCAGACGCCACAATGTTGGCCAACGTAGTCTTTCCCAAGCCCGGAGGCCCGTGAAACAGCACGTGGTCCATAGACTCACCACGCCGCGATGCCGCCTTCACAAAAATCTCGAGGTTGTCCAGCGCTTCGCGCTGTCCTGCAAACTCATCGAAGCCAGACGGTCTGAGCACCCGCTCTACTTCTCCGTCGCTGTGGCCCTCTGCCGCACCCCGTAAATCGAAGTCCTCCATGGCAGCAAGTTCGGGAGGCCCGGCGACTTCACACAGCCCCTCTCGCCACCCCTTGTAAACAAAAAGGGCCTTCCCCGGTGGGAAAGGCCCTTTTTCATGTCATGCAGCACCCATCAATGCTCCTCTTCGCCGTCCCCGAGCGGGACGGTTTGGGGCACGAAGTCCTCCTCAAAGGCTGGGTTGCTGTAATCGTAAGCCCAACGGTGCACCTCAGGAAGGGCACCCGGCCAGTTTCCGTGGACGTGGGCTACCGGAGTGGTCCACTCAAGAGTGTTGGCAGCCCAAGGATTCTCCGTGGCCTTCTGCCCTCGGAAAATGCTGTAGAAGAAGTTGAACAAGAACAACAACTGCGAGATCGCGCCCACAATGGCAAAAACCGAGATTACCGGATTCAAGTCCGCTGTTGTGTTCAGGAACTCAAAAGCACTGTACTCGTAGTAACGGCGAGGTGCACCGGCCATGCCCACAAAGTGCATGGGGAAGAATACCCCGTAACCACACACAATGGTGAGCCAGAAATGCGCAAAGCCCAACTTCGTGTTCAGCATCCGACCAAACATCTTCGGGAACCAGTGGTACACACCCGCAAGCATTCCAAAAATGGCCGACATGCCCATGACAATGTGGAAGTGCGCCACAACGAAGTAGGTATCGTGCACTGAAACGTCCAAAGCAGAGTCTGCCAAGATGATGCCCGTGACACCTCCTGTCACAAACGTGCTCACCAATCCAATAGAGAAGAGCATCGCAGGCGTGAAGCGCAGGTTGCCCTGCCACAGCGTTGTGATGTAGTTAAACGCCTTGACCGCAGAAGGAATGGCAATCAACAGCGTCGTGAACACGAAAACAGAACCGATAAAGGGGTTCATGCCCGTCACAAACATGTGGTGACCCCAAACGATGAAGCTCAAGAAACCGATGGCCAAAATGGATCCGATCATGGCGCGGTATCCAAAGATGGGCTTGCGCGCATTCGTGGCGATCACTTCTGAACTGATGCCCAACGCAGGCAGCAATACGATGTACACCTCCGGGTGACCCAAGAACCAGAACAAGTGCTGGTACAAGATTGGAGAACCTCCTGTTACGTCCAACGCCTCTCCACCAATGAAGATGTCACTCAAATAGAACGCCGTTCCCATGGAACGGTCCATGAGCAACAACACCACTGCTGACACCAGCACAGGGAAGCTCAATACGCCCAGAATGGCGGTAATGAGGAACGCCCAAATGGTCAGAGGCAACCTCAGCATCTTCATGCCTTTGGTGCGCAAGTTGATCACCGTCACGATGTAATTCAGGCCACCCAGCAAGGAGCTCGCCACGAAGAGCACCATGGAAATCAACCACAAGGTCATCCCTGTGCCCGAACCCGGCATCGCTTGCGGCAATGCACTCAATGGTGGGTACACTGTCCAACCTCCAGATGCCGCACCTCCTTCTACAAAAAGGGAGAAAATCATGATTAAGCTCGACACGAGGAAGAACCAATAACTCAGCATGTTCAGGAAGCCTGACGCCATATCCCGAGCGCCGATTTGCAGGGGAATCAACAGGTTAGAAAACGTCCCACTCAGACCTCCCGTCAAGACGAAGAAGACCATGATGGTACCGTGAATGGTCACCAGTGCCAGGTAGGCATTGCGGTCAAGTACACCGCCTGGTGCCCACTTCCCAAGGAAGGTCTCCAGCACGCTGAAAGGCTGGCCCGGCCAACCCAACTGCAAACGGAAGAATACAGAGAGGGCCACAGCGACAATCCCCATAAAAACCGCAGTCACCAAGAACTGCTTTGAGATCATCTTGTGATCCTGACTGAAAACGTACTTGGAGATGAAACTCTCCTTGTGGTGTGCGTGTGCTCCCATAATTTCCTATTCGACGGGGTTCAGTGGATCATGGCCATTTCACCGCCTTCTGTCTCAACATCAGCGGATGGCATGGGTTCGTTTTCTGGCTCGGAAGGCATTCCCTCGTCCACGAGGAAGGCATCCTGTTGCTCAAGCCAAGCATCATATTCCTCGCGGGATTCGATGATGACCTCCATTTTCATATTGAAGTGAGCCGCACCACAAACCTTGTTGCAAAGCAGGATGTAGTTGAAATCGGGGTCATCCAAAATCGTTCGCATGCTGTCCGTTGTAATGGTCGGCGTCATCTTGAAGCGCGTGGGCACTCCTGGCACCGTGTTCATTTGTGCACGGAAATGCGGCATGAATGCCGAGTGGATCACGTCACGGCTGCGGAACACAAATTCCACTTCCTCTCCAACAGGAAGGTGAAACTCTCCTTTGACCACCTGGTCGTCACGACCGGTATCAAAGCTGTTCATTCCGTTTTCGAAAGTGAAACTGCTGAGCTCAGAAATGCGCTGGCGGTGACGCATCAAACGCTTCAACTTGTCTTGCTTGGCCTCTACTTGCGCTTCTGTCATGATGAGAAGCTCATCGGCCCGGTGCGCCAAGATGTGATCGATCTCTGCAATGCGCTCTTGGGCAGCATCTTGCAACCCGTGGCCATGGTCGCCGTGGTCGTGGTCCCCGTGATCGTGGTCCCCGTGATCGTCGCCGTGGTCTGCCTCGCCGTGGTCATGGCCATCGTGGTTGCCGTGGTCGTGGTCCCCGTGATCGTCGCCGTGTCCGTGGTCACCATGACCATGGTCAACTGCAATGCTCATGGAGAGACGCAAACGCTCTGCCAACAACAGGCCTTTTTCCATCGCGAGGTCTCCCTCCAGGTTGGAAATCTGCTTCTCGATATCGGCCATGGCATCCTCGACACCCTCGCCCGTGATGATTCCCATGGGGTTCATGGGCGTGATCAGGTTGTAATTGGACTGACCAAATTCACCATCGTTTCCGGGATACCGTGCGGTCCAGTCAAACTGCTTGGAGTACAATTCGACCCTCAGGGCCTCTGCTGAAGCGTCCCCCGTCATGGCGTTCCAAGTCTGCAGACCGTAGATAATGATCACCGCCAACACGATGGATGGAATCACCGTCCAAATCAACTCCAACCGGTTGTCATGCGGGAAAAAGGTAGCCTTGCGGTCCTTGTCATAAGCGTACTTCCAGGCGAAAACAAACAGTGCCGCATTGACCAAGAAGAACACCGCCGTGATGATCCAAATGTTGAAACTCATCAACCAGTCCAACTGCACACCGTGTACAGAAGCCGGAGGTGGGGCGTAGTCACCGTACGCAACGTACAGGTAGACCACAGAAGCAAAGAAGCCGAACATGAAGACCAACCACAGGTTGGCGTTCAGTCGGGTATCGGCATGTGAAATGTCCTCTTCACGGCGTCCGGACAGACGGGAAGAGAGTTCGTAAACCTTCGCCAGCTGCCCTAAAGCAACAATGCCAACGATGACGACAAGGAGGATGAGCAATTGCATGGTGCCTCAGTGATGGGTCAATAATGAAGGGCTTTTGATTCCTCCAGATATGGGTGGTTCACCGGAATGAGCGGAGCGGAAGCCAATCTCCGCAACGTCACATGGATGAACAATCCCAAGAATCCGAGGAAACTTCCCCATTCAAAGAACCCAAAATGCGCGTGGTCGTGCAGGGTTCCGGGTACGACGAGCAAATACACGTCCGTGTAGTGCCCACAAAAAATCAGAAACGAGACTGGAATGAGGAATTTGGGGTTGCGCTTGGCATCCCGCGCCACCAAAACATAAAAGGGAATCGCAAAATTCACGAAGAACATGGCCATGAAAGGCACCTTGTAATGCGTGAACATCCTGGCGATGTAATAGGTGACTTCCTCAGGAATGTTCGAGTACCAAATCAACATGAATTGGGAGAACCAGAGGTAGCTCCAGAGCATTGAAATGGCGAAAACCCACTTCGCCATGTCGTGCATGTGGCTCTCGTTCACTTCGGGGAAGTATCCCTTGGTGCGCAACCAAGTCAAACACACCGTCGCGAAAATGAGCATGCTCACCCACATTCCACTGAAGATGTACCATCCAAAGAGGGTAGAGAACCAGTGGGTGTCAATGGACATGATCCAGTCCCAAGACAGGGTTGAGCTGAACACCGCAAAGAAGACCAAGAACAAGGCCCCACGGCGGTACATCTTAAAGTGCAGATCAGTACCGCCTATTTCGTCCTCAGCCAAGCTCCATTTGCGGAACATGCGGGCAAAAATCAGGAAGGTGGCGATGTAGACCAACGTCCGCACCCAGAAGAAACTGCCGTTCAAATAGGCACTCTTGTTGGCGATGATAAAGTCAAAGTTGGGATTGGCCACCGCTCCTGCTGCATCCTCATGGCTATAGCTGCCATCGGGCAGCAAGAACTCATAGTACAGGGTGTGGTCCATCCAATGGTACAGGTGGTGCAGGTGAAACTGCCCGGCAAGCAAGACGATCAGGATCATCGCTGCACCATAGGGCAAGAAACCATAGATGGCCTCGAACAGACGCTTCAACACTGCACTCCAACCACTCTCAGTAGCGTACTGCAGCGCGTAGAAAAACAGCGCACCCAAAGCGAGGGAGAAAAAGAAGAAGCCATTGACCAACATGTTGGCCCAAAAACGCTGGTGACCATGGCTGTCGTCGGTCAAGAAGCCTGAAATCAGCGCCACCACACCAAGCCCCATCAAAGCGTAGGTCAAGGTCTTGGCACGGCCCTCAAAACGGAAGTTCATCGTATCCATGATGGCTCAGTATTGTGCATTGTCAGCCATGCCCTCCATGCCCGCAGGGGCAGCAGGTGTAGCTACAGGTTCATCGTCTTTCGCTGGAGTCTCCGAAGGCGCCACGGGCATGCCTTTCTCATCGAATTCAGGCATTTCAGCACCGTTCTGCAAGACCTTGATGTACTCAATCACTTCCCAACGCTGACGCTGGCTCAACTGACTGGCGTGAGAACCCATCAGGCCCTTACCCCAGGTCAGGGTGTGGTACATCTTGCCCTCCGGCAAATCCTTGAGCTTGTCGCTGTAACTGGGGATGCCCGCAATGTGGCCATTGCGGCTCAACGCACCATCGCCCTTGCCCTCCACTCCGTGGCACTGCGTGCACATGGCTTCATAGACCAACTGACCCGCCTCGATGTTGGCTTGGTTGGTGATCAACGGAGAGCTCAATTCGATTCCCGCCCGCTCGTAGTCTTCTACGGTCTGGGCAAAAGCATACGGCAGGGCAAAAGCCAGCTGATCCTCGCCCCGGAATGGGATGGTCCCTGGAACCGGCTTGCGGCTGGAGGGGGTGTTGCGCTGTGCACGCGCCACTTCCTCTCCCACCTCAAAGGGCTCCTGGCCATAGTCGACATAAGCCTCCACTGCAGGACTCCGGTACATGTCTGGCATGTACTCCAAGCCCGGGCTGTTCGGGTCGGTCACACATGCCGTCAACCAGACGGCAGCGAAGGTGGCCAACAAGGTGTATTGTATGGTCTTCATGCGTCGTACTCCTTGATGCTGAGCTCCAGCAAATCAGTATCATTCACAGCCGCTTCAAGCGCTGCTGCGTCCATTTCATTCTCTTCGGTCAGAATCTCCATCACAAACTTGTCGTCTGTGGTCCGAGGGTCCGGATTAGAAGCCGGCATACCGGGCAAGGTCCCGTTGCGCAGCAAATAGGTCAATGCCATACCGTGGGCACCGCACAACACACTGAACTCAAACGTGACCGGCACAAAAGCAGGCAGGTTTTCAATCAAGCTGAAACTGGGCTTACCGCCGATGTTCATGGGCCAGTCCTGGATCATGAAGTACCACATTCCGAACAAGGCCAAACAGGTCCCTGTGGTGGCATACATAAAAGAGGCGATGGCGAGGCGCGTGCGCTTCACACCGATGACGGGGTCGATCCCGTGCACCGGAAACGGGCTGTAGACATCCTTGACCTGGATGCCCTTGGCGACGAGCTGCTTGGCAGCTTCGAGCAGCTTGCCGTCGTCGTCGTACATGACGTGGAGGACCTTCTTGGATTCCATATTCTCGTCTTAGTGGTTGGACTTACCGTCGGATTGGATGCGCTTGTGCTCCTCACCGCTTGACTTCAAAATGGTCTTCAATTCGTTCAAGGCCAACACCGGGAAGAACCGGGCGAAGAGCAAGAACAAGGTGAAGAAAATGCCGAGGGTGCCGATAAAGACGCCGACGTCGATGTTGGTTGCATAGAACTCACCCCAAGAGGAGGGGTCAAAGTCCCGGTGCAGAGAGGTCACGATGATCACATAACGCTCAAACCACATGCCGATGTTGACCACAATCGAGAGGGCAAAGGTGGCCACCAGACTGCGTCGGATTTTCTTGAACCAAAACAACTGTGGCGACACCACATTGCACGTCATCATGATCCAGTAGCTCATGCTATATGGCCCGCTGAATCGATTGATGAATGCGTAGCTCTCGTATTCCACTCCGCTGTACCAGGAGATGAAGAGCTCTGTCAAGTAAGCCACACCTACAATCGAACCCGTCACGATGATGACGATGTTCATGTACTCGACGTGCTTGGTGTGGATGTAGTTCTCGAGGTTCATGGTCTTGCGCATGATGAGCAAGAGCGTTTGCACCATGGCAAATCCAGAGAACACCGCACCACTCACGAAGTAAGGTGGGAAGATGGTCGTGTGCCAACCTGGAATCACCGATGTGGCGAAGTCCATGGATACGATGGAGTGCACAGAGAAGACCAGTGGTGTGGCGATGCCTGCAAGCACCAAGCTCACCTCTTCAAATCGGGTCCAGTGCTTGGCCCGTCCGCTCCATCCGAAGCTCAACAAACCGTAGATCTTCTTTTGAAGCGGCTTGGTCATCCGGTCGCGGATGGTGGCAAAGTCAGGAATCAAACCGATGTACCAGAAGACCAGTGACACCGAGAAGTAAGTCGAGATGGCAAATACGTCCCACAGCAAGGGTGAGTTGAAATTCACCCAGAGTGAACCGAATTGGTTCGGAAGCGGCAATACCCAGTAGCTCACCCAAATCCGGCCCATGTGAATGCCCGGAAAGACAGCCGCCATGATGACCGCAAAAATGGTCATGGCCTCCGCAGAACGGTTAATGGCCATCCTCCACTTTTGCCGGAACAACAGAAGCACTGCAGAGATCAAGGTCCCTGCGTGTCCGATTCCAACCCACCAGACGAAGTTGGTGATGTCCCAAGCCCAACCCACGGTCTTGTTGAGGCCCCAAACACCAATTCCTGTGCCGATCAGATACAGAATGCATCCCACTCCGTAGAAAGCGATGACGCTGGAGATGGTGATCATGATCTTCCATCCCAGGGGCGCTTTGCCTTGGATGGGGCCAACGACATCATCGGTGATGTCCTTGTAACTCTTGTTCCCCAAGATCAGGGGTTCCCGAATGGCGGCTTCCTGTTGCATGGTCTCAGGCCTTAGGGGTGTTGCGGACCTTCGTCAAGTAGGCGACGTTGGGCTGTATGCCCACCTCCTCCAAGGCGTGGTAAGTCCGGTTGTTGTCGTAAGTGGCGCGCACTTCACTGGCGTTGTCGTTAAGGTCGCCAAAAGTGATCGCGTTGGTAGGACAGGCCTCAGCGCACGCCGTGATGGCGCTGCCATCTTCCAGCGGTGTACCCGCCTTCTTGGCCTCCAGCTTTGCTCCTTGCGTACGCTGAACACACAAGCTGCACTTCTCCATTACTCCGCGGCTCCGGACAACGACGTCTGGATTGAGCACCATCCTTTGAATGGCGTCTTGGGCGGGGTTGAAGTTTTGGAACTTGTCGTATCCAGGGTAGTGGAACCAATTGAATCGGCGCACCTTGAAGGGGCAGTTGTTCGCGCAGTAACGCGTTCCGATGCAACGGTTGTAGGTCATCTGGTTGACCCCCTCATTGGAGTGGGTTGTTGCCGCCACTGGACACACCGTCTCACAAGGAGCGTGGTTGCAGTGCTGGCACATCATGGGCATGTGAACCGTCTGCGGGTTGGCACCCGGCTCCTCCATTTTGCCGTAGGTCGAAATGACGCCGACTCCTTCTGCCTCTCCACGCTCCATGTTCCAATCGGAAGCATAGAAACGGTCGATGCGCATCCAGTGCATGTCGCGGTGACGGCGGACCTCATCCTTTCCGACAACAGGGACGTTGTTCTCAATGTGACAAGCCGTCACACAAGCACTACAACCGATACAGCTGGTCAGGTCGATGGCCATGCCCCAGCGGTGACCCACACCGTCTACAGCATGCTCGTGCCACATGTCGAACTCACCCGCTGCCTTTTTGTCAAGGGCGTTGATTTCACCGTCTCCGTTGATGTCGTCATGGACATTCAACCCAATGGTCTTGTTCCAACTGGCGTCGCCGCGCTTGGCATCCGCTTCGGCCAAGTAATCGTCGAGGCTGGTCTCCTTCACAACAGAGTCACGACCCATATAGGTGTGCTGAATCTGTGTACAAGCCAAGGGGTAAGTGCCTCCCGTCGCTTCGATGCTCACGTCATACACTGCGCGCGCAGGCATTCCGCCTACCACCGGAGCCAATCCAAAAGCATTCTTTCCGATGGGCACGAGGTTGCCTTCTGCATCGGCGAGGTGATCGCCACCTTCGCCCACCTGATAGGCTGCCTTTCCGATGGCTTCGTTGCCAGCGCCTCGGCCATAACCCAAGGCAATGCCCAAGGTGCCTGGTGCTTGACCTGGCTGAGGGAAAGCGGGCAGCTCAACGGACTTTCCTCCTGCCGTCACTTTGACAACAGAAGCGGGGTCTTCCTGGGCGATGTAGGTGTTGAGTCCCATCGCTTCCATGTCCGCGCGGGCCATGGTCACATAGTTGTCCCAGGTTGTCTTGGTGATCGGGTCAGGTGTCTCCTGCAACATGGGGTTGCCAGCCTGCTGTCCATCACCGATGGCCACCTTGCGGTAAACATCGAGTTCAAAGGTTCCTCCCTTGCGGGCGGCCACTGTGCGCAGCGCGCCACCGAGGTCCGCTCCAGTGAACACAGCCTCGGATTCTTCGGGAGCCGCCACGGCCAAGAAGCCGTTGTGTACGCCTGTATTCCAATTCTGGTCCGTGTACATGGCATCTGCCGTGTAAGCAGCGCTGTGTGTTTGGCGCAATAAGGTGTAACCATCCACTGGCTGACCGGCCCAATTCATGAGGCTTTCAGCCGTTTGACGCGTGTTGTACAGCGGCTGGATGGCCGGCTGCACCAGGTCTACACGGTTGGGGTCAATCTGGAGGTCGTTCCAGCCCTCAAGCCAATGGTGTGCAGGTGCCATCGCTGTGCAACGGCTCGCGGTCTCATCGGCAAACAATGCTGTTGAAACACTGAAGCCCACTTTATCCAATCCCGCATTGAACGCTTTCGCATCCGCTGCATGATAAGATGGGTTGATCCCGTCCACGATGAGCGCTCCGACTTTACCGGCGTTCATGTCGCTCACAAGCGCGGCAAAAGCAGCGTCATCACCCTGATACAAACTGGGCTTTTCGTGCAACTCCACCGTTGTGCCAACAGCACCCAAGGTGCGGTTGATGGCACTCACAATGCGCTGGGTAGCGAGGTCGTTGTCTCCAGCGACCACCAACCCTTTGGCTCCAGCACGCTTCAAGTCTGCAGCTGCAGCCTTGACGCTGGCCAACACGGCCTCATCCAGAGATACTGCGGCTCCTTCACCCGACAACTCCCGCAACAATGCAGCAGCCACACGGCCCTGCTCAGAGGGCTTTACACGGGTACGCGAGTCCGCGTTGGACCCGGTGAGGGACATGCCACTTTCAAAAGCGTGCAAGCGGCTCATGCCACCGTCTTCCGGACGGCGGGTCTTGGCCCATTCTGCGGTATACCAAACGTTGTCTCCCCAAGTACCGAGGAAGTCTGCATTCAGAGACACCACGGTCTCGGCCTTTCCAAATTGGTAAGAGGGGAATACGCGGCGACCGTAGTCTGCATTCATCGCCTCTGTTGTCGCACTGTAGCTGACTGAATCGCACTGAACATGCTCCAATCCAACAGACGCCTCCAATGCAGCAATGGCCCGCTTCATGCTGGGGCTCATCACCGTGCCCGTCAAGAGCACCTTGCGGCCGCTTCCGGACATTCCTTTTTGAACCGCAGCATCCAAAGACGCCCATGTGGTCTCCTCACCATTGAGGTGTGGTGCTTGCAATCGTGCGGAATCATACAGACCCAATACCGATGCATTGACCCGAGCGTTCACACGACCGAAACCGGTCTCCGTATTGCTCTTCACAAAAATCGGGCGGCCCTCACGCGTCTTGACCAAAACATTGACGAAGTCGTGTCCATCATAGAACGTCGACGCGTAATAGTTCGCGACACCAGGGGTGATCTCCTCCGGCTTGTTCGTGTAAGGAATCGACTTGACCACCGGCGTCTCGCACGCAGCGAGGGTCGCAGCAGTCACGCTGAATCCCATGAACTTGAGGAAGTCCCGGCGGCCAGTGTTGGCCCTCTGAAGCCGATCATCGGCTATGAAGTCATCGACGGGACGTTCAGCAGGAAATTCCTGTGATTCGATCCTTTCGAACTCTGGGGTGCGGTCCAACTCTTCGAGTCCGGACCAGTAAATCTTGTTGTCAGCCATGGGGCAGATCCCTGATTTGCTTTAAACAGTCGATCAGTAGTGGCACTTGGAGCATTCCCAGCCCCCGAGTTCCTTTACTGTCGTTTTTTCGTCTTCCATATAACGGCGCAACTCCTCGTTCCCTCGCAGGTCATCTTTGAGCCGGTCGTGTATGTCTTCGTAGTAGCCAGATGAAGCGAAGCTGATCTCCGCCTTGTTGTGACACTCAATGCACCACCCCATGGTCAAGGTGGGCTTTGACAATTCAATCAATCCTGGGAAATCGTCCACCAAGCCGTTGATCTCCTCTACTGGAGCCACACGCCCCACCGTGTACTTGCCGACGTCTCCGTGGCAGTTTTGGCATTCCAGACCGCCGACAACAACGTGCTGCTGGTGGCTGAAGAACACGTGGTCCGGCAGGTTGTGCACCTTGTTCCACTTGAGGGGTTCGCCTTGGAAATCGTCCTGTGGACTTTGATATCCGTTTTGGCCTTCGCCGTCGAGGTAGGTGCCTGAAGCAGCGTCAAAACCAATGGCCGCATAGATTTTGCCAATCTCGACTTCACCGTATCGGCTGCCCTTCTTGACCGCCTTGTGGCAGTTCATACAGACGTTGGTAGAAGGAATGCCCGCGTGCTTCGACTCATAGGCACTGTGGTGGCAGTATTGACAATCCACTTCGTTCTCGCAGACGTGCACGCTGTGAATGAACTTGACGGGCTGGTCTGGGCTGTATCCCTGATAAACCCCCACACCCATCAAAGCTTGGTAGCCAATCACCACGAAGTAAGCCACTACAAACAAACTGAGGATGCTTACAAAGGTCCGGTTGTCCCAAGCCCATGCACTCAACCGCACAGCGTAAGGGGCGTCATCGGTCTCTGAAGCCACATTGGCTGCCTTTTCCAAGGACTTGCGAACGGTCGCTGCACTCAACGCGATGATTAAGAACAGCGTCAAAAGGATCAAGAACCAGATCGTGCCGTTGGCACTCTGCTCCTCTTCGATGGCGTCGTAAATGGTGGGGCAATCTGTTCCGTTGTCGGCTGTGGCCACGACGTCAGGGGGATTCTGGACATAGGCCATAATGTCTTTGACATCGTCTGCGCTCACCGCTTGCGCGGTCATCCATCCGTAGGTTCCAACATAACGGTCTACCAAAGACTTCACATAGGAGTCTCCAGTAGCTGCTGCAGCCTGAGGATTCTGGATCCATTGGACCAAAATCTCTTCACTGGAGCCCCAACGATCTGCGATCCCGGCAAGGCCAGGGGCAGCCAACACTTCATTGGTCACAAGGTGACACGATGCACAATTCGCGTTGAACAGGGCTTGGCCATTTTCAATGTCACCCTCATCCCAAATACCCGCGTGAAGGGATGTTGGGGCTGCGAGCGTTGCGACCGCCACGATGTAAGCCAATCTCCTCCAGTTGAAGAGGACCTGCTTCGCGCTCTCGAATACGAACATATTTACCGCTTGATTTTCGCGGGCAAATGTAGAACTCAAACCCCGTCCTTGCAGGCCTTGATGCTCGAGATTCTCTGAAAGGTGTGTTCAACTTGCATTCAAGGGGTCCGAATGCATTCTCCCGCTACCGGAAATGCCCTTTCTACGGTCAATTCCGCAGGCACCACCAAGGCGCTCGGAAACCTTGATTTCAATGCCCTTTTTGCCCGGTGAGCCTCCAATGCGGTCCGGAAATCCCCCACCTGCACTCCAAAAATGGGAGGGTAAGGCGTCAAGTGAACCTCAAATTCGAGGTTGAGCTGCGTAGAGATGTGCTGTCGCAGGGAACGGGCTGAATCCAATCTCCCCATGAAAAGCTGAACACGAAATCCTGGAATTCGAAGGTCTTCCAATGGGGTATGCAAAGAATCCAACGCCTCAATTTCCCGAGGGACATTCCAGTCCACCGATCCCCAAGCGATGTCAACAGGAGTGATTTCAAGGGGCTCGTCGGGCTGCTTCTCTACCTCCACGGGCTGGACTTCAAGCGTTGAGTCCTGCAACACGGGAATTTCAGGTTCAACGGCCGCTTCTTTGGCCGCCTTGCCCTCTCCAAACATTTGCCGCCACCAGGACACGTTGTCTTGCGCAGACACTGACTGGCCCACCCACAAAAAAACCGAGGCTAAAGCCAAAGCATTCCGCATTTGCATCAGCGCAAGATGACCATTTTGCCCGAAGCTCCGGTCTTTCCAGAAGCTTCACCGACCAACATGAAATACACGCCTTCCGGAACCGGCTGCCCGAGGTCATCCATGGTGTCCCAAACCGCGCGTCCTCCGGCGCTTTCGACCTTTTTTACGCGCTCTCCACCAGCATTCAAAATGTGCACCTCTGAGTCAAAGGCCAGGCCATCAATGGTCACCACAGGCTCATATTCGGGACGCCATGGGTTCGGGAAAATGCGCAACCCTTTACTTTCAAGTTCCAAATTGAAGTTGGTGGCTTCGCCGCGGTGTGAGGTCAACCCTTGTGGAGTTGCGAAATAGACAAGGCCACTTTCTTGGTCAATGGCAATGTCATAGACCTCATTGGACAGGAGCGGACTGTTGTCCACCGTGAAATGGGCCACTTGTGAGCGGCCATCTGGACTCAGCAGAAAAGCGCCGTTGTTTACTGTGGCCAGCCACTTGCGGTTGCCACCATCCAGCGCTATGTCCCAGACCGTCTCTGTCTCCAACAAAAACTGAAAATTCCCGTCCTGCTCAATGAGAATCTGCTGTGCATCAAAACCTTCGGCCGTAAACAAGGCTTGGGGCTGGTAAAAAACTGCAGGACCCTGCAATGTCCCGATCCAAATCTCTCCATCCAGATCTTCCTCCACCGAATACACCGATGAGCTGGGCAACCCCCCTTCTCCTTCTTGTTGGGTCAAGAAACGCACGTCGTCGTCCGTGGGGTCCGACGGCGTACCTGCTGTAGAAATGACCGCCACGCCTTCACCGTCTCCAAGCAAAATCCAAACCTGGTCGTTTTGAGTCGCCAGGACCCTGATGAAACGGGTGGAGACATTCAACCCCTCCACTTCGAACACATGCCAAGCTCCTTCGGCATCGAGCAGTTTGAGTGGGTTTTCCGTGCCCTCGTTCAACACCCACAAATTCCCTTGACGGTCAAAATCCAAGGCGGGCGCCGAACACCGCGGACTTTCCCAATTGGCATTCCATTCCAACGGCGAATTTGAGGGGTTCCAATACTGCACGATCTGAAATCTCTCCAATTGGATCAGGCCCTCTTCCAAACTCCCAAAGACTGCATTTTCCGGTCGGGTGGGGTCAATGCTCACATCCATAGGATCTTGGACTCCATCGCCTCCAGCCTCGCCCTCGGGCGGTGGAACCGTCCACCAAAAGTTGCCCTTTCGGCCGCTGAAACCTTCCCTTCTGTAAAGGGGAACACCACTGGATTCTGTGCCTCCTGTGGCCACCCACAAACGGTCATTCCAAGCGTCCAATCTCCATGTCGAATTGGAACGGGGACCGTTGGGTGCATAGGGACCGTCAAAAGATGCTTCTTGACCTCCCCGCTCCAGCCAAATGGAGCCCGAGTGTGCATTGGCGATCCAACAACCGCCGGCCACTGCCGCTGCCCCGTTGGGCTGCAAAAACACATTGCCCACATTGGACCGCAATGCCTCTGGCAGCCATTCATCACTGGTTTCCAAAACCCCAAATGGAGTGGTCACCCACAGGTGCTCACCATCGGACGTCAAACCGGTCCAGTTCTCGGACAACCCCGAAGCCACGTCTGTCCATGGTGTAGCGCCAGGAAGACCCACCCAAATGGCATCGGGTCCTTCGCGATGATGCAACACCGCCATTCGACCATCGGTGCCCACCACAATGCTCCTCAAGTCTTGCACGCCAAGTGCGGTCAAAGCCTCTTCCTGCTCCCATGAAGCTGGGTCACCAGGAAAGGCGGCGTTTTCTGGAGCCGACCACAGTCCATCAGATGTGGCCAGCCACCACCGACCAGCGCTCAATGCGGCAGAGCGCACGGCCAATGCTTCGCCGTTCTGCTCCAATTTCCAAGTGTCTCTGACCTCCAATGCTTCAAGGTCGTACTCCACCACACCAATGTCCGTGCAGACCAGCAGCGACTTGCCGGAAACAGCCAATTGATTGGGCCGTTTGTTGCCCGGCAGGTCAGCCTCGGCCAAATCTCGGACAGACAGCACCCCTCCGAGGGTCCCATCCACATCCACATCGACCAAATCAAATGTACCCTCGTCGTAGCCGACAATGGCCTTGCCCCATTCCGGAGCCAGGGCCACAGCTGCGATTTCAGCCCGACTCAGCCCATCGGCTTTTCCGAACTTCTGCACCTCTCCATTGGGCCGGCCATCGGCATCCAAACCCAGAGCGAAAACCGCGGTTTCGCCACCCACTAAAACCACAGGTGAGCCCTGGGCTGCTGCCACCGCCTGGGCCTTACTGAAGTTGGGCTGATCTTGCCAAGAACCGGTCTCAATTTGTGCCAATCCCACGGTGCACCAGAGCATGGAAACAACCAAGGCACCCATGGCCCAAACGCGGTCCAAAGCCCCGGCCCGAAGGCCCCAATTGCAGAAGCGGTATCGATAGTTGTCCATAGGGTCTGCGGCCATCATGACGCCGCTCAGGTAGAAATTATTGTGTTGCAGCACGCCGCGAAGGTCAGGAATCAGGTGGCATTGTGCGGGCATCTACTGGACGCAACCCACGGGGCCGCAATCTCCGCACCTTGGGCGAAGGAGGCAATACCGAGAGGTCAAACAAAGCTGGACCGCGCGTTTCCAAATTGGCGAGCGCCTCTTCGTCGGCCAAACCGTACATAAAATTCCGATCGCCGAGTACCATTTCAACAATACCCCATCCGACCAAAAGGGCGAGCAAATCCTCAACCGCACCAGCGGGTTTGCGCACCGTACGCGACACCTGTCGAAAACCCAACAGCTTGCCATTGCGCCACGACTTGAAAAGCTTTCCGACGTTCTTGTCGTACTCAAAGGCAGGGCGGTCAGCGCGAAACCGGTGGTCCCAACAGCGGGCCAGCACAGCGTTGACTTGAATGTTCTCGTCCTCCAACCTGAGGAATGCGGCCCAACGGCCCTCTTCCACTTCACACCGGTGCGGCCGCTGACGCGATGGTTCAACCACCACTTCGACCACGCTTCTAATGTCCGCCTTCCACACTTGAGATTGAAATGCCACTGCAGGACGACAATACATCTCCGCGGCCGCTTCTACCATGTGCAATTCCTCATCCACACGCACACCACTGACCATTCCATTGTCTTTCACACCGATCAACAGACGGCCACCATCGGCATTGGCAAAAGCCACCAACGTCCGCGCGATTTTGCGGCTGTCGTCAATGCGCGTTTTGAAGTCCTGCTGCTGGTGCTCCCCTTCTGCGATCATTCGAAGAACATGCGACATGAAGCAAAGATGTGACCAACAAGCCTTGCCCACTGCGGGCATCACAAGGATTTTGCCTACTTTCGCACTGTCAACGATGGGAAATGATAGGAAAGGGGGGCCGAAAGCCCCCCTTCTTCTTCCCCAAAATTGCGATTAAAACCACATGATCAACGCTCAGGATATCCGCCAATGGGTTGAAAGCCATCTCGCAACAGAAGGCGGCTTTCTCGTGGACGTCCACGTCTCAGAAGGTGCTGACATCCGCGTTTTGGTGGACGCTCCGGAAGGCATGCCCATCTCGCGTTGTGTGGCCATTTCGAGGATGATCGAAGATGAGCTCGACCGGGACCTGTACGATTTTTCGCTGCAGGTGTCTACGCCAGGGCTCGACCAACCGTTGAAGATTCGGCCACAATATGAAAAGAATGTGGGCCGTGAAGTCGCTGTTCAACAGCACGACGGACATAAGATTGAAGGCACGCTCACCTCAATTTCGGACGACGGGATTGTGGTGGAGCACACAGAAAAAAGAAGAATAGAAGGCCGCAAGGCCAAGGAATGGGTCACAGACCGGCATGAGCTGGGCTGGGACGCCATCGCCACAACGAAAGTCAAGATCTCATTCAAGCAATAATGGATACGGTGAACCTAGTCGACTCCTTCAGGGAGTTCAAGGAGTTGAAGAACATCGACCGCGAGACCATGATGGGTATTCTCGAGGAAGTGTTCCGGAATATGATCATCAAGAAGTACGGGGCAGATGACAACTTTGACATCATCATTAACCCCGAAAAGGGTGACCTCGAAATTTGGCACAACCGCGAAATCGTCGAAGACGGTGAGGTCGAAGATCCCGTTGCTGAAATCGGGCTTGCTGACGCTCTGAAAATCGAAGACGATTTTGAGGTGGGTGAGGAAGTTTCTGAGGAAATCAAGCTCGTGGACTTTGGCCGCCGAAACGTGCTCTCGATGCGCCAGAACCTAGCGGGCAAGATCATGGAGCTGGAAAAGGACGCGCTCTACCGCAAATACAAGGACCGCGTTGGCGAAATCATTTCTGCAGAGGTCTACCAAATTTGGAAGCGTGAAATCTTGCTCGTCGACGACGATGACAACGAACTCATCATGCCGCGCGACCAGCAAATCCCCGGGGATTTCTTCCGCAAAGGAGACGCCGTTCGCGCTGTTGTAGCAGAAGTCGACATTCGGAACAACAACCCCCGGATCATCCTTTCCAGAACGGCACCAGAGTTTCTCTCACGCCTCTTCGAACAAGAGGTTCCCGAGATCTACGACGGACTCATCACCATCAAGAAAGTGGTGCGCGCCCCAGGCGACCGTGCCAAGGTGGCTGTGGAATCCTACGACGACCGCGTGGATCCAGTCGGCGCTTGTGTTGGCATGAAAGGATCCAGGATCCATGGCATTGTCCGCGAGTTGAAGAACGAGAACATCGACGTCATCAACTACACGGCCAACGACCAACTCTTGATCGCACGTGCCCTCAGTCCCGCCAAGATTTCTTCGATCACCATCAAAGGTGAACGGGCAGAGGTTTACCTCCAACCCGACCAGGTATCTCTGGCCATCGGTAAAGGTGGACACAACATCAAATTGGCCGGTCGCTTGACCGGTTATGAAATCGACGTTTACCGCGAAGGCGAAACGGAAATCGACGATGTCGAACTCAAGGAGTTCAAGGACGAAATCGATGCCTGGATCATCGAGGAACTCGAAAAAATCGGATGTGACACTGCGCGCAGCGTTCTCAACCTCACCGTGGAGGACCTGGCCAATCGAACAGACCTTGAGTTGGAGACCGTCGAAGAGGTCATGAAGGTCCTCAAATCAGAATTCGATACCTGATCGGTTCCATCCAGAACCCGCCCACCTCACGTCAACGATAGTCCCCGGAAAGCCGCACATGTCAGAAGTTTCCAAACCGGTACGCCTCAGTAAAGTCGCCCGAGAGTTCAACCTCGGTGTCGACTCGATCGTCGAATTCCTATCCTCCCAAGGAATCGAAGTCGAACGCAAGCCCAACACCAAGTTGGAGCCGGAACAATACGCCTTGGTGCGTTCCAACTTCGCCGACGAAAAAGCGGCCAAGGAGAAGTCCAAGCAGAAATCGAAAACCTTGCTGGAGATGGAGGCTCTGGCAGTGGACTCGAAGCGTAAGGCAGAAGCCGAGGCTGCTGCACCTGCAGAAGCCCCCGCACCTGCGCCCGCCGCAGAACCAGAACCAACGCCTGAAGCGGCAGCGCCTGCTCCGGCTGAAGAGCCTGCAGTTGCGCCTGAACCCGAGGCTCCTGTAGAAGCCGCTCCCGTGGCAGAAGCGCCTGCGGAAACAGCGTCAGAAGAAGTTCCGGAAGAAGCACCAGCAGCACCAGAGGCGCCCAAAGAAGAGGCGCCAGCGGCTGAACAGCCCAAAGCTGAAGAAGCCCCAACTGAAGCCGATCCTGCTCCCGAAAAGCCCGAACCAGAGGCCAAACCCAGTGTCCCTTCTCCCGTCAAGATTGTCGGAAAAGTGGACTTGGATGCCGTCAACCCTAAGAAAAAGGGCAAAAAGCCGGCCGGACAAAAAGCCACTCCAGCAGCGACTGCTGCCCCCGCCGCAAAAACTGCGCCGACTCCCGCCGCAAAGGCACCTGCTGCGCCGGCTCCCGCTACATCCACTGCACCACCCACCGATGCTCCCAAAAAGCCGGAAGTGGAAGTGATGCGCGCCAAAGCAGAGAAGCTCACCGGACCCACCGTCGTCGGAAAAATCAAACTGCCCGTCGAGAAAAAGCCCACCACAGCTGGCGAGAAGCGCAAGAGAAAGCGCATCACCAAGGTGGACGTCGAGGCCGCAGGAAAACAGGCAGGAAAACGGGGCCGCACCGTCACCGGCGCACCCAAGAAAGAAATCTCCGAAAAGGACATCCAAAAGGAGATCAAGGAAACCCTGGCCCGTCTGAGCAAGGGAAAGAAGACCCAAGCCAGCGCCAAGACCCGCCGTGCAAAACGGGATGCCAAGCAGGAACGTGCCGAACGCGAGCAACTCGCTCAAATGGAGGCGGCGCACACCCTCGAGCTCACCGAATTTGTAACGGCGTCAGAACTCGCTACCATGATGGATGTCTCGGTCAACGAGATCATCTCCGCCTGCATGTCTTTGGGCATGATGGTGTCCATCAACCAAAGGCTTGACAAAGAAACCATCGGCATCATCGCCGAGGAGTTCGGCTACGGTGTAGACTTCGTGTCTGCCGAAGTGCAAGAGGCCATCGAGGTCGAACAAGACAGCGAGGAGGACCTCCTTTCACGTCCGCCCATTGTCACAGTCATGGGCCACGTCGACCACGGTAAGACCTCATTGCTCGACTACATCCGCAAATCCAACGTCATCGACGGTGAGGCCGGCGGCATCACCCAGCACATTGGTTCGTACAGCGTGGTGCTCGAAGATGGCGCCCGCATGACCTTCATCGATACTCCCGGTCACGAAGCCTTTACCGCCATGCGGGCAAGGGGTGCCCAGGTTACCGACCTCGCGATCATCATTGTGGCGGCGGACGACGCGGTCATGCCGCAAACCAAGGAGGCCATCAGCCACGCCCAATCTGCTGAAATTCCTTTCATCATCGCCATCAACAAGTGCGACCGCGAGGAATCCAACCCCGACAAAATCCGCACGGAACTCGCCGAGCTCGGCATCCAAGTGGAAGAGTGGGGCGGCAAAACGCAGAGCCAAGAAGTTTCTGCGAAAACCGGATTGGGCATCCCAGAATTGCTGGAAAAGGTGACCCTCGAAGCCGAACTGCTCGAGCTGAAGGCCAACCCCAAAAAGCGCGCAGTCGGCACCATCATCGAGTCCAGCCTCGACAAAGGCCGAGGGTATGTGACCAACCTGATCGTGTCAGCCGGCACTTTGCAAGTCGGCGATCCCATGCTCGCAGGTCAATACAGCGGCAAGGTCCGCGCCATGACCAATGAGCGCGGTGAAGCCCTGAAGGAAGCTGGACCCTCTATGCCTGTTTCCATTCTAGGATTGGACGGTGCCCCCAATGCGGGAGACGAGTTCCACATCTTCGAAAACGAAAAAGAAGCCCGGACGATCGCCCAAAAACGCCAGCAGCTGCAGCGCGAACAAGGCATCAGGACGCAAAAGCAAGTCACCCTCGAAGAATTGGGACGACGGATTGCAGTGGGCGAATACAAGGAGCTCAACCTCATCATCAAAGGCGACGTGGACGGTTCCACGGAAGCTTTGGCGGATTCATTGATCAAGCAAAGCACAGAAAAAGTGCAGGTCAACGTCATCCACAAAGCCGTTGGACAGATTTCAGAAAGCGATGTCCTTCTGGCCTCTGCTTCTGAAGCCATCATCATCGGCTTCCAAGTCCGACCCAGTGGCACCGCCCGAAAGCTTGCCGAACGGGAAGGCATTCAGATTCGCTTGTACTCCATCATCTACCAAGCCATCGAAGAGATGAAGGAGGCGATGGAAGGCTTGCTTTCTGCCAAAATCGAAGAGCGCATTGTCGGTACTGCGGAAATCCGCGAAACCTTCAAGATCTCCAAAGTCGGCACGATTGCAGGTTGCTTCGTCCAAGACGGTGTCATTCAAAGAAACCACAACATCCGCGTGATCCGAGAAGGCGTAGTGGTGTACACAGGCAGCCTCGGTTCCTTGAAGCGATTCAAAGACGACGCCAAAGAAGTCAAGAAAGGCCTCGAGTGCGGTTTGAACGTCGACCGTTTCAATGACATCAAGGTGGGCGATATCATCGAAGCATACGAGGAAGTCGAAGTCAAGCAGACCCTCGACGACTAAGCCCTTGCAAGGGACAGCCGACAGCAAACTGCCCGGCCTCGGGACCACCATCTTTACGGAGATGTCGGCACTGGCCGTGGAGCACGGCGCCTTGAATTTGGCGCAAGGGTTTCCAGATTTACCTCCGCCTCCGGGCTTGGTCGCGGCAGCAGAACAAGCGCTCAGGGATGGAGTACACCAATATGCCCCTATGGCGGGGCGCGCTGGCCTGCGCCAATGGATTTGCAACCACCATGCCCAACGCCATGGCGCGTCTTATGATGTGGACAACGAATGCACCATTGGAGCCGGTGCCTCCTCTTTGATTTTCGCCGCCATCCAAGCCCTGGTGCACCGCGGCCAAGAGGTGGTGGTGCAAACTCCAGCCTATGACCTTTATGCACCCGCCGTTCAACTCGCCGGTGGAGCATTGAAAGGGGTGCCTTTGTTCGACGAGGCAGGACAGTGGGACCTCCAGGCCCTGCGCCAAGCCTGCGGTCCCCAGACCAGGATGGTCATCCTCAACACGCCCCACAACCCTACGGGCACCATCTGCCCTCCGGGATTCTTGGACGGTCTTGCTGCGCAGCTCGAAGGCACAGAAACGTTGGTGTTGAGTGACGAGGTATACGGCCCGATTGTGCACGACGGACGTCCCGAAACCTCTGTCGCAGCGCATCCTGCGCTCACAGCACGCAGCCTGGTATTTGGCAGCTTTGGCAAGCTCCTCCAGATCACCGGATGGAAGATTGGGTGGGCCGTAGGGCCCGCCCCCTTGATGGCCGAAGTTCGAAAGGTGCACCAGTATGATGTCTTCTCGACAGGCGCGCCACTGCAGGCAGCACTCGAACAGTTCCTTCCCACCGCCGAAGCCGAAGACCACCTCAACGGGCTTGCAGACCTTTACGGCCGCAAACGCGACCGATTGCTGCAGGGCATCCGCGACACTGCCTGGCGCTTCGCCCCCGCGGAAGGGGGATTCTTCCAAGTGCTCGACGCCAGTGCACTCATCGCCAACAATGACGGCAAATGGGCGCGCACTTGGACCCGCACCCATGGCCTCGCCACCATTCCCCTCGACGCCTTCTTTACACCCCCGCGCCCAATGATCCGGCTGTGCATCGCCAAAGAAGATGCCACCATTGATGCCGCCATCGAATGCTTGCGCCACATTGCTGCCGACCATGCCCGCTGAACTCCATATCGTCGGCCTTCAATCCAACCTCTATTGGCGAGACCCCAGTGCCAACCTGGCCCATTTCGACGTCCTGCTCTCTGAGCTCGAGAGCGACCGTTGCGATGTGGTGGTGCTCCCCGAAATGTTCACCACTGGTTTCAGCTGGCCCCCGTTAGAACACCCTGAAAGTCCCGACAATACGCTCGATTGGATGCAAGGTTGGGCCGATAAACTCGATGCCGCCATCGTCGGCAGCGTGGCATGCCATGACCACGCGGGCATGCCCCGCAACCGCTGCTGGTTTGTGCCCCCTTCCAACGAAGGATCGCCCACGCACTACGACAAACGTCACCTCTTCACCCTCGCAGGGGAACACGACCATTTCAAAGCCGGTGAAGACCGGGTAGAGCTCGAGTTTCGGGGTTTCCGCATCCTACTTCAGGTCTGCTACGACCTCCGGTTTCCCGTGTTTGTGCGCAACAACCGCGATGTGCCCTACGACCTCGCCATCTACGTGGCCAACTGGCCCGAAACACGCAGTGCCGCCTGGAGGACGCTTTTGCAAGCGCGCGCCATAGAGAACCAATGCTTCGTCATCGGCCTCAATCGGTCGGGCACAGACGGAAATGGCCACCATTATGCCGGGGACAGCCTCATCGCCAATTTCGCCGGGAACCTGCTCGCCGATGCCGGCGGGAAAGGCCAACCAGCCAACCTCAAGGCCGTCCTGAGTCGGGAAGAAATGACTGCATTCCGCCGGAAACTGCCTTTCCTCAGCGATGCGGACGCCCACCAGGGCTGATCAGGTTTCGGTGCGGAGGATGCGGTCCATCGCACGTCCCTTGGCCAACTCATCAACGAGCTTGTCCATCACCCGAACTTGTCGGGTCAGGTCATTGTCCAATTCCTCGATGCGGTACCCGCAAATGACCCCCTTGACCTCAGAGGATAAGGAGTTCACGGACGCCTCTTCGAAGAATTCAGCCAATGTGGACTGGCGCTCCACGTGGGCTTGCAATTGGGCATCAGAATAGCCCGTAAGCCACTTCAGGACCGTCTGAAGCTCCTCCTCGGTTCGTCCCTTCTGTGCCACCTTGGTGACGTAGCAAGGGTGCACGGAGGCAAAGGTCATCTCCGCGATGCGGCGGTGGTGGGCTTCCGCAGCGACAGACATGATCGTGGATCAGGCCCTCACTTGAAGGCGTTCTCACCGGTAATGTCGAGGCCCGTGATGAGCAAGTGGATGTCGTGGGTTCCCTCGTAAGTGATCACGGACTCTAGGTTCATCATGTGGCGCATGATGGGATACTCTCCGGTAATGCCCATGCCACCGAGGACCTGACGCGCCTCGCGCGCGATGTTGATGGCGATCTCAACGTTGTTGCGCTTGGCCATTGAAATCTGGCCGCTGGTCGCCTTGCCTTCATTGCGCAACTGTCCGAGGCGCAGGGTGAGGAGCTGGGCCTTGGTGATCTCCGTGATCATCTCCGCCAACTTCTTCTGCTGCAACTGGAATCCGGCAATGGGACGACCGAACTGCTCGCGCTGCTTGGCATAGCGCAAAGCGGCATCATAACAATCCAATGCAGCACCAATCGCGCCCCATGCAATTCCGTATCGCGCACTGTCCAAGCAGCTCAAAGGAGCACCCAATCCAGAGCGGCCAGGCAAGATGTTGGCTTTCGGAACCTTGACATCCTCAAAAATCAGCTCTCCGGTATCTGAAGCGCGCAAACTCCACTTGCCGGTCATCTTGGGCGTGGAGAATCCTTCCATCCCACGCTCGACCACAATGCCGTGAATGCGACCGGTCTCGTCCTTTGCCCACACCACTGCGATGTCGGCAAACGGAGCGTTGGAAATCCACAATTTTGCGCCGTTGAGGATGACATTCTCTCCGTCTCCAGCATCCTTGAAATTGGTGATCATGCCACCCGGATTGGACCCGTGATCAGGCTCAGTCAGTCCAAAGCAACCCATCATTTCGCCTGTGGCGAGCTTGGGCAAGTACTTCATGCGCTGCTCCTCTGATCCGTACTTCCAGATGGGATACATGACCAAAGAGCTCTGCACGGAAGCAGTACTCCGGAGGCCACTGTCGCAACGCTCCAACTCTTGCATGATGAGTCCGTAGGAAATCTGGTCCAGTCCCGCTCCACCGTATTGCTCGGGGATGTAAGGGCCAAAGGCACCAATAGCGCCCAGCCCAGGCAGCAAGTGCTTGGGGAAAACCTGTGTTTCCGCGGCGTCTTCAATGATGGGACTCACCTCCTGCTTGACCCAAGCACGGGCCGCATCGCGGATGAGTTTGTGCTCCTCCGTCAAGAGGTCGTCCATCATATAGTAATCATGCCCCTGGTAGAGGTCGGTCTTAACAGATCCCATGTTCATGTCACAAAAATACAACGCCTGCGTGCGTACACTTGAACAACCATGGACCCAGAACACCCAAAACACCCTGAATTTGCACGCGTAGCCGCTAAAATTGCCTCAGATCGGCACGGTCTGCGCCTACAGGATGCTCTGCCGGGACTGTTTCCCGCCCTTCTGCCCAGCCGCAAATCCTGCAAAAAAGCCATCGAACGTGGCCAGGTAACACTCAATGGAATACCCACCAACACTGCACGAAAAGTCCAAACAGGAGATGAAGTGGTCTTTCAACCAGACGATACGCCCCCGCGGCCTCTGATTTCAGGTGTCCCTTCTCAACTGAAGTGGCACCGTCCTCCTGCAGCCGACCACCTTTTTGTGTGGAAACCCGCCGGCATGGCCACTTCGGGCACTGGGCGGCTGCATCTCGCAGCATGGCTCGCCCATCTTGCCCATGCCGGCACGCCAGACCAAGTGGCCGCGCTCCGGGCCTTCCAACCCGATGCCATGCGTTGGCCCCAGCCCGTCCACCGCCTCGACCGCGCCACCTCTGGCTGGGTGTGTATCGCCCTCAGCTTAAAAACCGCCCACAGCATCGGCACAGCCTTTGCCGAGCAACGCGTTCAAAAAACGTACCTCGCCTTGGTGGCCGGAACCCTGACCGGAGCAGGAGAATGCGCGCATCCCCTCGAAGGAAAGTCCGCACACACCACTTGGCGCGCCCTGGCATCTGGTCCGCTTCCTGTACACGGAACCGCCACTCTGCTTTCCGTGATGCCCACCACAGGGCGCACCCATCAAATCCGGAAGCACTGCGCCCAAATGGGCCACCCCATCGCAGGTGAAGACCGGTATCCTCCATTACCAGAAAATGGACCAACTCCGCCGCGTTACAGTGGTCATGGCCTGTTTTTGAGCGCCATTGAAATTGCAGTTCCCAGTGGGGATCACGGTAAAGCGTCGCAAGCCTCAGCGGCGGCTCCCAAGAAGTTTCAGCGCATCGCGTGGGTCAGGGCCGCGCTCGAAAAAGGTCAAGCCACGGAGGCCTCATAGCCATCGTCAATCAGCAATCCCTTCTTCTTATAGGCCGACACGGCCAATTGATCGGCGCGTTCGTTCATAGGGTTCCCAGCATGGCCTTTGACCCAGTCAAACTGCACCTTGTGCTTGCGGTAAACCCGAAGGAAACGCATCCACAAATCCGGGTTTTTCTTGCCCTTAAACCCCTTCTTTTCCCAATTGAACACCCATCCTTTGACCACCGAGTCGATCACATATTTGCTGTCACTCACGACCCACACTTCCACCCCATCCCGCTTGAGTGCCTCAAGCGCTACGATAACCGCGAGCAACTCCATGCGGTTGTTTGTGGTCAGCCGATAGCCGGCCGTAAACTCCTTGCGGTGGCCTCCCCATTGCAGAATGGCTCCATAACCCCCGGGGCCAGGGTTGCCAGAAGCCCCACCATCGGTATGGATCACAACCGGGTCAGCCATTGACCTGAAACAACATGGCAGCATTGGCCGAAAACAGCTTGACGGCGATCGCCAAGAGGATGATGCCAAACACCTTTTGGAGCACCGCAATGCCACCTTCACCGAGCATACGCTCGATGCGACCGGTCATCCGCAAGACGAAATACACCAATGCCATGTTCACCAGAATGGCCAATGCAATGTTGACGGCAGCATACTCCGCCCGCAACGAAATGATGGAGGTCATGCTGCCGGCTCCCGCAATCAAGGGGAAGGCCACAGGAACGATGGTCGCCGTCTTCATGGATTGGGAAGACTGCTTAAAAAGGGTAATGCCCAAGATCATTTCCAAAGCCATGAAGAACATGACAATGGAGCCTGCGACAGCAAAGGAGTTGACATCAATGCCCAAAAAATTGATGACCCCTTCGCCCAAAAAAAGGAAAGCCAGCATAATACCCAAGGCCACAAGGCTCGCGCGTTCAGGGTGAATGTCCCCTGCTTTCCTCTTGATATCGAGCAAGAAGGGAATGGATCCTACGATGTCGATCACGGCGAACATCACCATCCCCGACTTTAACAATTCAGTCCAATCAAAAGCCATGTTTGCTGGTGGGTCAAAGGTCTATGGTTCAAGACAAGGATAGGCATTCCGTCACGGCACGCAAGGCCTCCTGCGCGCAATGCTCAACCTCCAGGTTTCGCACTTTGTCTGCGATGGTATCCGGAGTATCCGTGGCCGCATCCAGTGTCACATGGGCCTGAAAAAACACCGCCCCCGTGTCATACCCCGCATCGACCCAATGCAAGGTCATGCCCGTTTCAGTGACAGTGCCGCTTTGCAAGGCCTGGTGCACCGCTTTGTGCACATGGTCTCCATACATGCCCTTGCCCCCGAAAGCAGGAAGCAGCGCAGGATGTAGGTTCAACATACGCCCAGAAAACGCCTGTATCAGGGCATTGGGCACTTTGAGCAAAAAGCCCAACAACACCACAAACTGCACCCCTTGAGCGGCCAAATCGCGCGCCACTGTTCCGCCGTTGAATTCGGCCTTCGAAAAGACCATCGTCTGGACCCCCAAGGCTTCCGCACGCCGCAACACACCCGCACCAGAGCGGTTGGTCGCCACCACTTCAACATCGATGTCCCTGCGCTCCTGTGCGGCCCGAATCAGGCGTTCCGCATTCGTCCCTTCTCCACTGGCCAAGATGGCCACCTTCACCGCGCTTCCAATCATCAGGGGGCGTCCGAATTGAAGACGGGAGGATCGGAGAGCGGACCCTTCTGACGGGCTGACCTGTCTGACAACAGTTGGCTCATGGCCTCCACTATGACTTGGACTTCAGGATCATCTGGCAGGGCATCGGACAAAGCACCCGAAACCCGTTGGCTCACAGCCATGGCCATTTGAATCTCGTTGCTCGCTGCAGCGTAGTGCGCATCATCCAGAGAGAAGAAATAGTTGACATCGCCGGACAACATTGCAAACAGCTGCGAACCAACCTGCTTCGCCAAGGCACCTGCATTTTGGCGCTGTGCCTCCGTCAAATTGGCATCTTGCGCAAACTCCGCCAACAGCTCAATCGACGGCAACATGATCCGGTCATACGGCACATTGCGC
This sequence comes from uncultured Flavobacteriales bacterium, assembly GCA_965659115.1. Lineage (GTDB taxonomy): Bacteria > Bacteroidota > Bacteroidia > Flavobacteriales_D > Sanyastnellaceae > UBA8752. The sequence continues at coordinate 46,122 of CBFHUP010000003.1, read as the reverse complement.
GCTGGCGTGGATTCGATCAACCGTTCCAACACTTCCAAACCACGGCCACTCTTGCCCGATTGAGCGAACGACTCGGCGAGGTTGGTCAACTGCAACCGGATGTTCGTGGCCATCCTACGGTTGTTCTCATCCATGTAAATCTCACCCTCGGCATCCATGCCACCCCACTGGAATTCTTCCATAACGTTGGTGTACATGATTTCCTGCGCAATGCCCACGGGCTGACCTCCTCTGGAACCGTATTTCACAGGCACCAAACGCCAAGCCAAACCTTCCAACCGGAAATAGTCTTGCAGACCGACGTAGCTGTCCGGGCCGATGGTCACCGCGAAATACACTGGGCGCTCCCAGTTGTTGTTGCGCAGGATCTCCATCACCATGAATTGGTTTTTGAGTACGTACTGCTTGGGCGTTCCATTGCCGTCGGTCACCGTCCATTCCAACGCATCCACCACACGGCTGCGCTCTTCTGGAAGCACGAGGCCAGAGCTCATGGCCGCCTCTTTGTTGACCGGAACGCTGAAGCTATTTGAAGGCAAGTGTGCATACTTGCGGCCTCCACCGTAGTCGACCATGTCGGCATCGTCCAATGCCTGACGCATGGCGGTCTCGATGTCCACGTATGGGTTGTTGGTGTCAGAAGGAGGGTCCAACAGCACGATGTCGCGTGTGCCCTGGCGGTACTTTTCCTCCCCCATGCGAATGGGCACAGGAGGGCTGTCATAAGCCCGGCGCTTCATCTGCTCTACATACCAATCGGTGTTGAGCAGGCTGAGGTTCACAATGCGCACATCGGTGCGGTATCCTTCGACTTCTTGCACATACCAGAGGGGGAAGGTGTCGTTGTCACCGTTGGTAAACAAGATGGCATTGGGGGCGAGGCTGTCCAAGTAATTCTTGGCCATGTCTACGCCCGTGCTGCGTCCAGCCCGGCTGTGGTCGTTCCAACCTTCTGCTCCCATTTGAACGGGAACCAACAGCAACAACGCTGACAACACCGCCGCACTCATCTTCTCATTTCCGGACCGACCCAATGCAAAGGCCAGGCCCATCAAGCCTGCACCCAGAACACCGAGATACAACACGGTATAGCTCAACGAATGGCCACCGCCACCCACCGACTCGAGCACAAAAAGAACAACGCCGAACGCCAAGGGTGCGCCCATAGCGATGCCCAAAGACTTGCCCTTGAGGTGGGACGCCATGTCAAACAAGGCATACACCCCTAAGCCAATCCAAATCGCAAAAGCATAAAATGAGCCCACATAGGCGTAGTCCCGCTCCCGAGGCTGCAAAGGATATTGGTTCAAATACACCACAATGGCAAAGCCAGTGAGGATGAACAACAAGCCCGTCACAGAAAAGTCCCGCCAGCTTCGGAAAGCCTGGAAGATGGCCCCGATGAGGCCCAACAAGAATGGGAGCAAATAATAGTTGTTGTGGGCCTTGTCCTCGGTGCGATGGAGCGGCACATTTTCCCGGCTTCCCAAACGCTGGGCATCCAAAAAGTCCACACCTGTCAGCCAATTTCCGTCGATAAAGTCACCGTGGCCCTGAACGTCATTTTGCCGTCCGGAGAAGTTCCACATGAAGTAGCGCAGGTACATCCATCCGATCTGATACCGGGCAAAGAAGGTCAAATTCTCGCCTTGAGAAGGCATCAGCAGTTCGTGGTAACGGTCGGCCTGCCCTTGCAAGCGCTGCACTTCGCGAATGTCCTCCGAGGAGCGGGTCTGGTTCGCCCGATTGGTGGCAGCCCTCACCTGCTGCTCGAGTCCATTCAGACTTCGCTGCAAGGTTTTGGCATAGGTACGGCCATGATCGAGCCCCTGAGACAGGTCGTCCACCATCATCTGAGCCAAGGTGCGGCGCACCTCTGAATTGCCCAAGTCGGCCAGCCGGGCTTCATTGCCTCGACCCACAACAATCTCTGTCCCACTGCGGACTTCGAACTTTGCACCAAAGCGTTGCCCGAATGACCGATAGAGGTTGTTCAGCGTTCGGCTCAACTCGTTTTTATCCATATTGCCCCCCAGAATCCGACCAGCCAAATGCTGCTCAAACGCAGCCGCATCGCGCTCCTTTTGGTCGAGTGGGCTGACAAAGCCAACGTCCTCATTCCAACCCTTGTAGTTGGACCACCGCTTGTATTCACCGATGTGGTTCGCCTGGCCGGAGTACATCCTGGGAAACAACATCGTGAAACGGTCGTCATAACGCGGCACCCCATTGCGCTTCTCTCCACTGTCCACATACTCCTGCTTCACCAAGAAGTCGCCCTCGTTGGCGTCCATGTACTTGTCCGCTGCAAAGCGGTCTTTGAACGTCGCCACACGCGTATCCACAGCTCCCCGGGACTTGTAGACGCTATAACTCGGGAAATACGACGGAGAGCCATCGCTGTATGGGTCCTCCATGTCGTTGGGGGAATTCCAATATTGCCCCGTGCCCAGTGGACGGTCACCGTATTGCTCACGGTTCAAATACGCGAGCAAGGCAAAGAGGTTCTCCGGGTTGTTTTCATCCATTGGCGGGTTCGCGGCAGAACGCACGACAATCAATGCAAACGTGCTGTAACCCACCAAGATCATCGCCACTGAAAGGGCGGCCACATTGAGCTGCCACCAACCTTTTTTGCGGCTCCACCACAGCGCCGCAACAATCAAGCCTATGACCACGGCGATGTAAACGGCTACACCGGTATTGAACGGCAGGCCCATGCTGTTCACGAAAGCCAACTCAAAGCGGGCTGCGAACTTCACGAACCCTTGAATCAATCCGTACTGCACAAACAACAGGAGGGCGAGCGAGAGGGCCATGGCCCCAATGAAGGTGGGCCATTTGAAGGTGTTCCGCTTGAAGTAATACACCGCTACGATGGCAGGAATCGCCAACAAATTCAAGAGGTGAACCCCTATGGAAAGCCCCATCAGATAAGCAATGAGCACAATCCAACGCAAGTTGCCCGGCTCCTCCGACCGCGCCTCCCACTTGAGGATGGCCCAGAAAACCAGCGCCGTAAACAAGGAAGACAAGGCATAGACCTCGCCCTCTACCGCTGAAAACCAAAAGCTGTCGCTGAACGTGTACGCCAACGCCCCTACAGCACCACTGGCCAAAACCGCGATGCGCTGGCCATCCGACAACTCAGTCACCCCTTCAGCAAGTCGGCTCAAAGCAAGCTTCCGTGCCATGTGCGTGACGCTCCAAAACAAAAAGAGGATGGTAAACGAGCTGGCCATCGCACTCATGACATTGACCGCCGTGGCCGCCATCGTCGCAGGGAAAAACATGGAGAACAAGCGCGCCAACAACATGAACATCGGTGCACCTGGAGGGTGACCAACTTCCAACTTGTAGGCAGATGCTATGAACTCACCACAGTCCCAAAAGCTAGCTGTGGGCTCAATCGTGAGGAGGTAGACAACCGAAGCGATGAGCCATACTGCCCATCCCGTGAGGTCATTAAGTCGCTTGTAATTCATGCGGCGTGGATTGGCTCCAATCAAAACGGCCCCGAAAATTCGAAACCCAATTCTGTGGAACTACCGCGAAAATAGGCCCTCCTCAGCGGGTGACCATCACCCTCTGATCAAGGCGATGCACGCCACTTTCAACATGCAACAAATAGCCCCCAGGAGACAGCCCTTCGAGGGGCAATTCCCAAAGGGGTGTCACCGCTGTTCCCCGCAGTACGACTCGGCCCAACCCGTCGGCCAAAACCCATGCTGCATCACCGTTGAACACCGCCTCTTCTAACCGCACATAAGCCGCACCTGAACTGGGGTTTGGAAACACCGTCAAGCCCCGTTCTGCCGAAGCCGGCACGCCCTCGACGGACGACTCACAGTCGGTCAAAACCCCAAAATCCAATTCAAATGCCCCGTCAATCAAAGTCAGGTCAACGGCCACTTCTTCCGCTTCTCCGATGTCCAATGACATGGTCATCCCTGGCAATCCTTGGAACCCGGGCAAGCCCGACATTTCCATCTGCAGGGCATAGCAACCCGGGGGCAAGCACAACACGATGCCGTCCGCTTCGTCATCAGCGGGGTCCAACGACATGGAGCCCGACCATTCAAACCCGCCTCCAAGCAAACTCCAAGCCCATTCCAAGTCCTCCAGCAATTCCTCAAAAGTGTCACCTTCAATCACAACCTCAACCGCCTCACAAGCCTCATCCAGCCCGTTGTCCAGGTCGATGCATGCCGCCAAGACTTCATCGCACCCGGGAAAGAAAGCCGAAACACAGGCCGTTTCAAAAGTGGTTCCCGCGACAAAGGTGTAATTGACAGTGGCCCCATTCAACACTGAACCATCCGAAAAGGTCCAGAGATAGCCTACGTCCTCCAGCGATTCCGTCAACGCCGTCAGCACCCAACTGCCATCGGCTTCCTGTGCAGCCTCGATTTCGAGTGTGCACTCCACCGGATCAGGGCCACAGCCCACATCACCCACTCCAAAACTGACCACCTGCCAGCCGTTCTCGTCTACAAAAGGTGCATCCTCCCATTCCAACACCCCGTCAGAATCCGCAACACTGATGCTGAGATCGGCGGCTGTTTCGCTGCTGTTCCCCCAGAAATCCATCACATAACAACCATCGGTCAAGCAAAGGCCAAATTCCACCGGCTCTGTGCTCCCACCAGGGACCATAAACACAACTTCCTGAGACCAATTGTCACCATATCCAGACCACCCATAATAACCGGAGGCTCCGTTGGCATCCACGGTCACCACCACCGCTTCACATGGTTCATCGCAACCTTCCACCTCGACGTCGATGCACAAGGTGAACCCTTCGGGGCATCCAGGACTGAACACCGTGGCACACGCCTGATACACACCGGATTCCGCATATTGGTGCTGCGTCCACAAGGAAGAGTGCGTCGTTGTGATGCCGTCACCAAATTCCCACAAAATGGAGTAATCCTCTGGTTGCATCATTTCGACCATCAAGAAAACCTGACACGGGTATTCCTCATCCAAAACCGATGACATCATCTCCGCCTCACCTTCAGTCAGGCAAGGGTCGCAGCCCTCGTTTGCTACGTCGATACACGCCTCCTCACCTTCTGGGCAATCTGCGCCTACGGCTACAGCGCACAGCAGCGCAGTTTGTGCGCTGTCTACTGAAAAGTCAAAGGCACTGCCTCCGGTCTGCAGCAACTCCCCATCGAGGTACCACATCACGTCTCCTGGGCCTGGCTCCCCTTCATATTCTGCGAGGTATTGCCCACACAAAGCCAACTCCGTCAGCTCGATCTGAACCCCACAATCTGGGGCGGCAGGCTCGAGGTCAATGCAAGCCTCGACACCCTCCGGGCATTCAGGCGTTTCATAAAAGGCACACACCGCGCCAGTACCCTCGAAATACAACTCATCGCCTTCCGTGATGACCTGGCCTGCGGCATCGAACCACACGATGGTCGTTCCCTCAGGTGCCCCCTCTGTAGCCAAGACCCAATGGCCCTCTTCCGGGTCTTCGGCCACCACCACAATGTCCAAGACACACGGGCCGCATCCTTCGACTTCCACCAAAGTGCACAATACGGTACTGTCCGGACAACTTGGACTCACGTAGGTCGCGCAAGCCTCGTACACGCCCTCTTCCTCAAAGGTGTGCCAAGTGAAATGCCCCTCGGCCTCAGTGCTGTCACTGAACGCCCACTGCACACTCTCGCCTTCGGTGTAATCACAAATGCTGAAGATGTACTCGCATCCAGCGCCGCCCACCCAGATTTCGTTGGGGCAACCCGACTCATAGTCTTCACTGCCCGTGCAAGCCACCACCCCATCGGGACAGTCTTCGGAGACATATTGGACGCAGACTTGCCATGGGCCGTTGCCCGTTCCAACCGGCAATGTGATGGCCGTACCTCCCTCTTGGAAGACCTCACCATTGAGCGAGTATATCAACTCTACACCTTCGGGGTAGTCCACGGGAATCACCATGATCACCTCTCCCTCTTGGGCGGTCTCCACGATCAAATCAAGCGTGCACTCCACTTCCGAGCAGCCGTCCACCATCACCTCGGTCACCAAGGTCACCCCATCAGGACAGTAGTTGGAACTGTAGGTAACGGACACAGGGTATGGACCATCCGCGGCAAACGTGTATTCTGTGTAGTGTCCCCCGACCTGAAGGTCATCGCCAAACGACCACACGGCAGTGTCTCCAGGCTGAAAACTGCCCGCCTCAAATTGCCAGGTGCACCCTTCCCCTTCCGCGAAGATTTCCTCCGGGCATTGTATCGGTGAAATTTCAGCGCAGGGCCCGTAGAATGGCAGGCCCACAACTTCGGCCAAAGTGCCTACTCCACCGGGCAGAACTTGCATGTACAACACCCCGGACAGCGTGCCATCCGTGGTCAGCTGCGCGAGCAACACGCGACCGTCTTCATCGGGGAGGCCATTGGTATTGGACGGCACCACAAACCAAGCGCTGCCAATCATGTCGTCGATTGTAAACCCGTTGCCGTTCTCAAATTCGGTGGTAAACGGAGAGCCCGTGCTCATGACCACTTGAGGGCAATCTTCACCCAACGACGCATCAGGCGGGCCTGAAATCCCCAAAGTCAACCAACTGTCCCAAGCCAAGGTGGGAAAAGCGTCAAAGAGAATGGGGTTGTTCGCGCAAGGAAATTGACCGCCAATCTCACTTTGAAAAAACGACGTGGAGGTTTGCACACTTGTGGGGTGTTCCGCATCTCCAAAAACCGTAGTGATCACATCGTCAGGCCCAGGCAATGTGGCAAACAAACGGTAGGTCGTCATGCCTTCAAGCTCACCTTCCGTGTGGATGGCTACGACTTCTATGTCCAAACAAACGTCGCCATCGACCAACAATGGTTGGGCCACTGCAGAGCAGGCCCACCACACCGTCAAACCCAAAAAAAACAGCTTAAATCTCATCTTCAAAATTGACTCCTGTGCAAGGAATTAAACGCAGCACCACCTCTCCAGTTGCTTGACCCGTCAAGCATTCACAAAGCGAGGGTCAGTGGGCATTACGTCCCCACAAGTGGAGCAACTTCGCTTGTCTTCGCTCCCATAGAACTCGCGGAAGCGGGGCAAGAAGTCTTGTTCAATGTCCCGAAGCTCGAAGTAGGTCTCGTGCAACTTGGTGTTGCATCCGTCGCAGAACCACAGCAAACCATCCTGCATGCCGCTGCCCTCGCGCTTGCGTTCAATCACCAACCCGAGGGAACCCGCCTCCCGCATGGGGCTGTGCGGGACCTTGGCCGGATGCAAGTACATGTCTCCAGGTCCAAGCTTCATGTCCACGGCTTTGCCGTCTTCTTGGATCCGCACTGTGATGTGGCCTTCCAACTGATAGAATAACTCCTCAGTTTCATTGTAGTGGTAGTCTTTGCGGGCATTGGGGCCCGCCACGATCATCACGATGTAATCTCCACTGTCCACATAGAGGTTCTTGTTGCCCACAGGGGGTTTGAGCAAGTCGCGGTGCTCCTCGATCCAAGTGGTCAGGTTGAAAGGCTTAGGAATGGGCATGTGCTGAAATTAAGCCTTATCCAGCGTCGTTCGAACCGGCTTTCCGACCAGATACACCCCAATGAATATGAGTGCACCAAAGGCCCAGAGCGGCCAGCCTGTATCCACCATGTAATCCGTGCCGCCCACACGGGCCTGCACCACGCTGAACAAGGTCGCCAACAAGGGCTGCAAGTAGATGTACACGCTCACCACTGTGGGTTGCAGGTGGCGCATCGCAAAGATGTTGAGCAAGTACACCAAGAACGTTGTGGCCAGCACCACATAGGCCACCCCCATCCATTCTGAAGGTCCAAACAAACTCCAGTCAATGGAAGCCGCCTGATGCCAACCGATGGGCGTGGTAAACAACCATCCAAACAGAAAAACCCACGTCACCACCGTCAAGGGCTTGTACTTGGACATGAGGGGTTTGACGGCGACGAGGTAGAACGCGTAACTGGTGGCGTTGATCAAGATCATGAAGTCTCCCTGCCAAGAAGCGTGGACCCGCTCACCCGACCCGCTCCACAAAAGGATCGCTGCAGCACCAATGCCCCCCAGGATGACGCCGATCAGCCTGCGTTTCACAATGGGCTGGCCCAGCACCACAGCACTGGCAATCAACACCAGAATCGGGTTGACCGTCATGATCAAACTGGCATTGACTGGGCTTGTGACATTCAAACCATTAAAAAAGAGCAACATATTGATGCCCACCCCGGTGACTCCACAGAAAATCAACCGGGGGATGTCCTCCCTCGCCACACGCTCCCGGTTAAAAGGCAGCAACAACGAAAACAAGGCCAATGCCCCGGTTACCCGCAAAACAATGAATCCACTCGGCCCCACCAAATCAGGCATGAGCCCTTTGGCCACGAGGTAATTGCCCCCATACACCAATGCCACGACCAACAAGGCCAGATGGGCAAGTAACCGCTGCAAGCCCGGCTGAGATTAACCCTTGAGTGCTGCCCTTGCCCCCTCTACAGCGGCCTTGGCAGATCCGGCGAACACCCCTGAATCGGTCAAAAGCACCGGGCGCTTGAGAAACGTGTACTCCTCCATGATGAGCTGCCGGTAATCGGCCTCGGTCAAGGTGCGCTCCGCCAGTCCCATGGAACGGAATTTCATGGCGCGGCGGCTGAACAGCGCCTCATAGCTGCCGGAATGGGCATGCATGGCATCGACTTCCTCTGCCGTGATGGCTTGTGCTTTGATGTCGCGCACAACGGCGCCGGCTTCGGCCGGGTTCAAATCGGCCTCAATGCGCTGGCAAGTCTTGCAAGTGGGCAGGGTAAAGAATGTCTTTGACATGAGAGGGGTTCAAGGTTGAATCAAAGCGGCAATGGCCACATGGACACTGGACAGGTCCGCGTCTCCAGGTCGGTCGTTGTCCACGGCGACATGCGCAAGATGGGACACCGGTTCGAGGTAAGCGAGGTCTCCAGGGCGCACATGCCGGTCCCACTGGTATTGGATCATTTCTGGCGTCAGACTCCGCTCCGCTTGGTCCCGGGCCATCCTCCGAGCCAGACGGGTTTCCGGGGTAGCGTGTATGTATACGGTCAAGTGCAAGCGCTCGCGAACGCCCACATCGTGCAACAAAAACAAACCGTCTAAGAAGACAACCGGACAAGCCGGAATGTGCAACCGCTCGGAATGCACCCCAGGTTGGTTGAACGTGTAACTGTCTATGTGCAGGTCTTCGCCCGCACGAAGGGCATCCAGATCATCGGCCAGCCGGGCCAAATCCAATGAGTCGGGCTCATCGAAATTCGGCTCACCATCCGCATCTCGCGGAACCTCACCGATGGGCTTGTAATAGTCGTCCATACGAAGCACCGCAGCCCGTTCTCCATAATGGGCCAACAAGCGGTCGACGACAGTGCCTTTTCCAGAGGCGCTGCCTCCAGCAACGCCAACGAGGATGGTACGGGTGTGTTCAGTCATGTGCCAGCAATTGTTCCGCCATGGACCGGTCGTTGGCCAAGCGTGGGATTTTGTTTTGACCCCCGAGTTTTCCCCGACGTGCCATGGCCTCGCGGAAAGCCCCAGGGCGCAGCGCTGTGAGTTGAGCGCGGCGCAATACCGCTCCAGAAATCAAGTCTTTGTAATACGGGTTCCGAGCCTGCAGCGCAGCATCGAGGGCTGCAGCAAAAGCACCTTCGTCTAAAGGGACCTCCGCAAACTCTACAAACCACTCGTGATAAGGCAATCCATTGGACGGGTTGACTTCTGGGGCCACATGGAATTCAACCATCTGCCCACCCGCTTGATCCAAAGCAGCAGCCATGGCAGATTCCACTTCCTCCGCAATGACGTGTTCGCCAAAAGCACTGGTGTAATGTTTGATCCGCCCCGTGACCACTATCCGCGCAGGAGCCAACGACACAAAGCGCACTGTGTCGCCCAAATCATAGGCCCAAAGCCCCGCATTCGAAGAAATAACCACGGCATAATTCACCCCCATCTCCACTTCCCCCAACCCCACACGGCGGGCATCTGTGCGGCCGTATTCATCCGCGGGAATGAACTCTAGAAACAAGCCATCGGCAGCATTGACCAACAACCCCTCGCCCAAAGCACCATCCTGGTAAGCGATAAACCCTTCGCTCGCAGGGTAAGTCTCCACAGTGGCCACGTCGCCTCCAATCAACTCGCGAAACCGCTCTGCGTAGGGTGCATAGGCCACCCCCCCGAAGACGAACAGCGAGAAGTTGGGGAACACCTCCTTGACGTTGGCAGCGCCTGTGTGTTCCAGCAAGCGTTCGAAGTACATCTGCACCCATGAGGGAATGCCACTGATCAACCGCAAATCCTGACCCGCAGTTTCGCGCACGATGGCCTCGACTTTGGTTTCCCAATCTTCAATGCAATTCGTATCCCAAGCGGGCAAACGGTTGCGCTGGAGGTAAGAAGGAATGTGGTGCGCAACGATGCCACTCAGCCGTCCCAAGGGGACGCCTCCCGGGGTTGGGGTCAAGGTGGGGCTGCCCTGCAGAAAAATCATTTTGCCCCCCACAAATTCCGCACTACCGCTGTTGGCGATGTGGTGCAACAAAGCCCTTTGCGCACCCCCAATGTGGTTGGGCAAGCTGTCCTCAGTCAGCGGAATGTACTTGGCGCCTGAAGTGGTTCCCGAAGTCTTGCAAAAATACTTGGGCATCCCTTTCCACAACACATCCGCTTCTCCAGCCACCACGCGCTCTACATAAGGTTTGAGTCCCTCGTAGTCGCGCACAGGAACCGCCGCTTTAAATGCCGCAGCCTGATCTAAAGGGTCCTGAATGTTGGCGATATCGCCCAGTCCGTGATCCTTGCCGAAAGCTGTTTCAGCCGCCTGAGAAAGCAGGTCTTGCAACACGGCGGCTTGAGCTCGGGCTGGGTCAGCGTTGACCTGGTGGTCCTTGCTGCGCACACGGCGCGCCCAAGGGCCGGCGAAGCGCCCTTTCCAACCTCCATTTCCCGGAGTGTGCTCGCCCTTTGACATCCCTGCAAAAATAAAGGCCCGCCCCCCATACCGGGAGCGGGCCTTTGAAGTTCATTGACAACGCTCAGCTCAATGCTGCACGCGCATCTTTTTCGTCACGCGAACGCCGTTGGTAACCAACGAGTAAGTGTACATGCCGTCTGCCAACGCTGAGGCGTTGTACACCACGGTATGCTCTCCAGCAGGACGGGCACCGAGGTCAATCACATCGACCATACGGCCCTGCAAATCGTGCAGCTCAATCATAAAGTCACCTCCCCAGTCCGCATTGAAACGGAATCGGGTCTCATCCGCAGTGGGGTTGGGGAAGTTGCCGTCGAGGTGGACCCCGTTGTAGGCACCCAAGACGTCCACGCTGACCACCGGACAGGTGATCAAGCGAATCGCAGGAGTCGCCGTCTGCGCAGTAAACCACACATATTCGCCACTTCCTGCCTGTTGGTAGATGATGGTGCTGTTGTCTGTGTCACTGTTGCCATTGCCCAATACAGTCAACTCGAGGTCATCAAAATCAAATTCTGTGACGACCGCTCCAGCATAAAATCCAGGTGAAGCCAATCCTTCCACAGACACTTCCAATTCATCTTCGAATGCCAAGGGGTAGTAAACAGGAGCCGCTGGCGTTCCAGCCCAGTTCGCATCAGAAGAGAACTCCGCAAATTCATAGGGAGAATCAGAAAGTCCCACTTCAGGATCTTGATCAATCCAACGGATCTCAAAGTCGATGCCTGAACCCAAACTCGGCCCAAAAGCCACGGCCAGACCGTACACCGTTGTGCCCTCATTGTTGAAGGTGTAACGGTTGCCATATCCAGTAGGCTCAAACCAATCGTTTTCGTCGTCGAAACGTGGCCCGAGTTCTACGTCCAAGGTGCCCGCATTGTCGTGACCGAATTCACACTCGGTGTACTCCATGTCCAAGGTCAGCTCTCCGGAATCACTGCCCTCTACGACCGCCGAAGGCACACTGTCGCTGGACAAGGTCGCACGCAAAGTGTACAGCCCTTCTCCATCGGGCTCCCAACCTGTCGCCACGTACACTGTATCCTGCGCGTTGGCAGGGCAATTGTCGTTGTTGGCAAACGAGGGTGCCGTGAATGGCTCTGAGTTTGTGGTGCTCAATACGTTGCCCGCATCGTCCAATATGTCAACCGTCACTACACAGTTCTCTTGGTTGAGGAAACCACCGTTGCGGTAAAGCACGCCTGCCAACACACCACCGTCAGCAGCGGGGATGACCTGCTCCATAGGGGTCACGCGGTATTCAAACAGGTTGTAGACGTCTCCATTGGTCAGCTGCACCAGCTCCAAGCTGTTGGAGACGGGATTGGCTTCAATGGCAATGTCATCAATGCCCCAGTAGTAGTGGCTGTATCCACCACCTGAAATGGGGCTCTGCAGATAGGCAAAGCGAATGTCAACAGAGGACTGTCCAGCTGCAGCACAACTGATGTCCACACTCGTCACAAGGGGGTTGGCGCTGGCAGAGTTCGCAGACGGAATGAATGTTCCTCCTGCTTCAAACGAGGTCCAAAGACTCCCACCGTCTGTGCTCACCTCCACATAAATGGGCAGGTAAGGATAGCAGCAGTAACGGAGGTACTGATCCCAAGTGATCACCACACTGGTCAAGTCTGACATGTCCATGTTGGGAAGGTTCAAAAACCCCTCTGTATCCTCCACTCCCGTCGCGATGGGGGTGTTGTAGTAGTCACAGTCAAAAATCATCCAACCGTTGTCGGCAGTCATGCTGCTCAGTGCACCGATGTTGGTGCTGAACTCGCCCGCCGGTGGCTGCACACCTGATGCAGTCGCATCTTGAAAGTACCCGTCGCCAGCAGCATCAACATACTGCCAAATCGTATTGTCGGGACTGCTGTCTTCAGTAGACATAGACCCAAAACCGTTGTTGCCTGCCAAGCCATTGGCAAAGTCCTCATAGAAGAAAATCACCGTGGAGTCTCCCCCTCGCATGCCATGGGCCTCTGATCGGGCCATCTCCTCTAAGCCTAACAACCGGCTCATTTCAAGTTCCTGTTCGGTTGCCTTTTTAGGCATTTGCTCGATCATTTGTGCCGAGACTTGAAAGGCCAACACGCAAGCGGCCAGGGTAAAAATGTGCTTCATATGTTGTGAATGGTTCGGCAAAATAGCCCCAACCAACCGTTCATCGGTACTCCAAAACATGACAAACGAAAAAGGGGGCCCAAACGGGCCCCCTTTCTCAATAAAAGTCGGTCAATGAATCACTTCACGATCAGCTTGCGGGTGGCGCGGGCGCCGTCCACAGCGATGGTGTAGGTGTACATTCCTGCAGTCAAGCCCTCGAGGTCGAGTACCGCACGTTGGTTACCGGCGGGCTGGACACCGAGGTCCATGCGTCGCACAATGGCTCCCGTCATGCTGGTCACCTCCAAAGTCACCTCAGCAGCTGCTTCCAGCGTGAAGTCAATGCGGGTGTTTCCTGTGGCAGGGTTTGGATAAGCACGGCCCAAGGTGAAGCCCTCTCCAGCGATGTCCTCCACGTTCATGGTGGTCTCAGCGTTTGGATCGAGGTTCAAGCGAACCATGGGGCAGTTGGTCGTGAAGAACCAATCGTATGCACTGCTGGCTCCGAAAGGACCATAGATGAAGACCGTCTGGTCACGCTGTGGTACGCTGGTTCCAATCTGAACGTTGTCGCCTCCGAGGTGCTCAAAGCAAGCCATCACAGCTTCTCCTGCAGCAACGTCATAAGGCTCTTCCAAAGCGAATGTGTACCATGACACCTCACCGTCTCCGCTGTTCAGGAAGTTGGCCTCCAATTGGACTTCCTCAGAAGTGGTCAACAAGCCGTCATACTGACCACCGCCGTTGTTCCACTCGACCCAGTCAAAGAGGTGACACACCACTTCAGCGCCCACGTCAGAACCATCCATGATGGCAACATCGATGCCGTAGATGGTCATGTCATTCACGGCGTCATATGGAACACCCGCAATGAAATCAACCGTGCCGTCAGCAGGAGTCTGTCCCACAAACTCACCGTTGTCACGTCCGTACTGCAACTCCACAACCTCGATGGCCTGCTGGGCTGCGTTGTCTGCTGGGTATTCGTCGGTGCTGTCAGAAGCAACCGTGTAATCAAAAGTGTACGTACCCGTACCTGAAGCTTCCCAGCCCAAAACGCGCAAGGTGTCGTTCTGACCATAGGCAATGTCCAAGCCCGTGCTCATTCCTCCGTCAGCTTCATTGCCATTGACCGCAACGGTCAACATGGTGTTGGGCTGAACAGCGGTACCGAGACCTGTAACGCCTACTGCAAGGTCAAAGACAGGCAGCTGGCTCTCTGGCCAAGTCTGCGCCTCCCACAAACCAGTAGTGAGGAAGTCAGTAAAGCTGACGTAGTCGTTGATGCGAACATCATTAGCAGGGGTATCAAACACCACCATGTCGTCTACCATCCAAGCATAGCCCCATTGGCCAACCCAGCGCCAGCGGAAGTAAACCGTAGCCTCGTCACCAGCAATATCGCCGATGTCAAAACGGGCCACACTGGGGTTGGTGCTTTCGTCACCACGCTCATAAGTAGGGAACACCTCGTAACGGGCAGCAAGCGTATCGCCGTCCACCACAACGTATCCGTCCTCAATTTCGAGGGTCTCAGGACTTGGCCAGTTCACACCGTCCAAAGAGATCTCCATGTAGCAACGCTCGATGTCTGTGGTGTTGTCCCAGCAACGGTAGTAGTTTTCGAACTCTACAGTCACAAATGGGTGACCAGTCAGGTCAACGGGGTCGCTGATGTCAAACCAGCAGTTCTCCACCCAGGCCGCGGCATAGGCTTCTTCTGCTCCGAACAAATCGGAGTCCACCATGACAAAACCATTGTCTGCGGTGGTAGATGAGATGCCAGCAATGGCATAAGGTCCGCTAGGGGCAGACGTAGTGCATTCCCAGTTAATGCCATCGATGTAGTCTGTGAAACCAGCGTCGTTGGCATTCGTGAAAGTGATGTTGGAGCAATCCGAGAAGTCATTTGTATAAATGATGTCGCGGGTGTAGTCCACGTGCGTGCCTTGGGCTGCGCGGGCTGTTACGGCACGTCCGGCGTATTCGCGAACCGGTGCCTGAGCAAAAGCGAAGCTCACGGTGAGCATCGCAAAGACCAATGTGTAAAGGTGCTTCATTACGTGTTTGATGTTGGATTCGTGGGGCGAATATAGCCCCCGCAACAACGAACACAGCACAGGAGTGCTTCAAGCACCCATTGGCTCCATAAACAGCTCCATACTGGGACATGTACAGATCAAGTTCCGGTCGCCATGTGCGTTGTCCACGCGGGCCACAACCGGCCAGAACTTGCGCTCCCGCATCGACTGAACCGGGTAAGCGGCAACTTCGCGCGAATATGCATGGCTCCACTCCGTCGCTGTCAGCTCCCCAGCGGTGTGGGGCGCCATGATCAAGGGGTTGTCGTCTCGGCTCCAGCGGCCTTCCTCAACCGCCTGAATTTCCTCGCGAATGGAAATCATCGCCTCACAAAACCGATCCAACTCCTCCAGAGGTTCACTCTCTGTCGGCTCAATCATCAAGGTTCCCGCCACAGGCCAGCTTACCGTCGGGGCGTGAAAACCATAGTCAATGAGGCGCTTTGCGATGTCGGTCACCTCGATTCCTGCGGAAGCCTTAAACGGCCTGCAATCCAAGATCATTTCGTGTGCCACCTCCCCGCGGTTTCCCTTGTAGAGGACGTCGTAATGCCCCTCGAGGCGGCTCCTCAAATAGTTGGCATTCAGAATGGCCACTTCCGTACTGCGCTTCAGACCGTCGGGCCCCAACAAACGGATGTAGGCATAGGAAATCAAGTGAATCAATGCACTGCCAAATGGCGCAGCACTGACCGCGTCGATGCCCTGCTCACCCCCTACGGAATCCAAGGCGTGGCTTGGAAGAAAGGGCACCAAGTGCTCCGCCACACCAATGGGGCCAACGCCAGGTCCACCGCCGCCATGAGGGATGGCAAACGTTTTGTGCAAGTTCAAGTGGCATACATCCGCTCCGATCCTGCCCGGACTTGTCAGTCCGACCTGAGCATTCATATTCGCACCATCCATGTAAATCTGGCCCCCATAGTCGTGGACCACTTTGGTGACTTCCAATATGTGCTCTTCAAAGACCCCGTGGGTGGAAGGGTAGGTGATCATCAATGCACCCAACCGGTCTGCATACTGCTCGGCCTTTTCCGTGAGCTCATCGAGGTTGATGTTGCCGTGCTTGTCGCACCCCACCACGACCACCTTCATGCCGCACATCACCGCTGAAGCGGGATTGGTTCCGTGGGCTGACGACGGAATCAGGCACACGTCTCGGTGGGCATCGCCCCGCGACGCATGGTAAGCTCGGATGACCAGAAGTCCGCTGTATTCGCCCTGAGCACCGCTGTTTGGCTGCAAGCTCATGCCCGCAAAACCAGTGATTTCACTCAGATACTGCTCCAATTCAGCCACCATCTTCCGGGTTCCTTTGGCCTGCTCAGGTGGGCAGAAAGGATGCAACTGGGCAAAGGACGCCCAGCCAATGGGCAACAATTGCGTCGCCGCATTGAGCTTCATGGTACACGACCCCAGAGGAATCATGGCATGGGTCAAAGACAGGTCTTTGTTTTCCAGCTGCTTCAAGTACCGCATCATGGCCGTTTCAGACCTGTATGTATTGAAAACAGGATGGTTCAGATAATCCACCGCCCTCAACTGGCCGCCCAAAGGAGAGGCGAAGCCCGCCATATCTGGCAAGGTCACCGCGTTGAAGCCCAAGACTTCGCAAACGTCCTTGAAGTCCTCTGGCAATGTGCATTCGTGAAAAGCGATGCCGACGTGAACCCCGTCCGGGAAATAACGCAGGTTGATGTTCTTGCGGCCCGCCCGCTCCATCACAGCGCCCACATCTTCCATCGCAAAGACCACAGTATCGAAGAATTTCGAGTGCGCAGGTTCATGCCCTGCAGCCCGTCCAGCATCGGCCAAGGCGCAAGCTTGAGCGTGGATGCGCTCAGCAATGGTGCGCAATCCATGAGGGCCATGGTACACCGCATACATGCTCGCCATGACCGCCAGAAGACTCTGAGCGGTGCAAATGTTGCTGGTGGCCTTGTCCCTTCGGATGTGCTGTTCCCTGGTCTGCAGGGCCATGCGGTACGCCAACTTGCCCCTTCTGTCCACTGAGGCGCCAATCACGCGACCGGGCACGTTCCGCTTGAATTCCAACCGCGTGGCAAAAAACGCAGCATGAGGGCCGCCATATCCCATGGGAACACCAAAGCGCTGGCTGTTGCCCACCACAACGTCAGCCCCCATCAATCCCGGTGATTGCACCAGGGCACAGGCCAACAAATCTGTGGCCACCACCACCCGCACTTCCGATTGGTGGGCGCGCTCGATAAAAGCGTCCAAAGGCTCCACCCGACCTTCATCATTCGGGTATTGAACGAAGACGCCAAATACGTCTTCAGCACATTCAATCCGTTCCTCCGCAACCCGCTCAATGCGAATGCCCAGGTGAACCGCGCGGCTCTTCAGCACAGACCACGTTTGCGGAAAAACGCTTTCAGAAACAACGAAACGGTCCACACCCGCCTTGGCTGATTTGCGGCTGCGGGCATTGAACAACATCGTCATGGCCTCTGCCGCCGCTGTGGCCTCGTCGAGCAAACTGGCATTGGCCATTTCCATGCCCGTGAGGTCGCACACCATGGTCTGGAAGTTCAACAGTGCCTCCAGTCTTCCCTGGGCAATCTCAGCCTGATACGGCGTGTAGGCCGTGTACCAGCCTGGGTTCTCCAGAACATTGCGGCGGATGACACTCGGCACTTCCGTGGGGTGATACCCCATGCCGATGTAGTTGCGGAACAGCGTGTTTTGTGAAGCGAGAAGGTCGATGTGCTCCAGGTACGCCGTCTCAGACATGGCTTCTGGGACATTGAGCCTTTGGGCCGAAAGAATGGCTTCTGGAACCGTACTCTGAACCAATTCCTCCAAAGAATTCAGTCCCAAAACTGAAAGCATAGTAAGGTGCTCCTCTGAACGAGGACCCAAGTGACGCTGAACAAAAGCTCCTGAAGCCATGACGCTGAATTAGAAGTCAAAAATAAAAGGGTACAACATCGAAATGCGCACTCTGTTCATAACCGTTTCGTAGCTGTTGGATATTCTACTTTTGAGGGGCATGCGTGGCTTTAACGTACTCTGGTCCAATGCCGTGATTTCAGTGGCTGCCTCAGGGTGTGTTGTGCGCTCTTGGTGCTTGTCCCATCACACCGATACAGAGGCCCCTGTACCTTGGCTTTTTGCCGCGGGCATTGGCGCCGCGACATGGCTGGCCTACACCTGGCAACGGCACGTCAAATCCACGCGCCCCCGAGGCCTCAGGAACGACCACCTCCTGTGGTTGCGCACCCACAAGCGCACCCTGCGTTGGACGGGTGCAATATTGGTCCCCGCTGCACTGATTCCCCTGACTCAAACAGTGGCCATCGCAGAAACCGCCGTCTCCACAATCCTGCTCTTTATCGGCTTGATCACTGCCAGTCTCCTCACCCTCCTGTACGCCGGGCTCCCCGGAATCCGCGGCTTACAAGTGGCGCTCAGGCGCTTGCCCCGCCTCAAACTGCTGTGGATTGGACTCACATGGTCCATGGTGACCGCCATGTGGCCCGCCTTGATGGACATCAGCAGTACGTCTATGGAAGGAACAACCTTGTTTCTGATCGCCTCAGAAAGGGCTTTGGTGATCATGGCATTGACCCTGCCCTTCGACCTGAGGGACAAAAACTGGGACCCCCCTTCCATGAAAACCGTTCCCCAACAATGGGGGGTCCTGGGCACCCGAGTCGCGGCCACCGCCATGCTGATCGCTGCGGCGCTGGCTTCTGTGGCTGCTTCCGGAGGAAACCCCGCCTTGGGCATAGGTCCACTGTTGATGGTCCCCGCCGTTGCCTGCGCTCACGAGCGGCGCTCGCCTTGGTATTTCGTGTTGTTGGACGCTGCCCTCATCGCAGACGCCGCCTTGGTTCTGGCCCAGGCCTGACCCTCAAGAGAAGGTCACGTCCAGCGCCTCTGTAAAGGCAGATACAGACGCATCGATGACGGCGTCGGTGTGCGCTGCCGACACGAAGCCCACCTCGTATCCCGATGGTCCGAGATAAACACCCCTATCTAGCAAAGCCGCGTGCAACTTAGAGAAGTAAGCCATGCTGTCCGGATCAATCTCGCTGCTGCGTCGGATGTGCACTTGCTCGCTGAAGGCCAACCAAAAAATGCTGCCCCGGGTAAAAATCCTCAAGGGCTGACCCTTGCGCTCGGCATGCGCCAAAATCGGGTCCACCAGACGGCGTGTCCTGCGCTCCTGGTCCTCGTAGAAGCCGGGCTTGAGGCACTCTGTCAACTGACCGGCCCCGGCCGCCATGGCCACGGGGTTGCCACTCAACGTTCCCGCCTGATAGACAGGGCCCACTGGCGCCACATGGTCCATGATTTCTGCAGACGCCGCGTACGCGCCAACCGGCATGCCGCCTCCAATGATTTTGCCAAACGCCATGACATCGGGCTGAATCCCATAGTACTCGGCCGCACCCCCAAAGGCGACCCTAAAGCCGCTGATGACCTCATCAAACAGGAGCAACACCCCGTACTTGTCGCACAAATCCCGCACCCCTTGCAAGAATCCGGGGTCTTGGATCAGCAAACCATTGTTGGCTGGTATGGGCTCAATGGCCACAACGGCCAAATCATCGGCATACTGCTTCATCGTCGCCTCCAAGGCCTCCAAATCATTGAGCGGCAATACGAGCGTCTCTTTGGCATAAGCCTCGGGTACGCCTGCAGATGTGGATGTCCCCAACGTAGCAAGGCCGCTGCCCGCCTTGACCAGCAAAGCGTCGACATGGCCGTGATAGCATCCATCGAACTTGAGGATTTTGGACTTTCCCGTCACACCGCGCGCCAAGCGGATGGCACTCATGGCCGCTTCGGTTCCGCTGGACACAAAACGGATGCGCTCGGCAAAAGGGTGGTGATCCAGAATCAACCCTCCGAGCTCATTTTCCAAACGTGTAGGCGTTCCAAAAGAAGTCCCATTGGCAACAGCCGACATGATGCGCTCCTGAACTGCGGGGTGGGCATGGCCCAAAATCAGAGGGCCCCACGAACAGCAAAAGTCAATGTACCGTTGGCCGTCAGCATCCCAAATGTGGGCGCCTTCGCCCTTGTCGATAAACAGCGGTGTGCCCCCAACAGCGCCGAATGCACGAACAGGAGAATTGACCCCTCCAGGAAACCGAAGGCGTGCTTCTTCAAAAAGCGCAGCACTGGCTGTACGGCTGTGCGCGGCAGGATGTGACGTGGGTGTGGGCATAGGTCGAGATTCCGCGCGAAATTAGCGACCAGTCCGTCCAGGACATTCGCCGACACCCACTCCGTTCCACCGCCCATGCCCCTGAACCACAATTGGACACGCCAAGGAGAATTCCAAGAAGCCGCTCAGCGCCTCGACGGAGAAGATGTGCTCGCCCCCTTCCGCGGGCGTTTCCACATCCCTCCACACGGCGATGGCGATTCCCTGTATTTCACCGGAAATTCTCTGGGCCTCCAGCCCAAGGGTGCGCGCGAAATCATAGAAGGTGAACTCGAAGATTGGCGCCGATACGGGGTGGAAGCGCACTTCGAAGGCCGCCGCCCTTGGGTGGCGTATCACCGCGAGGCCACAGCAGACCTGGCCACCATCATGGGGGCCCAGACCGATGAAGTCGTGGCCATGAACGCCCTAACGGTCAACCTGCACCTGTTGCTGATTTCATTCTACCAGCCTCAGGGGCAGCGCACCAAACTCATGATCGAAGCAGGCGCCTTTCCCAGCGACCGCTACGCCGCTCTGAGTCAACTGCGCTTGCACGGACTCGATCCCGAGAAACACCTCATCGAAATTGCCCCGAGAGCGGGTGAGCATACCCTGCGCACAGAAGACATCACAGCCCGCATTGCCCAAGAAGGAGACACGCTGGCCTGTGTGATGCTCTGTGGCGTCCAATACTACACCGGCCAGTGGATGCCCATGCGCGACATCACAGAGGCCGCACACGCTGTGGGCGCAACCTGTGGGTTCGACCTGGCCCATGCCGCGGGCAACGTTCCACTCCAGCTCCACGATTGGAAGGTGGACTTCGCGTGTTGGTGTGGCTACAAATACCTCAATGGGGGGCCCGGTTGCACCGCTGGCGCTTTTGTTCATGCCCGGCATGCCAACAAACCCGAGATGCCCCGCCTCGAAGGGTGGTGGGGCCATTCCGAGGCGCGCCGGTTTAAAATGGAGCCGGACTTCGACCTCATGTCAGGAGCAGAAGGATGGCAAACCTCCAACGCTCCTGTGATGAACATGGCCGCCATGTTGGCGTCTCTTGCAGAGTTTCGGGCTGCCGGTATGGACAGGATGCGCAAAAAATCCCTGGCCCTCACCGCTTTTCTAGAACAAGGAATCAACGCCGTAGCGAACTCCACTGGAGCGCGGCTCGAAATCCTCACGCCACCAGACCCTGCATCGCGGGGTTGCCAGCTGTCCATTGTGGCCCACGGTCATGGCAAATCCTTGTTTGACCACCTCACCAAACACGGGGTCATCGTGGACTGGAGGGAGCCTGCCGTGATCCGCATGGCACCGGTTCCCTTGTACAATTCCTTTGGCGATGTGGCTGAATTCCTCGACATCCTGCACCATGGCCTTCGTCAAGACGCGTAAATTGGTCCCATGAAGAGCATGCGCTATGTCGTGATCGGAATCGGTAAGTACGGTTCCCGCATTGCATTGGAAATGGCTGGCCGAGGGGCAGAAGTCTTCGCGATCGACTGCGTGGAAGAAAAGGTCGAGGAGGTGTCCGATGACATCGCCTTGGCCATCACCATGGACTCCACCGACCAAAAGGCCTTGCGGAGTCAAAAGCTCGACGAGATGGACGCGGCCGTTGTCGCCATTGGAGACAACTTCGAAGCGACAGTGCTGACCACACTCAACCTCTTGGACATGGGCATCCCCCGTGTCATTGTAAGGGCATCTGGTCCACACCAAGAACGCATCCTGCGCAGCTTGGGCGTTCAAGAAATCCTCGCCCCAGAGGCCGAGTTTGCCAGCATCGTTGCTGAGCGTTTGATGAATCCAAACTTGCGCGGATTCCTAGAGCTGCCCGACGATTACGAAATCGCAGAAATTCAAGCGCCCGCAGGCGTTGTGGGCCGGAGCTTGGGCGACATCGACCTGACCACCCGGTACAACTTGAGGCTGATCACCATTCGGCGCACTTATGACGAAGGGGGAGAAGACAAGGAGCACCTGATCGGCATTCCCCATCCCGATACCGTGGTCGAAAAAACCGACACCCTGGTGGTCTTTGGGACCTTGGGCGACGTCAACCGGTTTCTCGAGGTCAACGAATAAGGGTCACTGCACCCACCTTTTCGAGGAAACCCCCAAAAGACGTTCCGTCATCCCGCAAGGGACGCCACACCGCGCGGTAGCCATAGAGTCCCCCTGGGGCCAACTCTCCACTCTCCAACCGGCCATCCCAGCGAAACCCCAGGTCTTCGGATCGGAACACCTCAATGCCCCATCGGTTGAACACCACCAACTGGTAACTCCCCACAGCCTCAGAATAGCCTCCGAACTCGTCATTGACCGAGTCGTCATCCGGGGTAAAGGCACTCGGGAAATACACGCTGTCCTGCTGGCAAAAGTCGGTAAGCGTGATGCTTGCAGAGTCCTGACATCCATTTGAAAGCAACGTCAAAGTGACCGAATACACGCCTTCTGTAGAGAGCAAAATACCAGACCCCGTGCTTCCATCAGACCACATGTAAGCCACATCGGGCTGGGTCACATCGAGCCAAATGGGGCCATCCTCCTCCAAGCACAAAACCGTATCGCTCACCAATTGTGGTACTGGTGCAGGAAGAAATACAGGAGAAATAGAGGCCGTTCCTGTGCACCCGGTCAAATCCACAGCGATCGCTTCATAGGTCCCCGGTCCTGTGACCTCAATGGAATAGCCTGCCTCTCCGCTGGACCACCCCACACCGGCAACAGTAGTGTCGCTGGTCACCGCGGCAGTCAATGTAACGGGCTGGCCTTCACACGCCGCACCCCCAGCTTCTAGGGCAATCACGGGGTTGTCAAATATGCTGATGCTCACGGTATCCGTACGTTCGCACCCCTCAGCGTTTACGGCTGTCACCCAATACACACCTGTGGTATCAGCCACAATGGAAGCCACGGTATCGCCTGTACTCCACAACAAGGTTTCCAACCCTGCATCCAATCCACAATCCAGAGGTGCTGTTTCGCCTTCACACAGCTCTTGGTCGACCCCCAGTTCGATGGGTGCCACATTGGCTGTCACAAAAATGCTGTCTTCATAGGCGCACTGGCCCGAAGGACCCGCACTGGCCGTGGCATAGTACCACTGGTCTACATCCAATATCAACTGCGGCGTTGGCGTATCCGATCCCACCAACATCAGCGACGGCTCCCAATTCCAAGTCACGCCGGTCATCGCCTGAGCTTCGGCCGAAGGCTGCAGGGTAAACCCATCCAAATCACACACCAACGTATCATCGGGAAGGCCAATGTTCACCCCCTCTTGGACCTGCACTTCGATGGAATCTGTCCAGGTGCAATTGTTCTGCAAATCCAAGGCCACACACCAAATGGTAATGGTGCTGTCAAACATCATGTTGAAGCTCTGCGTGCTGGTTCCGCCCAGCAAATCATAAGGGTACCAACTGAAATTGAAGTTTTCCGCAGCAGCATCGTTGGGGTCAGCATACGCCTGAGCCACATTGATGTAGACAAAGGCATCCAAGGCCTCGCAGACATAATTCGGGTTGGTACTGACGTAAGGCAATCCAGCCCCTGTAGATACACAGGGGTCTTGGGCATGGACCACCAATTGGCCCATCCACACAACAACCGCAGTGAGCAGCATGTGGGAAAAGAAGGATTTCGCCTGCATATGCCTCAAAATTAGCGCCTTTAGCGGGCCGTGAGACATCGCACAGCGCGGATGTTCAAATCAAGGCCGTGGATGAAACTCAGGGGCAATTTCCACCTCCCATCCTGCGCGAATGTCAATTTCATCGGCCCATCTGTAAACAGGCTCCGGATGCAGGCCCTCTGCGGGACGGGCCCCGGACCACTTTCCATCGCCATTTTCGTCCCAAATCATCACCAACCGGTACCGTCCTGGCAACAGTTCTTCAAACCTCCCCGCCGCGTTCAACTCCCGGTTCGCAGGGGTTCCTGAACCATTCAACAGCAACCAAATGACCTCACTTTCTTGGGTTTTGGCAGCACTGTCTAACAGCAATTGAATGGCACCGTAGTCCGAGGAAGACCGGACCGATACCCGCCACTCCAAGGTGTCCGTTGACAATCCACCCACGCCTTGGACACCTCCAGGTTCTATGGTCAAGGCCACCGTGGATCCTTGAGGCAATGGACCAACATCCAAGCGGTTCCCGTCCAACATGAACAGCGCAGGCGACAAGTCTGACGTATCCCCGTCCATGACCACCATTCCCGAACACATCGCCGTATCCAAAACCACAGGACGCGGCGCAAACCTGACCCTGAAATGTCCCCCGCGATCGGCAAACCGTTCCACCGCACCAACAGGGACAGGCGGAGTGTTGGGCAACACCTCGCGAAACACCAACGTATCGGTGCCCGACAGGTGCTGCAACAACCAAGGGCCACCTTCACCTGCCTCATATCCCGGCAACGAGGCCCAAACACTGTCACCTTCCAATTCAAAATCGACCGGACCATCGGGCCCGGTCAGGGCTACCGAGTTGCGGATGTCTGCATCGGTGAGCCCATCGGGACCCTCGCGCACGGCATCGAGTCCGGAAATGGCCGCCCGGAAATACCCGGATGAATCCACAAGCACCCCCGACAAATAAGTCGAAGCCACAGCAGGAGGCGCGTCCAACATCAGAGGCGGGGCGGCCAACAAGTGGGCCCAGCCCACGCTATCTGTCACCGTTTGGATGGCTTCTGAACTCCACCCCACAGCTTCGCCTTGATCGGCGCGGTAATTGCC
This sequence comes from uncultured Flavobacteriales bacterium, assembly GCA_965659115.1. Lineage (GTDB taxonomy): Bacteria > Bacteroidota > Bacteroidia > Flavobacteriales_D > Sanyastnellaceae > UBA8752. The sequence goes on along the minus strand of CBFHUP010000003.1, from coordinate 21,016 downwards.
ATTGACGTCATCCACCACCATCCAACCCAGCGAGGATATCGGCAAAAAACCCACATCAAAACGCCCACTGTCGTCCACTAGCCCCACATAATCCGGCAATGGCCTTAAGGAATCGGGCAAGCCCGCGTCCAACACCCCCTCTGGCAGGCCACCGTCGAACAGCAAAACACGCGTGCCCGCCGACGCTTCACCAGACCAGGCGTCTTCGGCACGGCCGGCGACGCGGCCAGAATCCAAGACATCCCCTGTGGTAAATACATATTGCAAACCCTTGGCCACGTTGCCTTCACGCAAATCGCGCACGGCATCGCCAAACTGCACGATGTAGGTGCGGTCTGGCATCAAACTGTCTCCCAGTTCCACCTTCACACTCCTTCCCCGCACCAAGGCCTTGGGCAGCGACGGAAGCGGAGGCGACACCAACATCTGACGCCGTGCATCTTGAAGCTGCACAAACTCATCGAACTCCAAGATGAATTCTGAGCGGTCGAACCGAACGGTACCAAAGGGGGGGTCGGCCAAAACAACTTGAGGGGCCTCTTCGTCGCGTCCTCCACCATCGGGAGAACCCACTTGTGCGCATCCTGTCATCCACAGCACGGCACACACCGCCATCGCCTTGTCAACCCGCCTAATCATGACTAGAAGGAGCGTCTTCAATCAACCTGCTGCCCATGGCATCGATGAGGCGCTGCAGTCGGTCTGCGTCTTCTTGCGCAAAATCACCCACCTCTGCGCTGTCGATATCGAACACAGCGCGCACCACGCCCTGCGCATCCCTGACAGGCAGGACCAATTCACTCCTGCTTTCTGCACTGCACGCGATGTGTCCCGGAAATTCAGCGACGTCTTGAACCAACACCGCTTCATTGCGCGACCATGCTGCCGCACATACCCCTCGACCTTTGGACAACCGCGTGCACGCCACAGGACCCTGAAATGGGCCCAGCACAAGCTCACCGTTCAACACTCGGTAAAACCCCGCCCAATGCCATTCAAAGGCCATCTGTATCAAAGCCACAAAATTGGCTTGGTTCGCCAGGTGATCTGGGTCCGACAGCAGCGCTGCACATTGCACGTCCAACTGGTCGTAGCGCACCTGGCGCGGTGCCTTGGGGTCAAATGCAGAAGCAGCAGCCATGGTTCGAAGTTCGACAGTGCCGGCGGTTCTCCAACCTGCTTCGCGTCAAGAAGCGTCAAAAAAGCGCAGGGGCAGGCGACCGAACCTCCATTCCCAGTTCGCCTTTTGCCCATTCGGAGAACATTCGGCACGTTTCGGGTGTCCTGATGCTGTCGGGTTGGTGCACCAAAAGGTGCACATCATGCAAGCCCTGCGCATGCCAAGCTTGGATGCGGCTGCACCAAGCTTTGAGCCTCAATTCATCGCTGGAATGGCCCTCGTATCCGCCAAAGCGCAGCAATAAAAAAGGCGCTGTCATCCGCATGTGCACCGCATCTCTGCGCAGCGCGGTATCGCTGATGACCGCACCCATGCCCCTTTCCCGCATGGCCGCCCACACCGATTCAACGGCCTGCACACATTCTGGTTCCGGGGCAAACCAACCCGGATGACGGAACTCTACCGCGGCCTCAAATGCCCGAGGCCAAGTCTGGATGTAGGCCATCAACCGGTCTGCATGCTTGGGCGAAAAGTGAGGCGGCAACTGCATAAACGCCGGGCCCCTTTTGGGCCCGAGTGCGTCCAGTCCCGCTATGAAATCATCAGTAGGTCCGACGCAATCATTGAACCTGCGGTAATGGGTAATGATCGCGGGGAATTTGGGACAAAACCGAAAGTCATCCGGCATGGCTGCGGCCCATTCTGCCATCCGCTCTGGAGGGTGGATTCTGTAATGCGTAGCGTTGAGCTCAATGGTGCCAAACGACCGGCCATAGTGGGTTGGCCAAGTGCGCTGCGGCGCCTTCTGCGGATATACAGTACCGCGCCAAGGGCGAATGGTCCACATGGTTCCTCCCGCTCGAACCTCCAAGGAACGGCCCTTGCCCGAAGCCAAACCTGCGGCCGTTTCGGGATGGTCCTCTGGCAAGGAGAAGTCCACCCCTGGAAGCCGTTCCTGTTGCTCCTCCTCTGGAATCTTGCCGTATTTCACGTCCACAAAGAAAGCCGCTGTGCGGACAAACCCTGCGCCGCATCGTGCTCCGTTCGGCCCACCTTGCCCGAATGACTGCACCATGGAACCTCATCGCACAAGCGATTTTCCCGAGGCGCTGTGCCTCCTGCGAAACACCGCTGGCCCATTATGAGCCCGCATGGTGCGGCCCCTGCGAATTTCTGTGGACCAGAAGTTCAGTTTCCAGCACACAGCGCTTTGGCGGGCGCCTGGACTGGGCCTTTGGCGTGAGTTGGCTGCGCATGGCCGGCCCCGAAGAACGCCGGCTCGTGCACCACCTCAAATACGGTGGCAACGCCACATTGGGAAAGGAACTTGGAAAAACCATGGCCCGTGAACTCACAGCCTCACCACACATGCCGTCCTGTGCCCATTGGTCTGTCGTACCCATCCCCTTGCATTGGAGACGCAAAAGACAACGCGGCTACAACCAAAGCGAGCAGCTGGCTTCCGGTTGGTCGGCCTTGACGCACATGAACACCATGAACCTGTTGTCTCGCCCTAAAGCAGGGGTCTCCTTGACCAAAATGAACAGGGCACAGCGACTCACTCACGGTAAAAATCCATTCACCTGGCTACCCCCCCCCGCACTCCAACTCGACACCCTCCATGGGATGTTGATTGTAGATGATGTGGTCACCACAGGCAGCACTTTGGAGCGGGCGCATACCGCCATCCGTCAGCACTGGCAAGGGCCTTTGGGCTTTGTGACCCTGCTCGACGCCATCCATTGACTCAGAACTGGCCGAACGGATGGCCGAACGCGTTCCAGGTTGCCAGGTGTAGCGCCCATCGTCTCGGATGGCTACGGAAGCTTCAGAGGCCGTGGCACTTCTTGTACTTCTTACCAGAGCCACAGGGGCAGGGCTCGTTGGGAAGCGTCTTCTTCTCTACGCGCACTGGCTCGGTTTTGGGAGGCGGAGGAGCGGGCATTCCCGTCGTTCCGCCACCGCCTTGACGGGCAGCGGCGAGGCGCTGCTCATTCAGGTTTTGAACGCCTTGCTTGCTGGTCTGCACGCGGGCGGGCTGCTGGGGCCGTGCACCGGGGGCGCGCTTCACCTGATCTGGCTGGCTCGGCAATTGACATTTGAGCAAGAAGCTGGCCACATCCGTATTCATCCGCTGCACCATCGCCTTGAACAGCTCGTATGACTCGAACTTGTAAATGAGCAATGGGTCTTTCTGCTCGAAGCGGGCATGCTGCACGTTGGAACGCAGGTCGTCCATGTTGCGCAAGTGCTCTTTCCAGAGTTGGTCCAACACCCCCAACACGACCGTCTTCTCCAATTCGTCCACCAACGTGGTGCCCGAGGAGTCCACGGCATCTTGAATATTGGCCAAAACCTGCAGGTTTCGTCGGCCATCCGTGAAGGGCACAGCGATGTTTACGAATTGGTTAGAATCGTCCTCGTATACACGCTGAATCACGGGATGAGCATGGGTCGCCAGCGACTTCATGCGGTCGTGGTAGTGGGTTTCGGCCACATGGTGCAACGACTGAGATTGGGCGTCGGGATTGCCCATGCCGAATTCATCCGATGAGAACGGAGGGTCAACCCCCAGGTCCGCCAAGCTGCGGATGCGCAACCCTTCGAAATCTTTGCCTGGCCCAAACTCGGTAATAAGGTGATCCGAGAGCTCATAGAACATGCCTGAGATGTCAAACTTGAGACGCTCTCCATGCAAAGCATTGCGGCGGCGGCGGTAAATCACCTCGCGCTGGCTGTTCATCACATCGTCATACTCCAACAAGCGCTTGCGGATGCCAAAGTTGTTCTCTTCCACCTTGCGCTGAGCGCGCTCAATGGACTTGGTGATCATGGAGTGCTGAATCACTTCTCCGTCTTGGTGGCCCAAACGGTCCATCATCTTGGACACCCGTTCACTTTGGAATAGGCGCATGAGGTCGTCTTCCAAGCTCACATAAAACTGACTGCTTCCGGGGTCGCCCTGACGGCCTGAGCGGCCGCGCAATTGACGGTCCACCCTCCGGCTGTCGTGCCGCTCCGTACCGATGATGGCCAAGCCACCTGCAGCCTTGACGTCGTCACCCAACTTGATGTCGGTTCCCCGACCCGCCATGTTGGTTGCAATGGTCACCGCCCCAGGCATGCCCGCTTTGGCCACGACCTCCGCCTCGGCCTGGTGCCGCTTCGCGTTGAGCACCTGGTGCTCGATTTTGCGGATGTCGAGCATCCTGCTCAACAGTTCGCTGACCTCCACGGTAGTGGTACCTACGAGAACAGGACGCCCTGCATCCCTGAGCTTCACCACGTCTTCAATGACCGCATTGAACTTCTCCCGCTTGGTCTTGAATACCAAGTCGTCATCGTCCAATCGCGCAATGGGCCGGTTCGTCGGAATGGACATGACGTCCAGTTCATAAATGTCCCACAGCTCCTGGGCCTCGGTCTCTGCTGTACCCGTCATGCCCGCGAGCTTGTGGTACATGCGGAAATAATTCTGCAAGGTGATGGTGGCATAGGTCTGGGTCGCAGCCTCAATGCGCACCCCTTCTTTGGCCTCGATCGCCTGATGCAAACCATCGGAATAGCGCCGGCCCTCCATGATGCGGCCCGTCTGCTCGTCTACGATCTTGACCTTGTTGTCCATGACCACATAGTCGATGTCCTTTTCGAACAAGGCATACGACTTGAGCAACTGGTTCATGGTGTGCAGGCGTGCCGACTTGATCCCCTGCTCGCGAAACAAGGCCTCTCGCTGTTCTTGTTTGACCGCATCCGAAGCATCGGAAGCGTCAATTTCGACCAGGGTCGAAGGCACGTCTGGCATCGTGAAGAACTGATCGTCCTCCATGTTCGCCGTCAGCGTGGCGATGCCCTTTTCTGTCAACTCGACCTGGTTCTGCTTCTCGTCAATCACGAAAAACAACTCCTCATCGGCCTCGGGCATCATGCGCTTGTTGTCCTGCAAGTAGTAGCCCTCCGTCTTGAGCAACTGCTGACGGACACCTTCCTCGCTCATGAACTTGATGAGCGACTTGGTCTTGGGCAAACCGCGGTAGGCGCGAAACAAAGCCAAGCCACCAGTGCGGGTGGTCTCTTTGTCGGCGCCATCGGCTCCCAACTTTTTCTTGGCCTCCGTGATCATACCGTTGACCGCTTGGCGTTGCTTTTGGACCAACTGCACCACTTTGGGCTTGAGTCCGTCGAACTCGTGCTCGTCTCCTTTGGGGGTTGGCCCTGAGATGATCAGCGGAGTCCGGGCTTCGTCAATCAGTACGCTGTCCACCTCGTCGACGATCGCATAGTGATGCTTGCCCTGCACCAGCTGATCGGGCCGCATGGCCATATTGTCCCGGAGGTAATCAAAACCAAACTCATTGTTGGTGCCATAAACGATGTCGCACTTGTAGGCATTGCGGCGATCTTCGGAATTCGGCTGGTGCTTGTCGATACAGTCGATGGTCAGTCCATGAAATTGGAACAACGGCCCCATCCATTCTGCATCGCGCCGCGCGAGGTAATCGTTGACGGTCACCAGATGCACACCGCGCCCGGTCAGGGCATTGAGAAAAACAGGAAGTGTCGCCACCAAGGTCTTTCCCTCACCCGTCTGCATCTCAGCAACTTTGCCCCTGTGCAATGCCACCCCTCCAATCAACTGGACATCGTAATGCACCATGTTCCACTCCACGGGCGTTCCTGCAGCCAACCATTCTCTGGCCCAAAAAGCACGGTCACCTTCAATGCGCACAAAATCCCGGCCCGCGGCAAAATCCCGGTCGTAATCCAAAGCAGTCACCTCCAGCTCACCTGGCGCAGCAAACCGCCGGGACGTTTCCTTGAGCAAGGCAAAAGCCTCGGGCATCAATTGCTCCAAGACCTCCTCTAGCTTTTCATCGACCTCCTTTTCCAGAGCATCCACGCGGTCATATAAAGCCTCCTTGGCCTCGAACGACATCGTAGGGTTGGAGGACACTTGTGCCCGAAGGCCTGTGGACTCCTCGACCATCCCGGCCACATGCGCCAGGATGCGGCGCTTGAGATCGGCGCTGCGTTCACGGAGTCCGTCGGAGGTCAACCCCTCCATCTCAGACTCAAAAGTGTGAACGGCATCGACTGCCGGTTGGATGGCTTTGACATCCGTTGCCGCCTTGTCGCCTACGAGGCGCTTGACGATTTTATTGAAGGCTCCAATCATGGGTGCTGCTTGTGCCACTGTTACCCCATGTCAAAAACAGAAATGGAATGCAAGCGGTGTGGACAAAATTAAGGCCCAAGATTGGGGTCTCCATTCCCAAACATTGTTGCGAATTGCCACCCCACAGGGACCTTCTAGGCCTTCGTTTAGCACTGAAAATTTTATGCCCGGCTTCGCGTCAACCAAGCCCCTATCAACAATTCAAACCGCTCGTAAACAAGGCTTTAGTGCAACTAATCAACCGCATGTTGACAATTCCACGGGGGTGTTCATCGTTTCCGATTGCCGTTGCAGGATGCTATCTGCAGTTTTGAAGTCTGCCTTTTAAGGCAAAAAAAAGTCGTCCAAGCAGAAGTCAATTTCATCCAACCGCCCTCCACATGAGCAACGAACAGCACAACAACGGAATCCAGTCGACCAGCGACATGCCTTCGGACGTTCAACAACCCGTGGATGGTCAAATGGCCATTGACGCGGTACTGCCCGAAAACACTGCTGTGGTAGAGCCCATTTTGGAAGACAATCCGAACCGTTTTGTGCTGTTTCCCATCCAGCACGACGACATCTGGAACTTTTACAAGAAGTCCGAGGCCAGCTTTTGGACTGCAGAGGAGATTGACCTCGCAGCGGACATGGTAGACTGGAACGAAAAGCTCAACGATAATGAGCGTTACTTCATCAAGCACATCCTCGCCTTCTTTGCCGCTTCTGATGGGATCGTCAACGAAAATCTGGCTGAGAACTTCGTCGCTGAGGTACAATACACAGAAGCCAAATTCTTCTACGGGTTCCAAATCATGATGGAGAACATCCACTCGGAGACTTACTCCCTGTTGATCGACACCTACATCAAGGACAAAGAAGAAAAGAACCACCTGTTCAACGCTATCGAAACGTTGGACTGTGTCAAGAAGAAGGCCAACTGGGCCCTGCAGTGGATCGACAACGGCAACTTCCCCGAGCGCATTGTCGCATTTGCAGCTGTAGAAGGCATCTTCTTTAGTGGAAGTTTCTGCTCGATTTTCTGGTTGAAGAAGCGGGGCCTGATGCCCGGACTGAGCTTCTCAAACGAGCTCATTTCCAGGGACGAGGGCATGCACTGCGATTTCGCTTGCCTCCTCTACACCCAGCACATCGTCAACAAACTGCCGAAGTCTACCGTCGAAAAAATCATCGTCGATGCCGTCAACATCGAGAAAGAGTTTGTCTGTGACGCACTGCCGGTGCGCTTGATCGGGATGAACTCAGATTTGATGAGCCAGTACATTGAATTTGTGGCCGACCGCCTCTTGGTAGAGTTGGGCAACGAGAAAGTGTACAACGCCACCAACCCTTTCGACTTCATGGAAATGATTTCACTTCAGGGAAAAACCAACTTCTTCGAGAAGCGGGTTGCAGAGTACCAAAAGGCTGGCGTCAACAAATCCGGATCAGCAGAAGAGGCCAAAGGCTTCAGTCTGGACGCGGATTTCTGATTTCAACGGAGAAAAAGTTCAAAACTGCCGCTCCAACGAGGTAGCATTCCTCCTCTTCAAGTCCCATCTTGAGAGAACGAATTTGGACCCCTGGCCAACAATATTGAGCCAGGAGTTCAACACCTAACCAACCAACTTCAGAACCACACTCCGCCGAGGTCTTGTCGCCTTGGTTGTCACCACCATTCCCTCAATCAGAGGGGCAAAAAAGCCGAGAAAACAGCATGTATGTCGTCAAGCGGGATGGACGCCGGGAACAGGTCCAATTCGACAAGATCACGGCAAGGGTCAAAAAACTCTGCTACGGGCTCCACCAAAAAGTAGACCCTGTTTCGGTCGCCATGCGCGTCATCGAAGGGGTATACGATGGAGTTACCACTTCAGAGTTGGACAACCTCGCCGCAGAAGTTGCAGCCACCAACGCTGTCAACCACCCAGATTATGCGCAACTCGCTTCGCGAATTGCAGTATCCAATCTGCACAAGACCACCCACAAGTCATTCACTGAGGTGATGCACAACCTGCACACCTACACCGATCCTGTAACGGGGGCGCCGGCTGCCCTCATCGCAGATGACGTGATGGAGATCATCGAGGCCAACGCAGAAGCATTGGACTCCGCCATCATCTACGACAGGGATTTCAGCTACGACTATTTTGGGTTCAAGACACTGGAGCGGTCTTACCTCTTGAAGTTAGAAGGCCAGGTGGCAGAGCGTCCGCAGCAAATGCTGATGCGCGTCTCGGTGGGCATCCACAAAGACGACATCGACAGCGCCATCAAGACCTACAACATGATGTCCGAGGGTTGGTTTACACACGCCACCCCTACCCTCTTCAATGCGGGAACGCCGAAGCCACAAATGTCCAGCTGTTTCTTGCTGACCACCCAAGAGGACAGCATCAGCGGCATCTATGACACCCTCAAGCAGTGCGCCAAAATCTCGCAGAATGCGGGTGGCATCGGCTTGGCCATCCACGATGTCCGCGCTACGGGCTCTTACATCCGCGGCACCAACGGCACATCCAACGGCATCGTCCCCATGTTGCGTGTCTTCAACGACACCGCCCGTTACGTGGACCAAGGTGGCGGCAAGCGCAAAGGCTCCTTCGCCGTTTACATCGAACCTTGGCACGCCGACGTTTTCGATTTCCTCGACCTCAAAAAGAACCACGGAAAAGAAGAGCAGCGCGCCCGCGATTTGTTCTACGCCCTCTGGGTGCCTGACCTGTTCATGAAGCGTGTTGAAGCCGACGGTGAGTGGACCTTGATGTGTCCCAATGAGTGCCCCGGACTCGCCGACACGTGGGGTCCAGAATTTGAGGCCCTCTACGAGAAGTACGAGTCAGAAGGCAAAGGCCGCAAGACGATCAAGGCCCAAGACCTCTGGTTCAAAATCGTGGAGAGCCAGATCGAGACTGGTGTGCCCTACATGCTGTACAAGGACGCTGCCAACGGCAAATCCAATCAGCAAAACCTCGGCACCATTCGGTCCTCCAACCTGTGCACCGAGATCATCGAGTACACAGCCAAAGACGAAGTCGCGGTGTGTAACCTCGCTTCCATCGCCCTGCCCAAGTTTGTGAACGAAGACCTGAGCTTTGACCACGACAAGTTGTTCGAAGTGACGTACCAAGTCACCAAGAACCTCAACAGGGTGATCGACCGGAACTTTTACCCCATCGTAGAAGCGCGCAATTCCAACATGCGCCACCGCCCTGTGGGGTTGGGCGTGCAGGGATTGGCCGACGCCTTCATCATGATGCGCTTCCCCTTCGATTCCGAGGATGCACGTCAACTGAACAAGGACGTCTTTGAGACCATCTACTACGCTGCGTGCTGCGCATCCAAGGACATGGCCATCGAAGAGGGCGCATACGAGACCTTCAAAGGCTCTCCTGCATCTGAAGGCAAGCTCCAGTTCGACCTCTGGGGCGTGACCCCAAGTGACCGCTGGGAATGGGATGTGCTCAAGGAAGAAATCATGGACAAGGGCATGCGCAACAGCATGCTCGTCGCGCCCATGCCGACAGCCTCGACCGCACAAATCCTCGGCAACAACGAGTGCTTCGAACCCTACACTTCGAACATTTACACCCGCCGGACCCTGAGTGGTGAGTTCATCGTGGTCAACAACCACCTGCTTCGCGACCTGACCAAACTCGGGATGTGGAATGAAACGATGAAAAACCAACTCATCGCCGCCAACGGTTCCATACAGAACATCCAAGAAATCCCCGAAAACCTCAAGGCACTGTACCGCACTGCCTGGGAGATTTCACAGCGGGCCATTCTGGACATGGCTGCGGACCGCGGAGCCTATATCTGTCAGTCTCAGTCCTTGAATGTCTTCATGGAAAATGCCAATGCACCCAAGCTGACATCCATGCACTTCCACGCATGGCGCTCGGGCTTGAAGACCGGCATGTACTACCTCCGAACAAAGGCCGCGACCGATGCGATCAAGTTTACTGTCGACAAGAAGTACAAGGACCAGCCAACTGAGGTTCAAGAGGCAGCCCCTGAGGCGGCCCCTGCAGCAGCCGTCGCCCCCAAGGATGTCACTGAAATGACCCATGAGGAGCAAGTGGCCGCCTGTTCAATCGACAACGGTCCCGACTGCGAAATGTGCAGCGGCTGAGACCACAACACCCCTCCTTTGAAAAGGGCGATTCGCATGCGAATCGCCCTTTTTTATTCCATTCGTAACGCAAAAAGCCACCAATCACACCCAAGAAACGTTGTTCTGATGTCCGGTTGACAGCCGTGACCGAACTTTGACACTTCGTGAAACAGGAACACCTCCATATCGTTTCCCTTAACCACCGCAACGCCCCAATCTCAAGGATTGGAAAAATGCACGTGCCCGAGGAACGCCAAGAGGCATTTCTCATCGAACTCAAAAACACCTTAGGGGTCCAGGGACTCGCCTATCTGACCACCTGCAATCGGGTGGAATTCATCCTGGTAGACGAGGCTTATTTCTGCATGGGCCGCTTGCAGCAGCTCTTCCAAATGTTCGCACCGGACCAGGCTGAGTTGCGCTCGCTGATGGGCACCGCCATGGTACTGCACGGAGAAGAAGCTGCACGACACCTCCTTCGGGTCAGCGCAGGCTTAGAATCCATGGTCCTGGGTGAGCGTGAAATCCTGACCCAAATCCGCTCCGCATTGGAGCGTTCCAGACAATGGGGGTTGGCCGGTGATCAACTGCGCATCACTGAGCGCATGGCCGTAGAAACGGCCAAACAGATTTTTACCGAAACGGACATCTCACGCCGCAGCGTCTCCGTCAATGCTTTGGGGTGGAAAGCCTTTCAGAAGCAGGCCATTCCCACAGACGCCCCCATCCTGATGATTGGAGCGGGACAGACCCATGGCAACATTGCGCGTTTTCTGGCCAAACAAGGGTACACCTCCGTTCACATTCTCAACCGCACCGCTCCCAAAGCAGAGGCATTGGCTGTCCCCCGTCAATGGACATGGGGCGACCTCACCGGACTCAATGACGCCCTTGCCCAAGGTCCCGCCGCCATCTTTTTGTGCACCGGAAGCGATACAGCGCTCTTGGACGAGGCACAAGCCCGCATGCTCCCGGAAGGCCGGGTATTTGTCTTGGATTTGAGTGTCCCCACCGGTGTCACAGATGCTTTTCGTACCAGGAGCAGCACCTCGGTGGTTGGCATCGCTGAGCTCAAGCCTATGGCCGACGAGAATGTAGCGGGTCGCCGAGCCGCACTCGGAGACTGTCAGCGCATCATCGACGAAAGCCTGCTCGAGCTTTCCAACCGCCTGCAACAACGAGAAGTAGAATTGGCGCTGAGGGAGTTACCGACGTTGCTCGCTGCAGTCCGAAATACTGCACTGGGTGAAGTCTTTGCCGACGAGCTCGCGGAGCTCGATGGAGAAACGCGCAGCTTGGTCGACCGCATTGTAGACTATCTGGAGAAAAAATACGTCTCTGTTCCCATGAAATTGGCCCGTGAAGCGGTCATGGAACACCTGGAGAAGCCCTGAGGCAACATGCCTGATTCACCCCATTTCCGCATCGGCACGCGGGGCAGCGACCTCGCCTTATGGCAAGCCCATCATGTCCGCGACCTGATCGCCGCAGCCGGTGGCACCTCCGAAATCATTGTGCTTTCTACCCAAGGCGACCGCGAACAAGTGCAGTCCTTTGAAAAGCTTGAGGGCAAAGGGTTTTTCACCAAGGAGATCGAAGATGCCTTGCTGGAAGGGCGCATCGACATTGCCGTACACAGCCACAAAGACCTCGAAACCCAGCAACCACCGGGATTGACGATCGCAGCCGTTCCGGCCCGTGCGTCTCAGCGCGACACCTTATTGATCCAGGAAGACCAACATGTCGCCGCCCCGTGGCTGCCACTTGCACCAGGTGCGACCGTCGGCACCTCCTCGGTTCGGCGCAGGGACCAACTGCTCCTGTTGCGGCCAGACTTGAACATCCTCGCACTGCGAGGCAACGTTCCCACCCGGGTCAAACGGCTTCAAGAAGGGCGCTACGATGCGATCGTACTCGCTGATGCGGGGCTGGATCGCCTGGACCTCTCCTTGGACGGTGTCGTAAGGCACAGCCTGGATCCCCAAAGCTTCGTGCCGGCTCCAGCCCAAGGGGCCCTCGCACTCCAAATGCGCGAAGCAGACCCCAAGATTTCATTTTTGGCAGCAATGACCCACCCCACCGCTGAAAGCGGCGTGCGCTGCGAACGCAACGTGCTGCGGGCATTGGAGGGCGGCTGTCAACTTCCGTTTGGTGCACACTGGAACGAGGAGAAGAATCAGCTCCGTTGCTTTCTGCAATCCCCCACTGGGCCGCGGAGGGTTTTGGCACCAAATTCCCAATCTGCACTGAGCCAGCTCAGCACACCGCACGCTTTCCGTGTGCATGTAACCCGCGCACCGCGCACCAACAGTGTCCTCCACCGGCTCGCCAAAGGGTCTGGGGCCTCGTTGATTGAGGTTCCTTTGATTGAGGTGCACCCACTGGCCAACCCCGAAGTTCCAGAATCGTGGAGTTCCTCCAGCCAAGACTGGGTCTGGCTGGGCAGCCCGGGGGCATGCGAGGCGGCACAAGCGTGGCTGCAAAAACATCCACAAACCCGCATAGCTGTGCCCGGTAATGGAACTGCGGAGGCGCTCGACACCGCACTGTTCAACAGACTGGGGTATGTGGGAAACGGCCATCCAGCCGAAGCATGGCATGCCTTTGCCCGCGACCGCAGCCCTAAAGAGCATGTGGCCATTCCACACGGGACCTACTCGCTGAAGCGTTGGAACACCGGCAAGACCTCAGCATCACTGCACGCTTGGACGCATTACGAGCCCCTGCCTGCATCACAAGCCGTGCCCCAAGCTGATGTCGTGTGCTTCACGTCGCCCAGCAACGTCAATACCTGGCAAGCGGAAGCTCCTCAAAAAATTGTAGCCATTGGGCCCACCACCGCAGCCGCATTGTCGGCCAAAGGTTGGCCCCATACCACCGCTGAATCACCCGATGCATTTGGCCTGTGGGAGGCCATCTTGAATGCAGAATCGTCCTGAAAGCACTGATTCTGCAAGAATGTAGCCGCAGATTGGAGCGATACTTTCAAGCCCATCCAAATTCGCGTATCTTCGCACCCCTCAAAAAAAGAGGCCCATCATGTACGCCATCGTAGAAATTGCAGGGCACCAATACAAGGTACAGCAAGATCAACGGCTCTATGTGAACCGTCTGAAGCACGATGAGGGCGCCAAGGTCAGCTTTGACCGTGTGCTCCTCGTGGATGACGGCTCCAAAGTTTCCGTTGGCGCCCCCGCAGTCCAAGGCGCAGCCGTGAATGCCACGGTTGACCGCCATTTAAAAGGTGACAAAGTGCTCGTCTTCAAAAAGAAGCGACGCAAGGGTTACCAAAAGTTGAACGGCTTCCGGCCCTCCTTGACCGAGTTGGTCATCACCGGCATTGCCCTCGGAGGCAAAGCCAAAAAGGCCACTGCGAAGAAAGCAGCAGCCACAGGTGAAGAGGCAGCTCCAAAGGCTGCAGAACAGACTGAAGAATAAGTAAACCCCCGAACCATGGCTCACAAAAAGGCGGCGGCCTCGACCAAGAACGGCCGCGAATCGGAAAGCAAACGACTGGGCGTCAAGATTTATGGCGGCCAGGTGTGCATCGCGGGAAACATTCTCGTTCGCCAGCGCGGCACCCAACACAACCCCGGACTGAATGTCGGAATCGGCAAGGACCACACACTGTACGCCCTCACAGACGGCGTCGTGGAGTTCCGCCGGCGCAAGAACAACAAGAGCTTTGTCTCTGTCGTTCCAGCTGCAGAAGCCTGACCTCAGACTTTAGCTAACGCCCAACAAGGGCAAATGACGGTGCCCTCATCCTGCAAAGGAGGGGGCACCGTTGTATTTTTACAAGCCATGCTGACCCTCCAGGTTCTCCGCAACGACCGCGATGCCCTCGCACAGGCTTTGGCCAAACGCGGCATTGACGCTGTTCCCATGCTCGATCGCATCCTCGCTTTAGACGAGGATCGGCGCCACACCCAAAAAGAGGTCGACGACCTCAAGGCCCAACAAAACGCGGCAAGCCGTGCGATTGGAGAGCTCTTCAAATCAGGCAAAAAAGACGAAGCTGAGCAACGTCGTGCTGAAATGGGAGCACTCAAAGAAAAAATCCAAGCGCTGGACGAACAGCAGAAAACCCTCATTGAGCAGCAGGAAGCGGCCCTGCTTGAACTGCCCAACCGTCCACACAACAGCGTTCCCGCTGGCCAAAGCGATGCCGACAACGAAGTCGTCTCAGAAGAAGGCACCAAGCCTGAGCTTGCAGAAAGTGCTGTGCCGCACTGGGATTTGGCCGATCGGTACAAACTGATCGACTTCGAGGCTGGAGTCAAAATCTCAGGGGCTGGATTTCCCGTGTATCGCGGCAAAGGTGCCAAGCTTCAACGCGCACTCATCCAGTTCTTTCTGGACCGCGCCGATCAAGCGGGCTATGAAGAGTTCATCCCCCCTCACCTGGTCAACCCTGACTCCGGCAGAGGCACTGGCCAATTGCCCGACAAAGAGGGGCAGATGTACCACTGCGCAGACGATGACCTCTACTTGATTCCCACAGCTGAGGTCCCTTTGACCAACCTGTTTCGCGGAGACCTGCTCAATGCAGAGGAACTGCCCGTCCAATTGTGTGGATATACCCCGTGCTTCCGCAGGGAGGCCGGTTCCTATGGCAAGGATGTCCGCGGGCTCAACCGCTTGCACCAGTTCGACAAGGTGGAAATTGTCCGCTTCGAAAAACCCGAAAACAGTTATGCTGCCTTGGAAGGAATGGTCGAACATGTCCGTGGCTTGCTGCGCGACCTCGAATTGCCGTTCCGGACACTGCGCCTCTGCGGAGGAGACCTTGGCTTCACGGCGGCATTGACTTTTGATCTGGAAGTCTGGTCTGCCGCTCAAGGACGGTGGCTCGAAGTCTCCAGCGTTTCGAATTTCGAGACCTTCCAGGCCAACCGGCTTCACTGTCGGTACCGCAACAGCGATGGCAAACCCCAACTGGTGCACACGCTCAATGGCAGTGCATTGGCCCTCCCCCGTATCGTTGCGGCCCTGCTCGAAAATCACCAGACTCCAGAAGGCATTCGCATTCCGGCCGCACTCCAGCCTTACACTGGCTTCACCGCCATTTCATGAAGCAGCAGGTCCTCACACCGCCTCGCGCCTTCGTTTGGGGCCTCTGCCTGCTGGTTACAGGTATCACAAGCTGCGGACCCAAGCCAGGCGCCGAGCACCTCGATGCCCTGCAGCGGACCCTCGTTCAACTGGACAGTGCGGAGACCATATACCGACAAGCACCGCTCGAATCTGCTGCGCCTGCCTTTGCAAAAGCAGACAGCGCTTTGGTGGCCATCGAGGCACAGATGGTCGGCCTCATCGTCAACCTGGAACAAGGCAAGCCATTCACTGCACTCGATGAGCGCCACCGTATGCTGCGGCGACAACCTGGTCGCCAACGCAGGATCGAACAGGAACTGGACCGCACACGACGTCAAATTGGACACCTGATCGAAGCCATCGTTGACGGGGCTTCGGTCGATGCCGAGGGCACCCTCATCGACACCGCCTACCTCAGCAAGTCAGCAGCTGACGAACTGCGCATTGCCCGTCACCTGATCGAAGAAATCGGCATTGCACTTCAATTCTTGGAACGCGGTACCGTGGACCTCGACGTGGTGATTCACACTGCAGATTCCACAGCCCGTGCATTGACCACCATACCCACCCAGCCGCAATGACGCTCAGGATTTACTTCATGGGCACAGTGCTCGGCTGTATGCTCGGTCTGGGCACTGCTTCAGCGCAAGGCGAACTGGAACTGGCGACCTACTACTACAACAGTGGCGCGTTTGAGCAGGCCAAGTTGTACCTCGACAACCTTTGGAAGAAGGATCCCTCGGTGTATGACATGTACCTGAACACCTTGCTCGAACTCGAGGCTTACGAAGAAGCTGAAACCATCGTGAAGTCCCGCCTCAAAAAGAGCCGCGACAAGAGCATGGCCCAAGTTGATTTGGGGTCACTCTACCTCAAAATTGGTAAGACCGAAGCCGCCCAAGAGGCTTTCGAGAAGGCACTCGATGAACTCCCAGCAGGGCGCGGACCCACCAAGCGATTGGCAGAGGCCTTCATCAAGCTGGACCAACTCGACCTCGCCTTGGCTTCTTACGAGAAAGCCATGAAGAACACCAAGGACAAATACGGCTACCACTACGAACTGGCCAACCTTCAGGGACTTCGCGGCGATTACCAAGGGATGGTGGCCAGCTTCATGGAGCTGCTCCACGAACGTCCCAATTACTTGCGCACCGTACAAAACAGCTTCAATCGGAATTTGCGGGTTGCAGATGATGTGCGTCAAGCAGACATGGTGCGCCGCCAAGTGCTCAAAGCCTCCCAAGACCGGCCAGAAGAAACGGTGTACCTCGAACTGCTGGTCTGGGTATTCAACCAACAACGCGACTTTTACAGCGCCATGGCCCACGTGAAAGCCTTGGACCAGCGCAAAGGCGAGGATGGAAAGCGGCTCATGGACCTGGCCCAGGTGGCCTCCAAAAACGGAGACCTCGAAACCGCCTATGAATGTTACGCCTTGGTGGCGGCGAAGGGACCGGCCGCAACCCGTTATGACGCAGCGCGCCAAGCCATGCTCAAGGTGCGCACTGAACAGGTTACGGGAAGCTTCCCCCTCGACACTGCAGCAGCGGAAGAACTATCCACCCAATACCGCACGACGCTGCAGGACCTGGGGGAGACCCCAGGAACCAGCGGAATCATGTCCGACTGGGCAGAGCTGATGGCCTTTCACCTGAACCGACCTGATGAAGCGGAGGCCATCCTTGATCGGGCCGTAAACATGCCCGGACTCGAACTGGAAGCGCGCAACACCGCCAAACTGATGCTGGGAGATGTCCTGGTGTTTCAAGACGACGTTTGGACAGCCTCCTTGCTGTTTAGCCAAGTCGACCTCGACCACAAAGAAGGGTTGCTGGGTCAACAAGCCAAATACCGCAATGCCCGGGTCAGCTACTTCACCGGAGACTTCAATTGGGCACAAGCTCAGTTGGACATTCTCAAGGCCAGCACATCCAAGCTCATCTCCAATGACGCGATTGACCTGAGCCTGCTCATCACCGACAACTTCAACATGGACACGCTGACAGCGCCCATGGAAATGTTTGCCCGGGCGGACTTACTGCGCTACCGCAATCAACTCGACCAAGCCTTGTCCACGCTGGATACCCTGGTGACCTCTTATCCCATGCACACCCTCGAGGATGAGGCCCTGCTCATCCGTGCAGAAATTGCATTACAGCGCGGACAGTTCAATGACGCGATTGGCCACTATGAGGAAATCATGGAGTTGCACTTCATGGACATCCTCGCCGATGATGCGCTGTTTGGCCTTGCCGACCTGCACGAAAACCAAATAGGAGCGCCCGATGTGGCGCAAGGGCTCTACGAGCGTTTGCTCAATGAATTTCCAGGAAGCTTGTACGCTGTGGAGGCCAGAAAAAGGTTCCGGCGATTGCGCGGAGACATCCTGGAGTAAACGGCCCAAAGACCGCCGCGGCGATCCGGTCACCCTTTGGCCACCAAGCGCACCCCGCTCAACACCACGCCACCAAACAACAGGTGGGGCCATCCCAGCCATTCCCCATCCATCCACCCCCAGAACAATGCAAATAGGGGGATGACATAAGTGACCGAGCTGGCAAACAAGGCGTCGGTTCGTTTGATCAGCGCATTGAACAATATCAATGCAGCAGCGGTGCCGACCCAAGCCAGCACCACCACTGCCATCAAGGATGGTTTGGCTTCGGGGTGACCGGCCACCGACTGTATCCCTCCAGCCGCAACAAACCCAAGTCCTGCGGGCACGGCAGTCATGGACAAGGCCAATGCACTGATGCCAATGGCGGGTACGTGGGACAGCCGGTTGCGCATCACATTGATGCTCAATCCGTAACACGCCGTCGCCAAGACCAGCATGCCCGCAGAACCCCACTGCACCGCACCCGATGCGTCCTTGAGCGACATCAGGCCCATCGCACCGACAAACCCGAGCAGAAGTCCTGCCACCTGCTTTCGGCTTACTGCAGTCCCGTAAAGCCCGACAGCCAGAACCAAAGTCCACAGCGGACTAAGTGCATTGAGCATGCCCGCCACTGCACTGGGCAGTTGCTCTTGGGACCAGGCGAACAGCACCGCCGGAAGCAGGCTCCCTATGAAACCCGTGATCGCCAATCCGCCCCAGGTCGCACGGTCCAAACCGCGCATGTACCTCAACGCGACTGGCATCATAACCAGGCCCGCCAGACAAATCCGAAGCAAGCCGAGTTGCACCCCATTCATAACGGGACCCCCTTCTTCCGACCATCCAAAGAGGCCAATTTTCATGAGAATAAAGGAGCTCCCCCAAATGGCTGCTAGGAGGAGCAAGAGCAGGTAAGGCCAAGCACCATATTTGGTATTCCGGTCGGTCATCGCTGTTGTTAACAGCCTTTGCCCTTATTTGATGCAACGCGGGCGGTAAATTGTGCAACGAATATCGATGGCCATGCGCATATCACCTTCACGAACATCCAACCTAAGCCCAACATCTCAAGTTTGGGTGCTGGCCATTGGTGCGATGCTCTTCGGAGGATGCAGCCAATGCCCGGTGGACATCGTTCATTCGGACCGCGCAGGCCATGCTGAAGAAACCGTGGCCCAACTCGCCATTTCCGGGATGATGTGCGAAATCGCATGCGTTTCCAAGGTGCGCAAGGAGCTTTACAATGTGCAGGGCGTGGCCCATGCCGACATCCACTTCGACAAAGACTTGTCGGTGGATACGGCATTTGTTGCTTACGACCCAAACCTCGTCCAACCGGAAGACCTGATCGCCACCGTTCAGGACATTGGCGATGGGTTGTATGCGGTAAAATCCGCCGAGGTCATACACTACGCTCCTGAATCGCACCGCTGAGCGTGGCTCCATCTGACCGCACCGCTCATTGGATTCGGCGCACCTCTCGGGTCGCCTTTGTGTCGGCCTACCTCGTCGTCCTCGCCGGCAGCATCGTTCGGATGACAGGCTCCGGAATGGGTTGCCCCGACTGGCCGCAGTGCTTCGGACTCACCATTCCCCCCACGGAAGAGGCACAAGTGCGTTGGCAACCTGGGAATGACTACGGCGCTGGCCGCATGATATTGGAACGGGATTCCCTTTGGACCGCCCCTGCCGACCACCTTTCAGGAAGCTCCTTTGAAGCAGACCGCGCCAGTGGACTGTGGCAGCACTACACCCGTCACGACTACGCCCACTTCAACCCGTTCCACACATGGGTGGAGTTCATCAACCGCCTCCTCGGGGCCTTTGCTGGACTGCCTGCGCTGCTGCTTGTCGCCCTCTCTGCGCTCCTCGGACTGCGGCATGGCCGCTGGCGGCCGCTCGTCCCCGCTCTGGGTGCCCTCTTCGCCCTGGCGTTTGTGGCATGGCTCGGCAAAAAGGTCGTAGACGGCAACCTCATTCCGGGTTCCATCACCTTGCACATGGTGGGTGCACTGGCCATTCTGGGACTCCAACTTCTCACACTCAAGGCTGCTGGCGCTCGGGCACCGCGCATTCACAGCCGCTCCAAAATGTGGATTGCCGCTGCTGCTGTATTGACCCTGGCCCAATTGATCTACGGCACGCAAGTGCGCGAGGCTGTGGACCACCTGGTGCACGACAACGCCGCACGTGAGACGTGGCTGGAACTGCTCCCTTCTTGGTGGAAGGGGCACCGCACTGCATTCTGGGCCATCCTCGCCGTGCACATGGCATGGCTGTGGCCGGGCATACAATCCGGTCGTCCCACACGCTGGGAGTGGACCATCATGGCGCTACTAGGGGGTCAGTTCCTCACAGGATTGGCATTTGGGATGCTGGGAATGCCTGCCGCAGCCCAGCCCATACACCTGATTCTCGCCGTCGGACTGGTCCTCACGGACGGCTGGCTGCTCGGTGCAAAGCCACTTCGGTAAAACCAACCGTCAAGGCCCATTGGGCCGCGATATAGGTCCCCATGACCCAGAAGTGTCCATGGGCAATGGGCGCCTCTCCAAACTTCCCAAAAGCCAGAATCATATCGCTCGCGACAAAGGCCGTGGTGCCCAAGCGCAAGGTCCATACACCGGGACCAGGGGCCATGGTCCAACTCAACAAAGCCATGATGGTGATCACCCCTGCATAAATGCCAATCGCAGGAGCCATCGCCCCTGCTGAACCCCACAGGTTGGTCACCACAACGGCAGCGAGCACGGTCATCACAACCGCTGCCACAGCCTGGGTCCATCCCCTTTGGAACCCCCATCCCGACTTGAACAAGTGGCGGAAAGTCGCCATAAACACGACGTGCCCCAACAGAAAAGAAACCAACCCGATGAGAAACGCGGACTCTCCAGAAAAAGTCAAAGCAATGTCACCCACCCAACACAGGCCCATGGCCGTCCATACACGGTTGCGCATGGTGGCATCTACCGCACTCCCCAACAATGCCAATCCAAACCGGGCAGCCAGTAAAGGCAGCAGCAATCCCTTGGCGCAATCGTGCACCCCTTTCCATTCCTTGGGTACCCACTCGGATGCTCCACCAGGAAGTTCATTGAGGCCAAATCCAGCGGCGACAAAAAGCGCAATCACCACAGTCACCAA
>CBFHUP010000002.1:17981-81420 GCA_965659115.1 uncultured Flavobacteriales bacterium | reverse complement strand
CCCTCACCATGCACCACTTGAACCCCATCCTTCATCGCTTCACCGCCCTCCTCTGGGCGGTCGGCTTGACCTTGTCCACATCTGGACAATGTCCAGGTGAAGTCTTCATGGACCATGGCGGCGGCGCCTGCGGATACGGCCTCATGAAAGGCCAAACCTTTACCGTGCCATCCGACGGGAACCTCACTTCCATCCAGCTGACCGTTTGCTCGGGCACGGAAAGCCAACTCGCCATCCGCCAGTACAACGGCGATGGCAGCGACTGGGCAGAGGGGAGCATCATCGGCACCGCCGACGCCATCTTGCCGGCCTCAGGTTCCGTCGCCGATTGCTACGTGAGCGTCAACGGGTTCCTGCATTACACCGAACACACCTTCACCTTTGCCAACGTCGGGCTGCAGGCAGGCTCAACCTATGTGATGCACCTCATCCAAGGCGCGGCAGCAACGGGTTGTGCGGTCGGGTATTCCGGGGGACAAGCCTTCCATGGAAGCGGTCCACAAGTGGGTACGGACCTGGTCTTCACATTGACCCATTGTCCTGACCCTGCCCTTGTCTTTGGATGTACCTCGCCGACGGCGTGCAATTATGACGCTGCGGCCACGTCCGAGGACGGTTCCTGCTTGTCACTGGACTGTTTGGGACAATGCGGAGGCACAGCCTACCTCGATCCCGATTGCGGCTGTCTCGCTTCCGAAGCCGAGGCGGGCTCCTGCCTGGGCTGCACCGACAGCAGCGCCTGCAACTACGACGCCACCGCGACCGTCGAAGACGGCTCCTGCCTTCCCACCGATTGCCACGGCGAATGCGGCGGATCGGCCGTGGTGACCGACTGCGGCTGCATCGGCGGCAATACAGGCATACCTGCCAATGCGTGTGTGGACGGCTGCACCACCGACGTGATCGCCACCGACAGCACGGGATGCAGTCCAGGCTTGATGGAAGGCCAAAGTTTCACAGCCACCACCACGGGATACGTCAAGCAAATCTGGCTCAAGGTCTGCTGCGCTACAGACGCGCAGGTCACCCTCCGCGCCTCCCCTGCGCCCGATGCCTGCTCCCCGCCCTCCTGGAATTCCGGCGAAATCATCGGTGTGAGCAACCTGGTTTCCGCCACCTGTTCCGGACTGGCCAACTGCTTGACAGGAGGCGGACTGGACGGGTATGCCTGGACCACTTTCGAAGTGAATGACCTGCCTGTCCAAGCAGGCCAGCAATACGTCATCGAACTCAACGAAGGCGTGGCCCTTTCCTCATGCGCTGCGAATTATGCCGGCGGAACGGCATTTGATGCGGCCGGCGCCGAACCCGCCCGCGACCTCGTGATGGAAGTGCACACCTGCGCAGCGGGCCTGGTCTTTGGCTGCACCGATGCAGCGGCTTGCAGCGGATATGATGCTTCGGCCACCCATGACGATGGCAGCTGCGTCTACGCCGATTGCCACGGCACATGCGGTGGGTCCGCCATCCTCGATCCCCAATGTGGCTGTATCGGTGGCGCTACTGGAATCCGCCTCGAACAGTGCGTAGATGGGGCACTGCAAGAAGCCTTGGCACACGATGGCGAAGCACCCTGCTCCGCCACGCTGGCCGGACAGACGTTCACCATGCCTGCCGACGGATTCTTGACCTTGGCCGCGTTCAACGTTCTGCTTTCCGCTGGGCAAACCGTGGAACTCTATCGCGAGGACGGCCCCTTGGCCGGCGCACTCATGGGCACCGCGAGTCGGTCCGCCGACGGCACCGCCTGCCTGGCCGGCACCCATGACTGGCAATCGCTGGATTTCGGGGGCATTGCCATGGAGGGCGGCCGGCAGTACCGCTTCACCTTTACCTCTGGCAACGCCCGGCGCATCTGCTCTTCCGACTACCCAGGCGGCAACGGCATCACCTCGGCCGGAACCGCTTCACCAGAAGACCTCGCCTTCCGCATCATTCACCGGACCCCCTCCGCAGGAGAACTTTCCTGGGGCTGTTCCGACCCTTCCTTCTGCAACTACGACCCGTCGGTCACCCATGAAAATGGCAGTTGCGCACCCATCGATTGCCATGGCGATTGTGCGGGCAGCGCAACTGTTGTTCCGGGTTGCGGATGCGTGGGAGGCAATACCGGGATTGACCCGGCATCGTGCTTTGGATGTATGGATCCTACAGCCTGCAACTATGCCCCCGACGCCATGATCGATGACGGGTCATGCGGGGTATTTGATTGCCACGGAACCTGTGGCGGCACCGCGGTAAACGACCCCATATGCGGCTGCATCGGCGGCGAAACCGGGATCGACTCCACGCTCTGCCATGTCCCGCATTGTCAGGGCGCCACCACACTCAGCACCTACTCCGAAACGTTTGACATGAACTACATCGGGTTTGCCAACAGCGGCCAAACCTTTACCGCTGAAGCGACCACCTTCCTTTCCGCGGTGCGCCTGCGCCAACTCGATGACCCTGCCGCTGCGCTCACCGTGGAGCTGCGTGCCAACGACGGCGTTGATGTGCATGCCGGCACCCTCCTGGCTACCGGATCTGAAACGCTCTGGACGGACACTCCGGGAGAGGGCGGCGACATCCTTGTCAACTTCGACACTCCGGCCGCATTGCAATCCGGCACGACCTACATCCTACAACTGGTCGGTGGAGACTGGAAAGCCATAGGCCCCTACCTCAACCTGCTCGCTGGCGGCGGGGCCTTTTCAGGTCTGGATGCCGCGGCCAATGAACACGACCTCTATTTCGAACTGGTGACCTGCTCGGACTTGCTGGGTTGCACCGTCAGCTCGGCTTGCAACTACGATGCCAGCGCCACCGTGGACGACGGAACGTGCGCCTATCCTGTAGCCGGCCAAGACTGCAGCGGCAACCCCTGCGCGGCGGATGCCGACGGCGATGGCATTTGCGAAGCCGTTGACCTCGATGACAGCGACCCCTTCGTTTGTGTGGACAGCGACAATGATGGCTGCGACGACTGCATCAGCGGCACCTTCAACCCTGCCGATGACGGCGATGACATCGATGGGGACGGGCGATGCGACAGCGGTGACCTCTGCACCGACCTCTCGGCCGACAACTACGATGACCCCGCCAATGGCGTATGCCAAGGGACGTGCGACAACGCCCCCGTTTTTGAAGGAATCGAAACCACTGACCCCGCCTCCGGTCCAGAAGTTCCCGACGGGCGCGTGGCCTTGACCCTGTCATCTGGAAGCTTGCCTTTCACCCCCGCTTCCTCATTTGAAGCCACCACCCTGGTCCTCACGGGGATCAACGGATCCGCCGATTACACGCTGGCCCTCGATGCCGAAACCGTTTCAGTATTGCCTGGATTCTACTCAGCCGTCGTCTTCAATGACGGGGGCTGTCCCGGTGTAGCCTCGGCTCCTGGCGGAACGGCATTCGGTCAACCTGCCGTGGAACGGCTGGTCATCGTAGGGTATGCACAGTGCTGTGGCGGCGTATGCGGCATTTATGACCGGGATACCGATGGCATTTGCGACAACGAAGACAACTGCACGGACCGCACCGCTCCAAACTTCGACGATCCCGCCAACGGCCCTTGCGATTGAATTCCGGCAGGTCAGTGAGATTCAAGTGCGCCTCCAATGGCAACCGCTACATCGATACCAAGGGCGATGGCGTTTGTGACGAAGACGAAAGCTGAGGAGTCAATGACGCAAAAATGGAGGACTGGTGTTTTCCTTAAGGTCGTCGGACGTTGATTCAAGTTCGGGTATAGTTTACCTTGTGGAGGTGGGCATCAGATGCATCATAATCGCACTTGCCTTTCTGCTGTTGGACACTCAAAAGTGTGCGGCACAGTTCGACACCGTGCAGCAGGGGCTCACGGTGAGCCACCGGACGTACAATGCCCTTGATGGCCTGTCCGGAAATTGCGTCTTCGCCATTGAAAAAGACGCCTCCGGATTCATGTGGTTTGCGACGTCCAAAGGCCTGGACCGTTTCGATGGCAATCAGTTCAAGCCGCACTTGTATGCCGACATGGTGCAAGCGGAGCAACGTCTGTCACAGGTTTTTATCAAATTGACGCCCTCATTTGACAACCAATTCATACTGCGCCTTTCTCAAGCAGTAGACAACCAAAAAGCAGACACCATTTTCACATTCAATCCCTTGAACCCGTCGTTCAAGAATGTCCCACTCCCCCAAACGCCAGATCGATCTGACACTTTTTTAAAGCAAAGGCGAAAGACCGAATGGAAGCGAAGTCATCCTGATTCCGTGCGGCTCCACGTCGAAGGACTACAGCCAACACGGCCCTTTGAAGCTGGACGGCGCTTCGCTGCGTGGAACGGTGGACATGAAGATTGGCCCTTGCTGTACCGCTCATGGCATCAAAACACCCATCTGTTGTTTTTAACGGAGGACAGCATTGGACACATGGTGAGCCAGAGATTTACCAACTCCTTGCCCACCCAAGGCGACGAGCATTCATGCATTGTAAGTGCAGATGAGAATGGGTTGGTGTTTTTTCAGCTCAACAAATACCCCGGGCACCCCAAAGGGGCGCTCATTCGTCAGCACTGGGATGGAACCACAACCCGCTTGGGAAATTGGGACGATTGGTTCCCCATTCCACGTCCTGATTTCAATGACCAAATTTTTTTTCGGAAAAACCCATGGAATGGTGACATCTGGTGTTTCATCCGAGACCAGTTGGCCATTGTCAGTCAAAAGGGCGCACAAAAATGGTCCGGGAAAATCAGTGAGCACCTGCAATTTGCTTCGCTCATCAATACCATGGAATTCTCCAACCCCAACGAAGTGTGGATTGGAAGCTGCAAAGGCCTGTCCTTGATCCATACCGAATTGGATGGTTTTGAGAAACGGTTCACGGCAGAAGCCACCCTAGAAGACTCCATAAAGGGCTACCTCGATGGAATGAACAGCTGTCGCAGCATTGTGGAATGGAGTGCCGACTCCTTGGTTTTTGCCACCAACAGCCACGGCATCCGCCTCGATCAACCCGAAGGCAACACCATGCTGGTCGAAGAAAACGGCGCGGGAGCAGCACTTTTTGCCACAACAGACACGCTGTTCACCGCTACCCCCTCTGGCATAGGGATCATGACCCGACAACTTCCACACCGCATCCTATCCCCGATGCAGATAGACGGCCCCATCTGGGACATGCACAGAATTGGGCCCTATGAATGGCTCATTGGAGGCAATGGCATCCATAGAGTCAACTCGAGATCCAATACCATTGAACTCGACAGCAATACGCCGTTGTCCAACATGGGCAACATCTACCAGTTCTCAAGACATCAAGACACGCTATGGGCCATTGGCGCATCGGGAGTCTTTGCCTTTGATGAGTCCTCTGAAGCTTGGGAGCATTGGCACAAAGCCTCCAAAACGGCGCCCTTCATCCAAGAGGCCCATCATCGCTTGATTGATTCACGAGGCACCCACTGGATTTCAACCGCTACAAGAGGATTGCTGAAGTGGACCCCTAAAACACAAGAGCTCAAAGAAATGGGGAGCGACTTCGGCCTGCCCTCGACCACGGTCTACGGCGGCATAGAAACCGAGGAAGGACAACTGTGGTTCAGCACGGACAATGGGCTGTTTGTGATGCAGCCATCCCATGAAGAAGTGGTCATCATTTTTGATGAGCGCCACGGCCTTCATGAAACGGAATTCAACCGAACAGGCGTGCATCTCGGGGGCACTGGCACAGCCTATTTCAGCACCATCAACGGCATTGTATCGTTTGACCCTCAGGCCATCCATGTGACCCCTGTCACCCCCCCTGCATTCACCGTCACTTCAATACTCCAGCACCGGTCCAAGCGCGACACGATCATGGACATGGCGTCAGTATTTCAAGACGAAGGCGTGCTGAATCTCGACCCCTCAGATGATTTTGTATCCATCCGATTTGCACTTCTGGACTTTACACAAGTCCCACAATTCTATCAATACCGGCTGATTCAAGCGTCCAACAGTCCGTCCAGTTGGTTTCCGTTGAGCGACCCTGAAATCAACCTCAGTGGACTTTCTCCCGGATTGACGACGGTGGAAATCCAAGGACGACTGAGGGGCACAACGTGGCTTGACTCCACCCTTAAAATTCCCATTCAACTGGCGTCTCCATGGCACAAGGACCCGATAAACCTGACCTTCCTTGGCCTGCTGGTTTTGTTGTCAGCGGGAGGCGTAATTCTGCTGCGTCTCAAAAGGCTTCAATCAAGAAATGCGCTGCTGGCCAGCATGGTCAATGAGCGAACAAGCAACCTCAAACAAGCATTAGAACTGAAAGATGTTTACTTAAAGGAGGTACATCACCGGGTCAAAAACAACCTCCAAATCATTGGAAGCTTGCTGGATTTACAGGCCGAAAAAGAGCGCCACCCCTCGACCCAAAAAGCGCTCAATGCAGGTCGCTCCCGAATAGAATCCATCTCACTCGTTCACAAACACTTGCGCGTTGATGCCAACGCACGACATGTGAATTTAACCGACTTCATCCACGAATATGTCACCCGTGTGGAAGATGCGCTTCTCGAAGGTGAGGCCCATGTGGAATGGACGCTACAAGGCGACAACATCACCTTGGACATCGAACCCGCACAAGCCGTTGGATTGATGCTCAACGAGCTGCTCACCAACAGCCTGCAACATGTACATACCCGGCCCCTCAAAATTGACATCCGGTGGATTGAAGCCGAAGAAAAAGAACTGCACATCGAATACAAAGACAATGGCCCCGGCTTGCCGGAAAATGCAGGGCCTGGTAAGTCCTCGGAATCATTGGGACTCAAACTCATAGCCAGCCTTACCAAACAACTCAACGGCAAGGCTTCTTTGTCCCCCAGCAACAGGGCCCATTGGCATTTTCAATTGAAGTGCCCGTTTGAACATGAAAAAGGCCGAGATCTTCCGCTCAGTTGATCGGGACTCCCCCGCTATGTCAATGCTAACCTGACCCCCAACCTACCATGAATTCCGGGCTCAACATTTTAATCTTGGAGGATGACGCCATCATCGGCGAGAGCATCCACATGCACCTCCGAAGTTTGGGTCATACACCTTATCCGCCCATTGACAATGTAGAGGCCGCCCTTTCATTCATTGAACGCAACCCCATCGACATGGCCATTTTGGACATTCAGGTTGACGGCCCGCAATCGGGCATTGATCTCGCCAAACAAATTGACCTCAAGCACAAGTTCCCTTACTTGTTTCTGACCGCCTTTACCGATGATAAAACAATTGGGCTGGTCAACATGACCCAACCCTCAGGGTATTTGGTCAAGCCCTTCAGGCGCAGCGAATTAAAAGCTGCCATTTCTCTGGCAGTCATGAGAGGGTCGCTCCTTGAAGCCCCTGTCGAACAAAGCAGCGAAAACCACGCCACGGACCAAAACCACATTTTCGTGAATGTCGGCGGCGAATGGAATCGGATTGACGTAGCAGACATCCTCTACTTGGAGAGTGCGCATGTTTACACAGAAATCCACACCACCACCTCTAAAAAGGTCACGCGAAAGTCCATGACCGAATTGGTCCATGAACTCAACCAACAAGGCATCATCCGCATCCATAGAAGTCGAGCGGTCAACCTGGCCCATGTGACCCGTTTCAGCAAACAAACCGTGCATATCCAAGACTTGGAATTCAAAGTCAGCGCTTCATTCCGCCAAGCTTTGAAAGAAAGGCTCAAGACCTCAGGATGAGAATAAGCCCTTGTTCATCGCCAAATAGAGGGCAAAGGGCTTTGAGGTTCATTTCTGAATGACCCTTTATATGTTCTCAAACGCTTGACTTCAGGAATTTTCGCGATCACGGAACTTTGAGTATTCGCCTGAATCTTATATTTACCACATCAAAGTGCATATCAGGCAGGCAAGGCCTTTTTATAAGCTACCTGACCCCTTGATTCCACAGAAAATAACCTGAACTTTGAAGCCGAGATAGGGCTAGGCGCTCAGCGATGCGCTGCTTTCCCTTCCTTCGCTAACAACAAAAAACGAGCTCTATACCAAGGGCTCGTTTTTGTTTTTACGCCCCATGATTGTGGCGCAGCCAGCCTCAAAGCCAGCCCTGATCGCGCATCCAATCGTCGTTGTACACCTTTCCCACGTAGCGTGAACCGTGGTCGTGAAACAAGACAACCGCCAAGTCAGTAGGCTTGAGCTCCTCCTTGAGCTGGCGCAATCCCTGGAAAGCGGAACCGCAGCTGTAGCCGAGAAACAATCCCTCTTCCTTGGCAAGCTCGCGGGTGGTCAAGGCACCATCCTTATCCGTGACCTTCTCGAATTTATCGATGAGGTCAAAGTCCACGTTGGCTGGCAAAATGTCCTCACCAATGCCTTCCGTGATATAGGGGTAGATCTCCTTTTCGTCGAACTCTCCCGTCTCGTGGTATTTCTTGAACACCGAGCCATAGGAGTCAACCCCCCAAATCTGGATGTCCGGATTCTTCTCCTTGAGGTACTTGGCTGTGCCACTGATGGTGCCTCCGGTTCCTACACCCGTACAAAAGTGGGTGATCATCCCCCCAGTTTGCTTCCAAATCTCGGGACCTGTGGTGTCATAATGGGCCTGACGGTTGGCAAGGTTGTCATACTGGTTGCACCACACGCTGTTCGGGATCTCCTTGTTGAGCCGCTCCGCCACGCTGTAATAGCTGTCGGGATGATCGGGTGCAACAGCTGTGGGACACACATACACCTCAGCCCCTACCGCGCGAAGGATGTCGATCTTCTCCTGCGACTGCTTATCGCTCATGGTGCAAATCAACTGGTAGCCCTTGACTGCGCATGCCAGGGCGAGTCCCATTCCCGTATTACCGCTTGTACACTCAATGATGGTGCCTCCCGGCTTGAGTTGACCATTGCGCTCGGCTGCCTCTACCATACTCAGGGCCATGCGGTCCTTGACGCTGTGACCGGGGTTGAAGTACTCCACCTTCGCCAAAACGGGACACGGGAAGTCGGCAGCGACCTTGTTCAGGCGGATCATGGGCGTGTTGCCAATGGCGCCAAGGATGTTTTCGTGGATGATCATGACAGCGGGGTTCGGTGGTACAAAGATACCTGCTGCCTCAATCGAATCTGAGCGATTCCACAGGGTTCAAACGCGAGATATACCGCGCAGGCAGAAACATGGCGATGGCGCAAACAACGAGGATGCCCACCTCCACTGTTGCAATGCGCACCAGGTCAATTTCGATGGGCACCGTTGAGAGGTAATAACTCCGCGCATCCAATGCCACCAAACCAGTCTCGCGTTGCAGCAAGGCCAGTCCCAATCCCAAGGCATTGCCCCATGCCAGCCCCCGCAGTAAAATGCGCACGGAAAGCCGCACGAAGACCCCCATAAGCGGGCCATCTGCCATCCCCACTGCTTTGAGCAGTCCAATCGACCGCGTCCGCTCCAACATGAGCAGCAAGAGTGCTGAAGCCATGTTGAGGATCGCGATCAACACCATCAATCCGATGATGAGTTCCACGTTGAGGTCCAGCATGGCCAGCCATTGGAACATCTCAGGGTGGTCGTCTACAACACTCCTGACGTCGAGGTCATAGGGCACCACAAAAAAGACGCTATCAGACACCGTCCACAGCGCATCGTAATCGCTGACCCTGAGCTCGAACCCGCCTACATAATGTCGGCTACTGCCGCCTGCCATCCGGATTTGAGGCCGCTCTCCAGATGCCGAATCCCACATCACCCACGCAGTATCTGGAACCGTTTCTCCTCCATCGGAAACAACAACACGAGCCTCCCCCTTTCCTTCCAGCGCATGGGGCCCTTTGCCCCTCCAGTCCACACCTGCCCATGCGTAACGCAACCGATCCTGACCACCCGTTGCCAAAACATCGATCTCGCGCATTCCTGGAACACCCCCCACCAACGGGTCGGAGAGCCGCATTCGGGCTTTGATGCCCCAGCCGCTCAATTCCTGGAGGTGATGCAGAGCACAAAAGACAAACTCACCATCGAATTCCTGCAGTCCTGTCTCGTACACTCCCACAACCGTAAACACCCTCGGGCGCAGCTCCCCTCTGGCATCGGCCAACAGCAAGCGCACACGTTGCCCTGGGCTCAACCCCAACGCTCTCGCCTGCAGACCTGAGACCAACAATTCCATGTCACCGCCCTCTGGCGACCAGTCGGGCAGCCGGCCTTCGCGCAATGCCCGCGCCAAGAAACCCACCCCCACATCGGCTCCCAGCCCTTTGACCACCACCCCTTCTACTTCCTCGCCTGTCTCCAAAATTGCCGGACGCTGCGCAAAAGCCTGGACGTGTTCCACACCTTTCACAGCACGCAATGCCGCGGTATCAACATCGGCCCACGCCACCCGATCCGTGGATTGGGCGCGTCCTTGGTCTGCCGCCACCACCCTCAAATGGGCACCAAACCCCACCACGAGCTCGCGTACATCGCGCTGAAACCCTTGCACAATGGCCAATGACAGAATGATCAGCGCCACACCAATGGCCACACCACCTTCAGCAATCCGCACAACGGGACGCGCAATGCCCTTGCCCGTCGGGTCCACGGTCATGCGCCGCGCCAGAAACCGAATGGCATTTCGAGAAGAGTGGGACATGCGATGCAAGGTAGCGGGCGCGTTACTTTGCCACCATGCGTCCCTTTGCATTCCTCCCCGTCCTCTTGTGGGTATGTACCCTGCCCCTTTTTGGCCAGGTCACCCCCGGGGATACCCGCTTCGAAGAATACTTGCACCTTCTGGAAGACCAGCGTGTGGGCATCGTCTGCAACCATACCGCCGTCATTCCAAGTCCGAAAGGCCCCTCGGTTCACCTCGTTGACAGTTTGATGCGCTTGGGGGTCAACGTCACTGCTGCTTTTGGCCCTGAACACGGGTTCAGGGGAGACCTTCCCGATGGAGAACATGCACCGGATGGTACCGACCCTGTCACAGGTGTGACGGTGCATTCTCTTTACGGCACCCACAAAAAGCCGACCGCAGCGCAACTCGCGGGGCTCGATGTGATGTTGTTCGATGTTCAAGATGTCGGGGTCAGGTGCTACACCTTCCTTTCAACCCTGATACTTGTGATGGAAGCCTGCGCAGAACAAAACCTTCCCTTGATCATATTGGACCGCCCCAATCCCAATGGGCACCTGGTGGGAGGTCCCATGCTCGACACTTCATCGGTGCGCTCTTTTGTAGGCTTCCTCCCCATCCCATTGTCCCATGGCATGACCTTGGGCGAACTCGCGGCAATGGCCAATGGAGAAGGGTGGCTCGGTGGAGGTTACTCGTCCTCTCCCAAGGCCAAGCTCAAGTGCGACCTCACGGTGATCCCTTGCACAAATTGGACGCGCAATGCACACTGGACTGCACCGGTTGCTCCCAGTCCGAACCTGCCGACTGCTCAATCTGTACAGCTCTATCCGCACCTGGTCCTTCTCGAAGCCACCACAGCCAGTGTGGGACGTGGCACCACGGAGCCATTCACCAAAGTCGGATTTCCCGGTTTCGACAAGGCTCCTTTGGCCTTCACACCAAGTCCCAACGCGGCCTCGCGTTATCCCAAACACGCCGGACAATCTTGTCAGGGCTTCAGCGTGCTGCGACGTTTAGGAGCTTGGCAGGCCCAAGGGACCGACAACCGACTCAAAATGGAGGTGCTCAACGAGCTTCTCGAAGCCTGGATGGACACCCCAGCAGGGGACCAAAGCCCATTCATCGACCGGCCCCAATTCTTTGACCAACTCTCTGGAGGCCCTGAATTGCGCCGTGTTTTGGAGGGGAACGGCAACCTTCAAGACCTTGAAAACATGTGGGGCATGCAGCGCGCACGCTTCATGGAAAGGCGCAGTAGTTACCTTCGCTACCCCACGGGTCCCTGACTTTGGGTTCACAACATCTGTACGAAGACCATGCAGCGCTTTTCTTCCCTGATTCTTCCGGCCATTGCAGCCGTCCTTCTGACCGCATGCAGCACCTCTGAAGAATACATGCCCCCTGTTTACAATTGCGATTGCGGCACCTTGGTGTTGGATGGAGACTCTCTCCAAGTGCTGGGAGCAGAATACGTGTACCTCCAGCAAGAAGACAGCCTTTTCTCTAGGCGCTATTTCGTGACCGCGGATGCCCAATCTGCAGACGAATCTGAAGAACACGGCGTGAGCCTTATCCTAGACGTTCCCAACGTGCAACAAGGCGCCATCTTCTATCCTGCCGAAGGGGTGTTTACCCAGGTAGACGAGACCAACTTCAACGTGGCCTTCGATACGACCCAAACTTTCCGAATCACCAATGGCGTGGCCAGCGTCATGGCAGCTCCGCTCACCGGCGGCGAAGAAACCGTCACCGTTGACTTCCTGATTCGCCGGGAGCAAAACGGAGAACTTGTTGGTTTCGAGCGCACTTTGAAAGGAGATTTCAAGTTAGAGATCAACTAAATTCCGAGTTACCACGGCTGGTTTGTACATTGTAAGTCATGACCAACCGCTTGTTTTCACTGCTGACGAGGGGCACGGCGCACCTCATGTTTTGCGTGTTCCTGCTTCTTCCCAAAGGCACATTCGCCCAACCTGAAGACTGGGTGGTCAATCCAAGCGCCTATGAATTCAGCATGACGCTGACTTACACGATTGCGATTGACGGCTTGGTGGGCAGCAGTCCCAACAATGCCGCAGCCATTTTTGCTGCCGACGGCACCTGTCGGGGATGGGGCACCACAGACTTTGCTGGACCCTCGGGATACTATACGGGCCTCATCTTGGTTTACTCCAATTTCGCTTCTGAACCTGGACTCGATGTCCGCATTTGGGACGCACAGCTTGACAGTCTTCCACAATGCGCAGACAATGTGAATTTTGTGGCCAATGGCATCCAAGGCAGCTTATCAGATCCTGTTGTTTTCTATGGGGTTTATGACCCTTTGGTCGGCTGCATGGACCAATCCGCTTGCAATTATTTGGAAACCGCAACAACTGACAATGGAAGTTGCATTTATCCGGCGTGCAGCGATGACGCAGCCTGCAATTACGCAGCCTCCTCACCCTGCTACGACGATGCCACATGCACATACCCGGAGCTGTACTTAGACTGTCAAGGAAGCTGCAACAACGACTTTGACGGCGACGGCATCTGCGACGAATTGGAAATCGGCGGTTGCACAGACGACCGGGCCTGCAACTTCGACCCCAATGCCACAGACGACGATTGCAGCTGCAGCTTCCCCTTCTACCCATTGGATTGCGACGGAAACTGCTACATCGACACCGACGGAGACGGAGTGTGCGAGGCCGATGAAATTCTCGGGTGCGTCGACCCTCTTGGCTGCAATTTTGACCCTGCTGCTACGGACAACGATGGTACTTGCGAATATTGTTGCTACAGCATCTACGACGCCACCGATGGTTTTGGAATTGACATAGAACGCTTCGCAGGAATTGGCGCAGAAAATGTTGGATTGCCCGGGTTGACCACCTATCGGGTATACATCACCTGTCCCAACCCCAGCGACCAAGTCTTGGCGGTCACAGGGTCAGGGGGAAATTCCACTTTCATCGGCTCAGAGTCCACCTTCTATCAATCCGACCAAGGCGCCCTTGTCGTCTCCGACATCGACTCCACAGCCTTTGCAGACAACCCTGAGGTAGCGTTGGATTCCTGGCTCACCATTGGCTTGGACCACCCCACTCCTGACAGCGAAGAAAGCCCCATCAATGCGACTTCGGGCCTATGGTCAACCCTCTTCGAATTCGGTGAATCCCTCTTCATTGGCGCGGTCTCCGGGGATGGATGGAGCACCGCACCAAACAGTGCCAATACACTCGCTGGCAGCGACCTGCGTGTCCTCATCGGACAGTTCACCTCCAGCACGCCCATTGAAGGTTCACTCAACATCACGGTGCTGCCAACCGGCGCTACCGAGCCATTCGAAATCACCCCCTTGTTTGTCGCACCTCCTTGTGGCTGCACCAATGCTGCTGCATGCAACTACGACGCTGCAGCGACCTACAACAGCGGAATCTGTCAATTTCCAGAACCGGGAGTGGACTGCGCAGGAGAATGCGCAGTGGATACAGACGGAGATGGCATTTGCGACGAAAATGAAGTGCTGGGGTGCACGGATTTCAACGCCGACAACTTTGACGCCAATGCGACCGAAGATACAGGGTGTCAATATTTCGGTTGCACGTACAATAACGCCGACAACTATGATGTCGCCGCCAACATTGATAATGGCTCGTGTGCCTTCACATTGGCGAATTCCTGCCCGACTGACGTCAATGGCGACGGGATTACAGCCGCATCAGACATCCTCGCCATGCTCGCCTTTTACGGCCAGCCTTGTGATTGATCCTGAGAGGCCCAAGCCGACATGACTCCCAGCTTGAATCTGTGCTGATCTGGACTCACACTTCAATGACAGCCTCGCCTGTCGTGGCAAACACCCGGTCCTTGTCTGCCGGAGTCACCACGTGTATGCCGGTAAAGGCACCATAAGCAGGCATCACCGCCTGTAACGCTCCAAAGTGGAAGCACCTCAGTCTCATGGTTTGCCGGCCAGCACCACGCATGCGGATCCCGGGGTGGACATGCCCACATACGTGGTAACCAAAGTCAGAGTCAAGGTCCACTGGGTCATGGGTAAAGGTGAAACCACCCTCGTCCAGTCGGTCCACTTGCTGTATGCCTGATTCGCGCAACAACACATCGGGAATGGAATCGTGATTGCCACGAACCAATACCCATTCCAAACCACGAAATTCATCACACAGTCCTGCAAATGGATCCCATTCCCGATTGATGTCGCTGTGAAACAAATCACCCAACATCAACACCCTCTGCGGCTGAAGGGTCTTGATTTGCTCCCGCAGCCGGTGCAAAGTCTCCAGGGTGGGCTCCGAGCCTATGGGCACACCATGGCGGCGAAAGTGGGCGGCTTTTCCCAAGTGTAAATCGCTCAACCAAAGGGTCTCTGTTTGGGACCAATGCACCGCCCCATCAGGCAGCAGCGTCAATGCAGAATCTGCAATCTTTACGGTGATGGAACCCGAAGGCGCGGTCTCGTTCAGAGCCGCCATCCCAACAGCATGCCGAACCGGACTCCCGGAATCCAGTCGTCTTCCCCGTACACAAAATGTTCTCCATATGAAGTCGTTACGGACTTGACCTGTGGCCCTATGAACAGGTCGCCCACGAATCTTGGCGTCATGTTAAACTGACCTCCCAGCACCATGCCAACTCCCAAAGCTGTTCGGCGTTGTATCCCTACAAAGTTGGTGGTCATGATGCGCCGAATACAACGCACCCTGGCGAAGGCGCCCACATACATCCCCTTCCCTGTTTGCGCAGATAGGTATTGGCGCAACTCAGGTTGCACCACAAAACCCTGCCAGTCCACTTCATTCAATGAAGTACTGACGCCAAGCAAACTCTCCAAGTCTGACGTATTCAACTCGAGGTTGGACCTCACATAACCCGCTGTGAGCTGAACGGCCCGCTTCCCGGACATGTGGAGCTCAGCACCGAACTGAAACTGACCCGCCACCAAACCAAAAGGATTGGATTTAAGCTGCCACTCAGCAGGGGGTGATTGCGAGGAAGCATCGAGGAAACACCCAAGGAGGACTGCTCCCAATGCCACCTTCAACGCCCCTTTAATTCCGTGCTTTTCTTTCATCGTGAACCCCTATTTAACGTTCAAAAGCAACGGTCGAAACCAAACGACTCCAATGCCAAATAAACGCCCGTCGAAGGTATCAATTGTTGAATTGCAAGCGGTTCTTTCGATCAGGCGCAGTGACATTGAATTCAAAACTGAACCACCATGCACTGCTTCAGCGCAAGTATGCTGCTGATCAAAATCCAGACCGCATCCAACCGCTTGTCGCCTTCATCAAGGCCGATGGCTTCAGCTGAATTACCAGCCGATGCCAATCGTTAAACCAAAACGAACACCGGTCCCATCTTCCTCATCAAGGGACAAATCTTCGTAGCGGTCAAAATCGCCTTCCTTTTTTGAACTGGTCGATTTGAATTGAGGGCCTAAGAAAAGCTCTCCGGTCAATCCGTTCGCCAGTTGGTACTGATAGCCCAACACAAATCCCCCGCCGATGGCCGAGCGAATGCGTTTGGAATCCGAATCGGAATCTACCGAAGTGGTCACCGTGCGGAACCGGCCAAAAGGTGCGATATACAAACCATCCGGTGCAACATCCCCCAAATAATACCGGACCTCAGGTACCACGATAAACCCGAGGCGGGTCGCATCATAAGAATCAAAAATAAAAGCAGTTGTGTCCGAGAGGCTCGTGCTCGAAAAAATCACCCCTGGCATCACTTGAACCGACAGCTTCTCAGAAAGAAAATGCTCATATCCGAATTGAAATTGACCTGCCAACCATCCAATGGGGTTGGACTTTACAATCCCAGTTGCTTCCTGATCTTGGGCCTGCACTTGAAGACCAATGGCCAAAAGACAGACAATCGTGATGTACTTCATGCGTTCTGTTGCTTAATGAGGTTGAGGGCAGACCCAGACTGGAACCACTCGATTTGCTGTGCGTTGTAGGTGTGATTGCACACGATGGTGTCTTCGCTTCCGTCGGCGTGATTGACCGCGATGGTTAAGGGCTTGCCCGGTGCGAAATCCTTGAGATCGACCATGTCAAAGGTGTCGTCTTCGCGGATCACATCGTAGTCAGCTTCGTTGGCGAAGGTCAAGCCGAGCATTCCCTGCTTCTTGAGGTTCGTCTCGTGAATGCGCGCAAAGGACTTGACCAAGACCACACGCACCCCAAGGTGGCGGGGCTGCATGGCGGCATGCTCACGTGAACTGCCCTCTCCGTAGTTGGAGTCGCCCACCACCAAGGTGGGAACACCTGCTGCTTTGTAAGCGCGAGCCACAGCGGGCACTTCTCCGGTGGAACCGTCGAGCTGGTTCACCACCGCATTGGTGGCTCCGCCAAAGGCGTTCACCGCTCCGGTCAGCGTGTTGTTGGAGATGTTGTCGAGGTGACCGCGATAACGCAACCATGGACCGGCCATCGAAATGTGGTCTGTGGTGCATTTGCCGGCAGCCTTGATCAACAGGCGCATGCCCATGAGGTTGGCTCCGTCCCAAGGTTGGAAGGGCGTCAACAACTGCAAGCGTTCGCTTTCTCCGTTCACCACCACTTGTACGCCACTGCCATCCTCTGCAGGGGCCAAGTAACCCGCGTCCTCCACATCGAATCCCTTTTCTGGCAACTCGTAGCCCGTAGGGACAGGCAACTTCATGGGGCCATCCGCACCATCGAGGGTGTCTGTCATGGGGTTGAAGGTCAAGTCACCGGCCAAGGCAATGGCGGTCACCACCTCGGGGGATCCCACAAAAGCGTGGGTGTTGGGGTTGCCATCAGCACGCTTGGCAAAGTTCCGGTTGAAACTGTGCACGATGCTGTTCTTCTCCTTCTTCTCGGCTCCGCTCCTCGCCCATTGACCGATGCAAGGTCCACAAGCGTTGGCGAAGACGTCGGCCCCCATCTTATCGAAGGTGTCGAGCACGCCATCCCGCTCCAAAGTGTACCGCACGAGCTCAGAGCCCGGCGTGATGGTCAACTTGCCCTTGCTCTGCACACCCGCCTCCACTGCCGCTTTGGCCAAGGACGCGCTGCGCGTGATGTCCTCGTAGCTGGAGTTGGTGCAAGAACCGATGAGGCCAAATTCAATCTGAGTGGGGTACCCCTTCTCCGCGCACAGCTCTGCCATCTTGCTCACTGGAGTGGCGAGGTCTGGGCTGAACGGTCCGTTCAAGTGTGGCTCCAAAGTGGTGAGGTCAATCTCGATGACCTGGTCGAAGTACTGCTCTGGGCTGGCATACACTTCTGCGTCACCTGTAAGGTGCTCGGCAATGCCATCGGCCAAAGCCGCCACATCTGCGCGGCCCGTCGCCCGCAGGTAACGGCCCATGCTCTCATCGTATCCAAACGTGGAAGTGGTGGCGCCGATCTCAGCGCCCATGTTGCAAATGGTGCCCTTTCCAGTGCAGCTCATCGCATCGGCACCCTCGCCGAAGTACTCGACGATGCATCCGGTTCCACCTTTGGCGGTCAGGATTCCGGCCACCTTCAAAATCACATCCTTCGGGCTGGTCCAGCCGCTCATTTTTCCGGTGAGCTTCACGCCGATCAACTTGGGGAATTTGAGCTCCCAAGGCATTCCGGCCATCACGTCTACCGCGTCGGCACCGCCCACACCGATGGCCACCATACCCAATCCTCCAGCGTTCACTGTGTGGCTGTCGGTTCCGATCATCATGCCTCCAGGAAAGGCATAGTTCTCGAGCACCACCTGGTGAATGATGCCGGCTCCAGGCTTCCAGAATCCGATGCCGTATTTGTCGGACACCGACTCGAGGAAGTTGTAGACCTCGTTGTTGCGGTTGATGGCCTCCTGCAAGTCCGTATCCGCCCCCACCTTGGCTTGAATCAAGTGGTCGCAGTGCACCGTCGAAGGCACTGCTGTCTTGGCCTTTCCGGCTTGCATGAACTGAAGCAAGGCCATTTGTGCTGTGGCATCCTGCATGGCCACGCGGTCCGGTGCGAAGTCCACATAGTCCTTTCCACGGCTGAAGGCGCTGGAAGCGTCTCCATCCCACAAGTGCGTGTAGAGAATCTTCTCTGCGAGCGTCAATGGTTTGCCGGTCACTTGACGCGCCGCAGCCACTCGGCTGGGGAAACGGTCATACACGGCGCGGATCATCTCGAGATCAAACATGTCGATAAGGGTTGAAACGTTGCGGCGGCGAAGATACGTGCGCGCGTAGCTTTGAGCCATGACGTTGACGGTGCTTCGCGAACAGGCCACAGTGGCCGTGCGGTCCATACGGGCCCAATGGCTGCGAACCTTGCTCACCATCACCATTATTGGGATGGGAATCATGGCACTCATGTCGATGATCACAGCCACTGAAGCCCTGAGGTCCAGCCTTTTAGACCAGTTCATTGGACTGGGGGCAGGCACGCTGCAAGTGAGCCAGAACAACCAAAGTGGAGCTTTTGGAGGCCGGGTGCTGTCCAGCTCCGAAGCCCTGGATTTCACCCAAGCGATGGCCCTCAAAAAGGCCATGACCGGCGTGGCGGCCACTTCAGTTTCTGCGCGAGGCACCATGATGGGACGCATTTCTTCGGGCGAAAACGAAACCGACCCCAATGTCATGGTGGTGGGGGGTGATGAAGGTTTCCTGCCCATGAGTTCCTACGCACTCAGCGCAGGCCGAAACTTCACCGCTGAAGAAGTGCGCCGCAACGCTCCCCTTGTGATCATAGGCCAAGACGTGGTCGATAAGCTTTTCGCCCCTTCTGAAAACCCCATCGACAAGAGCATCCGCATCCGCAACAGGCGCTACAACGTGCTCGGGGTACTCGAACCCGAAGGGGCTTCCTTTGGCATGTCGCAAGACAACCAGGCCATCTTGCCAGTGAG
Source organism: uncultured Flavobacteriales bacterium (assembly GCA_965659115.1). GTDB lineage: Bacteria > Bacteroidota > Bacteroidia > Flavobacteriales_D > Sanyastnellaceae > UBA8752. The sequence goes on along the minus strand of CBFHUP010000002.1, from coordinate 61,991 downwards.
CGAAATCCGCGCCAGATTTAGCGGGCGTCGCACGAGTTACTCCGTGCAAGTTCGTGCTCCTGACCCCGAGGCCATCGCCAGCCTTTCTGAAGTTGTGACCGGCGAAATGCGGGCCATCCGCGGCGACTTGCCTGGCGCGCCAGACAGCTTCCGAATCACCCGATCCGATGCGCTCATCGCCCAGTTCAATGAAAGCTTGGGCAGTGTGACCTTGGCTGCCCTTTTCCTGGGGCTGATCACCTTGCTGGGCTCTTCTATAGGCCTCACCAACATCATGTTGGTCACCGTGACGGAGCGGACCCGCGAAATTGGGCTGCGCAAAGCCCTCGGCGCCTCTGCCAAGACCATCCGCGCACAATTCCTCGTGGAGGTGGTGATCATCGGCTTCTTGGGGGGAATCTTTGGAGTGCTCATGGGCATCGGGGTCGGCAACGTTGTCGCGGGATACCTCGAAGCGCCTTTCGCACTCCCTTGGGGCTGGGTCGCGATCGCCTTGTTTCTCAGCGGAATCGTGAGCCTCGGCAGCGGTTATTACCCCGCGCGAAAAGCTGCCCAACTCGACCCCATCGACGCCCTGCGCCACGCCTGACAAATTGGACGCCACACCGCGCCTTCAATGCCCTAGAAACAAGCGCCCTTCGCCTTATTTTTGTTTGGATGTCTGGACCGTCTTCCTCAGATGTGATGTGGGTCATGAGAAAGCCCAGAAGCTTGGGCAACTTTAGCATCGAGACGTCCTACCGCACCATGCACAGTGCTTGGCCTGCGCAACATGCCATTCCCGGCATCCACATCGCCACCCGGTATTCTCAAGGCATATTCAATCGGCTCAAAATTTGGAATGAAGTCAGACAAATAAACTCAGACATACTTCACCTTACAGGAGACATCTATTTCGCCATTGTTGGATCTAAAAAGAGATTGACTGTCTCAACGATACATGACTTGGGAATGATTGAATCCCCATCCCCTATAAAAAGGTGGTTGAAACGAAAGTTTTGGCTTCAACTTCCCCTCAGTCACTGCAACCGGGTCATTGCCGTTTCCAAGCGCACCAAGGAAGACATTTTGAGCCGGTAGTCATTCCCTGCCGATCAAATTGTGGTGATTCCAAGCGTGATTTCTCCAACCTACAAACGGCGAGAAAAGCGAGCAGAGAACGCCACACCTCGGGTGTTGCACATCGGGTTGGCAGAGAATAAAAATCTAGAACGACACGCAGAGGCATTGGCCGGCCTGGATGTTCATTTGCGCATCATCGGGGAGCCTTCGCAACAGCAACACGAGACGCTCCTCAGCTTCAACATTGATTACAGCTGCGCCTCCAAGCTCACTGAAACCGAATTGCAGCACGAATACGCCTCTTCTGACGCCCTGCTGTTTTGCTCCACCCTCGAAGGGTTTGGAATGCCCATTATCGAAGCCCAAACCATAGGGCTGCCTGTGATCACCAGTGCCTTGGCTCCCATGGATGACACCGCTGGAGACGGCGCATTGCTGGTCAATCCTTTCGAGGCGCACGCCATCCGCGATGCAGTGCTGACGATCCTGACAAAACCAGAGGAACGGGATGCATTGGTGCAAAAAGGGCACCTCAATGCAGAGCGATTTTCGGCCGCCACCGCTGCCCGGCTCCACGCCGAACTCTATGCGGAGTTAGATGCCCTGAAAAGCTGATCAGCCCGCGTCGGGACACCGAGAAGTGGCCGATTTGTAAGACCCCAATGCCGCCGCGGGTTACAGCCGGGACTGCAAGAAGCGCTGAATTTCAAACCAACGCTCCGGCTTCAAAACAATCTTGCCTGTATTGTCCAGCAAGAAGTAAGTCGGCGTTTGGGTGATCTTGTAGTCGTCGGTGATGGGCGCATCCCACCCCTTGAGCTGGCTCACATTGGACCAAGGAATCTGGTTTTCCGCAATCGCATTGGTCCACGCGAGTTTTTGTTGGTCCACAGAAATGCCAATGGTACCAAAACCCTTAGGGTTCAAGTCATTGTACATCGGAACGAGGTTGGGAATCTCCTGCTCACATTTGTGACACCAGCTGGCCCAAAACATCACCAAGGTGTATTTATTCTTGGCCACTTCCTCAGAAAGGTCCACCACTTTGCCGTTGACGTCGGGAATGCGGAAACTGGGCGGCGTATTGCCCACGCGCAAGTTGATGATGCCTTGGGCGCGCTGACGAATCACATCGGAGAGGTTGGCACCACAGTCTTCGTCAAAAATGTAATTGTCGAGGATGTACTGACAAATGGTCTCTTTGCCTGTGTTGTAGAAACCGTCGAGCATGTTGTACAGCACAAACTCTAACGCCAACGGATTCTCCTCACAGGCCGCCTTCACCAAGTCAATGCAGCTCAAGAACCCGGAGTCTTTGCCCCCGCTGAACGTCCGCATCATCGATTGAATGCGGTCTGGCAGGGCCATAGAGCGAATGATGCTGTTGTCTTTGACATCAAGGTCGCTGAGGTAGGTCCCCTTGTCGCCGATGAATCTCGGTTGCTTCCAAGTGAGGAATTTGGCCAAATAGGTCCCGGGGTAATCCTGAATGAATTTGTGCTGGGTCTGTGCGAGCTCATCTTCTTTGAGCTTGACCTTCCGCTTGGTCTCCTCTTCTTGGCCCTTGCCCTGCTTGTAAAGCTGGCGGACCTGGTTTTTGTTGGCCCCCTCAGCACCGCGATAGGCAAACCATCCCCTGTTTTCTCGGCTGTCGGTCTCCCCGCCCAAAAGCCGGGCATTTTGAAAAGCGATTTTGAGGACGGGCTCGTCCGGATTCATGATGATGTCACCTGTCTTCTTGCCCGACTCGAAACCGAGACCGTAAAAACCGCGTCCCACTTCCACAGAGCCAAAGTCAAATTTGCCGTTCTCCAGGGTCACAGAATCGATGGCCGCCAGATTGCGCCCTTCTGTTTCGAAGAGGTACAACTTACCGTTGCGGTTGGGAATGCTTCCAGAAAACTGAACCTTGCCCACCTTGTCACCACGGTTGGCATCGTTGATGCCGTTCATGTAGTTCGGATTCTCACGGCCTCCACCGGAGACCTGTTGAATAGCGCTTTCCGAAGCAGAAGCCGCTTCAGCAGTGGCCTCCTTTTGAACTTGCGCTGTCAACGCAGCGGTAGGGTCAACATTTCGAGCGGCTTTTCCAGTTGGAGCATCGTCTGCGCAGGCGCTGAAAAAGAGGAGAAATAGACTGAGCGAAATCCACATGACTTTAGGGGTCTGCATTAGCATGCCTAAAAATAATACCGTGCAACACCTGCAAACAAGCCCGAAGGCACCTGCACCAACGAAAGAAAGTGAATTACAGATGCTGCCAGCAATCCGTGCCCCGCAGAATGGCGTAATTTGGAGGGATGGACCGCCAGACTGCCTTGCTTGTACTGCAGCTTCCCGAAGCTCCAACTCCCGAAGAAATTCACGATGCGTTTGAAGCACACGTTTTCGCCTTAAGGGATTTTCTGTTCAGGCAAACCGTGATCCCCCAGGTGTTTCGCGCCAAGGTCGACCGACTGCTCACCGCTTCTGAAGTCGGAGAGACCCTCGGAGCAGAATTGCCTTGCCTGGACGGCAGGCTTCCCGAAATGATCCCTTTGGATGGAACTGCAGACCAAGTCGTCCGGCACCACGCCACCAATGTCGGAAAGTTGAGGACCTCCATGGCGGCTACACTCGACCCCAACTGTCTGACCCGGTTCGGAGAATGCCTGGTGCGCATTCAGCAGCAATATGTGCGTTGGATGGTCGAGTGGTCAGCAGACCGCGACCTTGAAGGCACCCAAAGCCGCCCCATGCGGGATGAATGGGCAGCAGATGCACTCGCAGCAGCCATTGAGGACCAACGCAAAGGACAGGCGCTGGACACCGAAACTGAAAGCCGATTGGCAGAAGAATTGCTCCGGCTGCGCCGGCTGGACAGCGCAGCTGTTCCCGTCCCCCAGTGATTCAGGGGCGGCTCATTTGAGCATAAAGGCTGAGGATCATGCCATCAGCCAAGCCCACTTTGGGCACCAAAATCCCTTCTGCCCCCACCATTTTCATGGTATCCAAGTAGATGCGGCCCGCAGGGACCACCACATCCGCCCGGTCTGGTTTCAAGTGAAAACGCGTCATGCGCTCTTCATAGCTGCACCTGCTGAGGACTTCCACCAATGAAGCCAAGCGGTCAAAAGGCAAAACTTCACCGCTCAAGCACCCCCCCAATTTGAACAAACGGTTGATGTTGCCCCCTGCCCCGATCGCAATGGGGGCATTCAACCCCCGTTCGGCAATCAACTGAGAGCACCACTCGGTCACCTCAGGCCAAATCCCATCATCCACCTTGTTCTGCAGGAGACGCACTGCCCCAATCTTAAAACTGCGCCCTTCCACCCGCGTTCCCTGGCGGATCAAGGTCAGCTCTGTGGAACCGCCGCCCACATCGATGTAGACATAGTCGCGTTCGCGGTCAAAAAGGCTCACCTCAAAGTTGGAGAAAATCAAGTCCGCCTCGGTCTTCCCGTCAATCAGTTCCACTCGTATTCCCGTCGATTCAGCCAACCTGCCGGCGATCGCCTTACCGTTGGCCGCTTCCCGCATCGCACTGGTCGCACAGGCCCGAAAATCGCGCACCTGCATGGCCTCCATGAGCAACGCAAAACCCCGCAAAGCATGGCCCAACCGGCGCTCTTTTTCGGCACTGATTTCGCCTGCACTGAAAACGTCTTCGCCCAAACGTATGGGGACACGGGTGTGGGCCACCTTGCTCACCTTCAAGCTGCCTTGCTTGCCTTTGATCTCCTTGACAATCAATCGGACGGCGTTGGAGCCGATGTCGATGGCAGCCAACCTCATCCCTTGTCTTTGAGTTGGCGCTCATAGAACGCATACAAAGCCCGGTGCGCTTCCATTGGCGCATCACCATCACTGGCAGCCGCATAGCGGTTGCGCTGTTTTTTGTCGAGCCGCCGCCGCTTCACATTGTCCCGAATCTGACACTCCAGCATGGCAGAAACTTCGGCCTGTAATGTCGGATCGTAGATGGGAACACTCACTTCAATCCTGCGGTCGAGGTTTCGGGTCATCCAATCCGCACTCGACAAGTAGAATTCTGGCGTTCCGGCAGCACCAAAGGCGATCACCCGGGCATGCTCCAAGAACCGGCCCACCACACTGTAAGCCTGGATGTGATCGCTGAGCCCTTTGACCCCGGCGCGCAACGCGCAGGTTCCGCGGACCAGCAGCGTCACTTCGACCCCAGCCTGGCTGGCTTCATAGAGTTTGCGGATCATGCCTGCATCCGTCAGGTTGTTGCATTTGAGGACCATCCAAGCGCTTCTCCCCTCCAAAGCTTCCTTGATTTCGCGGTCGATCATCTGACCAAACCTTCTGCGCGTGCTGTATGGCGACACAATCAGATGGCGGTAGACGCCGCGCTGATAGTTGTGCTCAAAGAATTGGAACAGCCGCTCCACCTCGGAAGCGATGCGCCGGTCTGCCGTCAACAGCGAGAGGTCGCTGAATACACCTGAAGTGGCCTCATTGAAGTTTCCTGTGCCCACATGGGCATAATTGCGCAGAACCCGGGCCTCCTTCCGAGTGATGAGCATCAGCTTGGAGTGGGTCTTGAGCCCCGCCACTCCGAAAATGACCTGTATGCCCACTTCCTGCAGTTCGCGCGTGACCTTGATGTTGTTGCGCTCGTCGAACCTCGCCTGCAACTCTATCACCACTTGCACTTCTTTGCCATTCAAGGCCGCACTGGTCAGCGCATTGATGATGTGCGAATTGTGCGCCACACGGTAGAGGTTGATGCGAATGGCCGTGACTTTAGGGTCGATGGCTGCCTCGCGCAACATGTCCACGAGCTGCGAAAAAGCGTGGTAGGGATAGTGCAACAGGATGTCGCGCTTGGCCACCTGATCGAGGATGCTGCGGCGGTTGACCAAGTGGCGGTGCGGCAGTGGCTTCAGCCTGCGGTAGACCAAGTTGGGGTGGTCCAAATCCGGGAAGTCCATGAGGTCCCGCCGGTTGTGATACCGCCCACCAGGGATGATGTTGGCCTGCTCGACCACCCCGAGTTTGCGCACCAAAAACTTCAAGAGGTCTTCGGACATCTCGCGGTCAAAGAGAAAGCGCACATAGTCACCGTGCTTTCGCCGGGCAATGCCCTTTTTCATCTTCTCCAACAACGACTTGGAGAGGTCATCGTCCATGTCAATCTCCGCATCGCGCGTCACCTTGATGGCATAAGCCCGCACGGAATCCGGCTGAAACGTCGAAAACAAACGGGGCAAACCCACGCGCACCACGTCATCCAAAAACATGAGCCCCCGCCTGCCCTCCTTTTCTGGCAGCACCAAAAAACGATCGAGGTGGTCGGGCAACTCCAACAGTGCGTAACGCGCACGCTTGGACACATCGCCCTCCAATGCAATGGTCAAGTAGACCAAGCCATCCTTCAATTCAGGCATGCCCACATCGGAAATCAAGATGGGCACCAAGTGCGGACGCACCTTCTGTTCGAAGTAACCCTGAACAAATTGGGCCTGGCTGTCATCGAGGCCTTCCTCGGTCAAAATGTCAATGCCCTCTTGTGACAATTGGCCTTCCAACGCCTCAAAAGCCAAGTTGTACCGCACCTGCAAGGCAATGACCCGCTCAGATATACCCTCGAGGGTCTGTGCGACACCAAAACCCAAAGTCGTGGTGGTGCGCTTGCCCAAAGCATCCATGCGCTGGAGCGCGGCCACCCGGACCCGGAAAAACTCGTCGAGGTTGTTGGAGAATATCCCGAGGAACCTCATCCGCTCGATCAAGGGGACCCGATCGTCTTCGGCCTCTTGCAGCACGCGCTCGTTGAACGACAACCAACTGAGCTCCCGGTTGAAGAACTCCTCTTCTGGAAGCAATGCCGGGGAGGCCTTTCGGCGGGGAAATTGGGTCTTCTTGGCGGTCACAACAACGAAGATACTTTCGCGCCTCAAGCCGGGGTACTTTCGCCGGCGAACAATTCCAAAGCTTCACTGCTTCTTTTCGCAAACCGCCCCTCCACATGACCATGCTCGGCAAACCCGCTCCAGAATTCACCGCCACTGCCGTTGTCGACGGCAAAGTGGTCCGCGACTTCTCGCTCAGCTCATACCGCGACCAATATGTCGTGCTGTTTTTCTATCCCGAGGACTTCACCTCTGTGTGCGGGTCAGAAGTTCACGCCTTTCAGGAGCGGCTCAGCGACTTTGCCGACCGCGAAGCCGCTGTCATAGGGTGCAGCACCAATTCTGCCACCACCCACTTGCAATTCCTCAAAACTCCAAAGGCCGATGGTGGTGCACAAGGGGTGACCTACCCGCTCATCGCCGATATGAACCGCAACGTTTCTGACCGTTTTGGCACCCTCGATGGGCAGTTCGACTATGACGAATATGGCCGCTTAACGGCCAATTCAGACCTCCTCTGCCAGCGCGGTTTGTTCATCCTTGACAAGAGCGGCACCATTTGGTTCCAGTCTTATCACTTCAAGCCCATCGGCCGGGACATCGATGGCGTCATCCGCGAACTCGACGCCATCCGCCGCCTCCAAATCGAAGGCCAAGTCTGCATGGCAGGCTGGAAAGGCTAAACCCTTTCCTTAAAATTGCCGAGATTGAAGGCATGCAATCCTTCAATTTCACCTCTGCCCTCTTGGGCTTTTTTCTGGCCATCGGACTTTCAGCCGTGTATGCATTCAGCAGCTCGGACGTAGCTCCGAAGCCCGCTGTCACCCTGTCCGATTTGGCCACAGAAGTTCCTGCCACCGGATGGAGCGATCTTGGCGGCGCCATTTACAGCCCATCAGAGGGCATCTACCAAGTGGTCTATGGCGACTTTGGTCAAGGCGATGAATTCTCTATCGTAGAGGTCGTCGGCTTCGACTGAACCTCACTCCGCCACCAACCAGCGCCGGATGTACAACTCCATGCGTTCTGCGCTGGAGCGGGACAGGCGCATGTCCACGCTGCCCGAAGAAGGCGTGCCATCAGGGTGCGTCCAACCGCACCACATGGTCAGCCGTTCGCCGTCCCCTTCAGGCATCCGGGTGACGCCGCTGATGTCTCCTCTTGCAAAGGGGGCGCCATACACTTCCAATCGGCTGCGGAAATAAAGGATGGCGCCTTCTGTGGTGCGCTCAAAATTGCAGCCGGTGCGCGACGATGCGACGCTGACCAATTCATTGAGTTCACCTGACCCGCCCACGAGCTCAGCGCGCGGCGAGCCTGTGCCTCCGGCTTTGATCGACGCCCAAAGGCCGAGCGGCTTCCCCGAAATGGCGTGGACTTCGGCCCAGCGTCTCGGATCGTTATAGGTCAAGTTCCAAAGTCGCATGGCTCCAGTGTCTGCGGTATTTGCCGTCTGCATCGTAGCGTTCGGCCTGGCCTGAGGTGTTGAATTTGCGGTTGGGTCGCGGGTCGTTGCCCACGCCAGCCACGTAGATCCAATTGCCGTAGTTGCTCGCCGGGTCGTGGTCGAGGAGCATGTGCTCAAACCAACTGGCCCCCAAGCGCCAGTCGACACCCATGTCGTGCACCAGGTAACTGGCCACATTCTGGCGGCCACGGTTGGACATGAAGCCCGTGGCCGCGAGCTCTCGCATGTTGGCATTCACGAAGTCACACTTGGTCCGGCCCTCGCACCAGGATTCGAAGGTGCGGCGGTCGGTCCGCCACTTTGGGCTTTCGTCTTTGATGCCGCGCTTGTGGAATATCCGGTTGCCGTAGCGCATGGCCACATAGCGGAAATAGTCGCGCCAAATCAGCTCGAAAATGAGCCAATACGTGTCCTCGTTCTTTTCTACCTCGGCCTCAAAAGCACGGATTTGCGCATGAATCTCGCGGGGACTGATGCAACCCAGCGCCAGCCACGGCGAGAACTTGGAACTGTAGTCGGCGCCGAGCAGGCCGTTGCGGGTCTTCTTGTAGACCCTCAACTTCTTGGTCTCCCAGAAATAATGGTCCATGCGTTCCCAAGCCGCCACGGCCCCTCCTTTGAACGGGAGCACACCGCGGGCATCCTTGACCGGCGCATTCACCCCCAGCTCCTTCAAGGTGGGCACTTCATCGGACAGCAGGCCTTGGGGCACCGCCACGGACTCAGGCTCCTTCATAGGGTCCCGAACCTCGGAACGCTTCTCCATTTTTCCGCGAAAGCGGGTAAACACATCGGGAAGTTGCGCGAGCTCAAACGGCAGGTCATCCGGGTGGTACATCGTCAGCTGCTCCTGGAGGCGGAGGTCCAGCATCTCTCCCACTTCTGTTTCGCGGTCCAACTCTTCGCGGGTGTGCTCCGCGGTCGCAAATACAGCGTGGGCGCCCCATTGGTCTGCCAACGCCTTGAGGACCTCTGCAGGCTCGCCTTGGCGAATGACCAGCGCGCCACCCAAGTCTTCCAACTCGGACTTGAGATCGGCGAGGGACTCCAACAAAAACTGCGTTCTGAAGGGGCCCGTTTTGACCTGACCCCAGCGGTCTTCGGACCATTGACGCGGATCCATTACGAAAACAGGAATGACCTCGGTGGACGCTTCCACAGCCGCATTGAGGGTGGCATTGTCGGTGACCCGGAGGTCGTTTCTAAACCAGATTAAACTGCGCATGATCAGAGGTTTTCGAGGTTGGCCAACACCGCATCACCGCGCTCGAGCAAGGCTTCCCTTTTTTCGGGCGCCATCTTGTCCCAAGTGCGGTACGCCATCCCAATCCGGGGATTGCGCTCGAGCTTGGCCCGGTTGCGTGCGTGGAAATGCCAGTACAGGCTGTTGAGAGGGCAGCTGTTGCCCCCCGTTTTGTCGGCCGCATCGTAGCTGCAACCGTTGCAGTACGGGCCCATTTTCTTCATGTAGTTGGCCGAAGCGGCATAGGGCTTGGTCCCCACGATGCCCCCATCGGCGAATTGACTCATGCCGCGCGTATTGGTGATCTCCACCCACTCGATAGCATCTATATAAATACCTAAATACCAGCGGTCTACCTCGCCCGGATCAATCCCAGCCAACAACATAAAGTTGCCCGTCACCATCAAACGCTGAATGTGGTGGGCATAGCTGTAATCCAAGCTCTGTCGGATGGCGTGCCCGACGCAGGCCATTTTTGTTTCGCCGGTCCAAAACCACGCGGGTAAGGCGTTGTCGGCCTCAAAGAAATTGAGGTCTGCATACCCGGGCATATGGGCCCAATACACCCCGCGCATGTATTCGCGCCAGCCCAAAATTTGACGGATGAAGCCCTCGACTTGGGTGATGTCCGCATGGTCCGGGTCGGCACGCCACCGGTCTTCCACCGCCTGGATCACCTCTGCCGGAGAGATCAGTTTGGCGTTCATGCAAAACGAGATCCGAGCGTGGTAGAGCGACCAATATTCCGGGTGCATGGCATCTTGGAAGTCTCCAAAACGTGGCAAACACTCCTCCACAAAAAAGTCCAGCAACTCAAGACCTTCTGCGCGGGTCACGGGCCACAGAAAATGCTGAGCGTCCACGCTCCCGATGGTTTTCACCCCACAGTCCTGAAGCATGGCCTCGAGTCCAGTCACATCCCGCTCAAACAAAAGCGGCTCCACCGGACGGTGGCCCTTGGGCAACTTTTTACGGTTGGTGGCGTCGTAGTTCCACTTTCCTCCAGCGGGCTCCATGCCATCGGCACCACTTTCCATGAGCACCCCATGGGCCTTGCGCATCCGGCGGTAAAACGACTCCATCAAATAGGTCTTCTTCCCCTTGAACTGCTCGGCCAAATCGCCACGCTGGGTGAAGAAATGGTGGGTATCAATGGACGATGCCCGGTCCCCAAATTCAGCGGCCAGCGCCTTGAGTTGCTCATCGAGCCGGTGCTCATCGGGCCATTGGTATTCAAACCGTTCACAGCCCTCTTCAGCCATCACCATGCGCACATTGGCCTCGAGACCTTGGGTGTTTCTGCCTTCGTCCAATCCCAAGTACACCACCTTGTGGCCCTCGGCCCTGCGCGCCTCCGCAAAGGCCCGCATGGCCGCAAAAAAAGCGAGCACTTTTTGAATGTGGTGGGGCGCATAGTCGGTCTCTTGGCGCATTTCAGCCATGAGGTATACCGCCTCGTCCGAAGTCTGCTCAAACCACGGGTGCGCGGCATTCAATTGGTCTCCCAGAATGAGGCGTAGCGTTTTCATGGTTGTTCGGCCTTGGATTTGGTTTTGGCGGTTCGGCGGCACCGCTCACTGCAGTACTTGACCTCGTCCCAGCAACGGGCCCACTTCTTGCGCCAGTCAAAGGGGCGTCCACAATGGACACAATCCTTTGAAGGAAGGTGGGGTTTGCCGTGCATGTTGAAACAACATCCATTGCCGCCCTCGGTTCAACCGTCTGTGCCCCTACTTTGCCATCAGCAAATCACAACAACATGTTCTCCAACCGCATTGGATTCGGACCCCGCCTCGGCGCTGCTCTGCTCGACCTTATCATCCTCATAGTCATTCTTGTCCCCATTTCACTTTTGGGCATCGGCGCAGGTTTGGCTGCAGCATTCGGCCTAGACGCTGCCGGCGGAGGTGATGAAGCCGAAGCATTGGCCATGGTTGGATTGGGCGCAGGTGCCATCGCCATGATCCTGGTCGCCGGAATCATTGGATTGGCCTACACCTTGATCGAAGCCTTCACAGGCGCATCACCTGGAAAACGCGTGATGGGCCTTCAAGTAGCCCATGCCGATGGCACTGCAGGAGACATGAAATTGTACTTGATCCGTTGGGCACTCAAAAACAGCGGCAGCATCCTCAACTTGGTGCTCCCCATCGTTTCCAGTTTGGCCAGCCTGGTCTTTTTCTTTGGCTGTTTTGCAGCTCTTGGAGACAAGAAACAAGCCTTGCACGACATCATCATCAAGTCGGCCGTGTACAAGAAAAGCGACATCGCAGGCTGAGGCTCTGCGATTGAGTTTCCGCTCCAATCAGCGCTTGGGTAGGACCCTCCAACTGAATCCCACCGCAGTGTAATTCATGCTGTGGTTCAGTCCCGTGCCGTAACTCAAGTCCCACTGCCATTGGTCGCTGGACAGGAAGGTGATGCCAGCGTCAAAACTGGCGACATGGAACTCCCTGGTCATGTCATACGTTCCATATGGCTCGAAATAGAGGCCCAATCGATCATCTATGCGTCGGCCCACCTTCAGGGAATAAGTGCCGATCGAACTTCCCCTGAGCAGGTCCACCCCAAGGTTGTAGCCCAACGACCAGTCCGACCCCAGATCATGGCTGACGCACAGTGTGTTGACCATGCCCCAATCGCCACGGAATTCTTCTTCTCCAGAGGGGACCACAACATGGCCCAAATAGGCCATTCGGGTCTTCTTCCCTTCGCGCTCAAACAACTTCAATTTGGCCCCCAACTGAATGTCTCGCGTACCGCGGGCCAAAACGTCAATGTCGTCCCAAGCCCGGTGGTCGATTCGGCTGATCTGATGCTCTACCCTCAGTTCAACACGCTTTGACAGGCCCACACGGAACAATGAATTTGGCATCTCCAAAGTCTGGATGTTCCCGCCAAAACCGGGTGTCCAAGTGCTCGAAAAGCCACATTCCCATTGAAAGGCCCCGGCAGGGACCACAGAAGAACTTTGGGTTTGGGTCGGCCGATCTGTCTCTATGCTTTGGGCAAAAAGCAGGTGTGGAAATACAAACAGGGAAAGGACGAAAGCATGGCGCATGACCAAAGGTGCATGACCAAGCCGAAAGCCGCCTGAAAGAAGTGTTAAGGCTTCAATCCCTTGAGCTCTGCCCAAGTGGAAGGCACCGGAGTCGCCGTGACCCTGAGCGGCGTTTCTTGGCCAGAAAGAAACTTGAGAACGAGCTCATTGAAGAGCTCCGGGGCTTCGATGGAGCACACATGACCGCAGTTCTCGATCACCGCCAAGCGCATGTTCTTTTGGGCCCTCGCAAATTTCTCTGCCGCACCGAAGAAGATGTGATCCTGTGACCCCATGACTACGAGGCCGTGCTTGTCCACCTTTCGGTTCACATAGGCCTTGACCAATCGGAAGAAAGGCTTGTACAGCTCCACCCACTTGAGGTATTCCCCGGGAGTCAATCTGCGGCTCTGGCGGCGGAAAATCCAACGGCTCATCCGGTGATTGCGCCGAGGAAGCACGATAAAACTGAACAGCCAGTATATCGCTTGATACGGCAAGATGTAATTGAGCAGTTTGCCGCTGTGAACGAACAGGTGCATCAGTCGGGAACCGTCAAAGATGGCGCCCGCCATGACCATGCGGTCAATGAGTTCAGGGCGCTCAATGTCCAGCTTCTGCAGGATCACACTGCCAATGCTCAGGGATACGAAATGGGCCTTTTCAATGCCCAAGTGATCAATGACAGCGAGGATGTCCTCCCCTACAATGTCAAAATCGTACTCGGTAAATTCAGGGAGAATGTCCTTGCTGTACCCATGATCGCGCAAATCAATCAGCAAGAGGCGGTAGTGCGGACGAAAAGCATCGATCTGATACTTCCAAGTGCGAATGCTTCCTCCTGCACCATGCACGAAGACCAACCATGGCGCCTCATCGCCCGCTTCCGCGATGACCTCGTGGTAGAGCAAGGTGCGTCCATCGGCACTGTGCAGGATAGGGCGGTCGGGTTCCATGAAAAGCGAAGGTCGTGAAGGTTGGGGTTCTTTCGTCAATCCATCGTCCGCGCACCTGCCACAACGTGACGGCGCAAGATTCTCAGTCCTTCGGCCTTGACCGAAGGGTGTTTGCGGTGCGCCCACAAACGCTCCCTCGCATCGCGGGATGCCTTTTCCAATGAAACTATGGGAGCAGGGTAATGCTCTCCCAACCTGAAGTGAAGCAAAGCAGCCTCGATGGGCGGCATGGTCCAAGGCGCGAACACATATGGCGCGGGGATGTCTGCCAATTCTGGCACCCATTTGCGGATGAAATCCCCATGAGGGTCGTGGTCCTCGGCTTGTTTGACAGGATTGTAAATACGCACCGTGTTGATCCCCGTGACCCCCGCTTGCATTTGAAACTGTGGGTAATGGATGCCGGGCTCAAAGTCAAGAAACTGCTGGGCCAAATGGTCCACGCCCTCTTGCCAAGGCTGCCACAAATGGTGCGTCAAAAAGCTGACCAGCATCGCCCTCATCCTGAAATTCAAGTATCCTGTAGCGGTCACACTTCGCATGCACGCGTCGACCAGAGGAAATCCCGTCTGCCCTTGTTTCCAGGCCGCTACATAATCAGCATTGACCTCTTTGTTCAAGAGGTCGTATCCACCATTCACATTCTCAAACTCCATCCGGTCTTCCATCTCAAATTTCTGGATGAAATGACAATGCCAACGGAGCCTGCTGTCGAAGGCACTGAAGTTGCGCAGCTGCCCGGCAGGACCATCTCCTCCCCGCTGGCGGGAGCGCGCTTGACGCTGGTGCACCTGACGGATACTCAAGTTTCCCCAAGCCAAATACGCGCTCAATCGACTGCACCCCTCCCGGCTCTCTGCTGGTTTCGAAATCGCCCGGGCGTAACGCCGAATGCGGTCAGTCACAAACGACTCCAAGTATGCGTGCGCGCGGCGCTCTCCACCCGGTTGAAACCCCGCAGGCCCTTCTGTCGGAATGGGGATTTCGCGCCATGGATCCGGCCACTCCATGGCCACGGTGGTCTCGGGCTGGGCCAGGGTAAAGTCGGGGTGTTCCTGAGGTTGTGACATGTGCGCAAACCACTGTTCGCGCCAACGGTGTCGGTCGCGGCGGCCACGCTGAATTCCATCACGTTGGTGCTCATGCCACGGCACATTGGAACGGACAAGCAAGTCCCTGACTCGAATGTCACGTGCGTAGGTGTGCCGCAAACCTGACTCGGCATAGCTGTGCACTCCTGTGAGAGAGAAACGCTGCATCAAATGTGTCAGAACATCGGGAAAGGCCGCGTGGAGCACCGCAGTGCGCAGACCAGCAGGCATGCGGCCTTCTGCTTCCCATTCCGCCCACTGGGCATCCATATCTGCCAATCCCTGTTGCACGAAAGCCAAGTGCCTTCCAGAAGTGGTGGCGTGCGCCAAATCTTCTGGCTCAAAACAATAGACGACCAGGTGTGGTCCACCCATGCGCATGGCCTCAGCCATTGGAGCATGGTCCCTCAAACGGAGATCCCGCTTCAACCAAATGACACGCAAAGGCGGCGGGGCGGGCATCGCTTAATCCCAGCCGTTCATAAAGTCCGTGCGCACCTCCGGTATCGCATCGGGTTTGGCATAACCCAGCCGGCCCAACCGAGCCGCAGTGTAGTAAGCGTCCAATCCTCCGATGCACACTGTATCCAATGCAGCGAGGTCTAAAAACCCGTCGCTGGCTTGGGCACTGGACTGGAAATCCACCCATTGAACGGCTCCAACCACAAAACGACATCCGTTGGGCAACATGATGTTTTCGGCAACCTTGAGGCCCATCCTCACTGGTGATTCAGCCACGGAAGGTGCCCCAAACCGCTCTCCAGCATGCTCATGCCAATGAGGGGTCAACCCCACAGCATCGAATTCTGATATGTGTTCAGCGTAACGGGCACTGGTCTGATGGGCCGCCTGATAGTGTTCCGCCGTCACATGGCTCAATGTAAACAGACCCGACACCGCCAAATTGTGGTAGTTGTGGGCATCACCTCCAGGAGGCCGAAACACCACTCCCATCATGGCAGGGTTCGACCCCAAATGCACCACACTCGACACGATACAACATACTGGCAATCCTGCCTCATCGGCGGTTCCCACAATGTTGGCCGATTTAAATCCGCTGATGGAATTGATCAACCGAGCGCGCTCACGCTGCGGCATATCTCCAATTTCACGCAGCCCCAATACTTTTCGCTGCCCCCCGTTTTCCAAGCTCATCGGACAGCGCTCATCCCATTGTCGACCTGAATGACCTGTCCTGTCATGGCCGCCGAAGCTGGCGAGAGCAAGAAAGCTGCAGCCGATGCGACGTCATCTGCCGATGCAATACGCTTGAGCGGGTGCCTTTCAGCGCTGGCCTCTCTTTTGGTGTCAGAAGACAACAAGGCTGCTGCCAATGGAGTATCCGTAATCGAAGGTGCAATCGCATTGACCCGGATGTCTGGTGCAAATTCAGCAGCCATGGTCCGCACCAATCCTTCAACAGCACCCTTGGCAGCGGCAATAGAAGCGTGGAACCCCATGCCCGTTTGAACCGCCACGGTCGAAAACCCCACCACCGACGGTGCCCCACCTTCTGGTGACGCCGCCGCTGCTTTGAGCAGTTTGAGGTTGGCCTGAACGGTCTGCAAGAAACCCAAGGCGTTCACCCTAAAGTCTTCCAATACTTGCTCAGGCTTGGTGCCACGCACGGGCTTTAGGGAAATGGTACCCGGGCAGTAAACCAATCCATCCAATCGGTCTGTGAACGACGACAGGTCACACGGATGTGCCACAGCATCAAAAACAAGTCCTGTGTAGTCACCCGCCGCTTGGGCACCTGTGCGGGAGACTCCGATGACGCGAACACCATCGGCGAGCAATTGACCGCGCAATGCCAAACCGATCCCTTTGCTGTCTCCAACGATGGCTACGGTTCTCATGCCTCGCCTTTTTGGGCCAGGGCCATCAGCTCTGACTCGATTTCTGCCGCCTTGGCGGTCATTTGATCACTTTTGGTACGGTCCACCGTGCTGAGCCGGTGCGCTTCCGCCAACAACCGTGCGTGCTCTTTCCTGAGCTTCTCCACGGGATTCTTCTTGAACATTCCGAACATGCCGTAACAACAACTACAGCCCCCGCAGGTTCGGGAAAAAAAGAAAGCCGCCCCGGATTTCCGGAGCGGCTTACAACGGTGCAAGGCACCTGGCGTTTTACTGCTTGTTGGTGGGTCCAGCCGCGTTCTTCACGGGGGCACCGACCTGCTGGGCTACAGCCTCGATTTTACCTTTGATACGGATCACTTTCGTAGGCTCATTGGAAGCATTCGAAGTAATGGTTACGCTTTTGTTGATGGGACCAACACGCTTTGTGTCATACTTGACCTTGATGCTGCTGGTCGCTCCAGGCATGATAGGATCTTTGTCGCATTGTGGTACAGTGCAACCGCATGAACCTTTGCAACGAGAGATGATGAGCGGGTCAGTTCCGTCGTTGGTGACTGTGAAGACACAGTTGCCATCAGCGCCTTGGTCCATGGTGCCATAATCGTGCACTTCTTTGTCCAGGCTGAGAACAGGACCGTTGACCACTTCTTGGGCTCCGGCGATGATAAATCCGCCGAAAACAACGGCGAGGGTAAGGAGGACCTTCTTCATAATGAGGGTTGATTGATTTCAACTTTGAAGATAAACCTGTCTTTCTCTTCTTCAGACCAAGGTTAACGCCATTTTAACAGGCTAAATTTGGGCCCGCAACCGCACCGTTCGTTTTCGCCATGGCACAAGACATTCCCTCACAGTACGATCCCACCTCCGTAGAAGACCGCTGGACGCAGGCTTGGGAGGACGCCAAGGCATTCCGCAGCGTGCCAGACGACCGCGAGCCCTACACCATCGTCATCCCCCCTCCCAATGTGACGGGGGTGTTGCACATGGGGCACATGCTCAACAACACCATCCAAGACGTGCTGGTCCGACGCGCTCGAATGCAGGGAAAAAACGCCTGCTGGGTGCCCGGCACCGACCATGCGTCCATCGCCACCGAAGCCAAAGTGGTGCACAAACTGCGCGATCAAGGCATCAAAAAATCCGACCTCAGCCGTGATGCCTTTTTGGAGCATGCTTGGGATTGGACCCGCGAGCATGGCGGCATCATTCTGAAACAACTCCGGAAACTGGGGGCCAGCTGCGACTGGGAACGGACCAACTTCACCCTGGACGAGCACTACAGCAAAAGCGTCATCGACACCTTTCTCGACCTGCACGCCAAAGGCCACATCTATCGCGGGCTGCGCATGGTCAACTGGGACCCCGAGGCCCTCACTGCCGTGAGCGATGAAGAAGTCCTCCATACCGAAGAACAGTCCAAGCTTCACCATGTGAAGTACCAGGTCGAAGGCAGTGACGAATGGCTGACCATTGCGACCACCCGTCCAGAAACCATCCTGGCCGACACGGCCATTTGCGTCCACCCAGAAGACCAACGGTACACGCATCTGCACGGAAAAAGGGCCATTGTGCCCATCGCCGGGCGCAGCATCCCCATCATCCAAGACGACTATGTGGACCGCGAGTTTGGAACGGGTTGCCTCAAGGTTACCCCTGCCCACGATCCCAACGACCACGATTTGGGGCAGAAACACAACCTCGAGGTCATCGACATGCTCAACCCCAACGGCACCGTCAACGCCGTCGGAGGGAGCTACGAAGGCCAAGACCGGTTTGAAGCGCGCAAGACTTTTACTGCTGCGTTGGAGGCGGCAGGCCACCTCGTCAAAGTAGAAGAACACCCCAACAAAGTGGGCCGCTCAGAACGCACCGGAGCCATCATCGAACCGCGCCTGTCCATGCAGTGGTTTGTCGCCATGGAAGAGCTCGCAAAGCCGGCCCTCGACCGCGTGATGGACGACACGATCCAATTCCATCCTGCCAAATTCAAAAACAGCTACCGGAATTGGATGGAGAACGTCAAGGACTGGTGCATCTCCCGCCAATTGTGGTGGGGACATCGGATCCCTGCATGGTATTACGAAGGCGAGCCCACTTCAGCAGAGGCCAAGTTTGTGGTAGCCGCAGATGCCGAAACAGCGGCGCAACTGGCCTCAGAAGCCACTGGGAGGACCATCGAACCTGCTCAACTTCGACAAGATGAAGACGTACTGGACACCTGGTTCAGCTCATGGCTCTGGCCCATCAGCGTTTTCGACGGGTTCTACTCCAAAGAAGAAGTCGACTATTACTACCCCACCAACGACCTGGTAACGGCCCCCGAAATCATGTTCTTCTGGGTCGCTCGGATGATCATAGCCGGGTATGAATACCGCCAAGCCCCCCCGTTCAAAAATGTCTACTACACGGGCATTGTACGGGACAAGCAAGGGCGCAAAATGTCCAAGTCCTTGGGCAACTCTCCCGACCCCATCGAACTGATGAAGCAGTATGGCGCAGACGGCGTTCGGGTCGGCATGCTGCTCACCTCGCCCGCAGGCAATGACCTGCCTTTCGACGAGTCTCTGTGCCAACAAGGCCGCAATTTCTCCAACAAGATTTGGAACGCCTTTAGGCTCGTCAAGGGTTGGGAGGTCAGCGACAGTGCCGCACAACCTGAACACGCAGCTGCAGGAATCCGGTGGTTCGAAGCCCGTTCCGAGCAGGTTCTCGCCGACATCGAGCAAGCATTTGCTGAATTCCGCCTCAGCGAGGCGCTGATGGCCACCTACAAGCACATCTGGGACGACTTCTGCTCTTGGTACCTGGAGTTGGCCAAGCCCACCTATGGTGAACCTTGTGACCGCGCCACCTATGAGGCCACCACTAGGCTGTTCGAGCGCATGCTCTCATTGCTTCACCCCTTCATGCCCTTCCTCACCGAGGAAGTATCGAGTCTATTGGAAGTGCGTGATCCAGGCACCCTGCTGTGCAATGCCCCCTTCCCTTCGCGCAGTGGTAAGCCTGTCGATGGACCATTGCTGGCCGACTTTGAACTGACCACCCGCATTGTAGCCGAAGTCAGGAGCATTCGTCAAAAAGGCCACATCCCCAACAAACAAGCCCTGAACCTTCAGGTGATCGTCGACGCTGAAGGCAAGCCCTACCCGGCCAGCCTTGAGTCGGTCGTGTGCCACTTGTGCAATGTGTCTTCGGTTGAGCGCATTTCAGAAAAGCCGACAGGCGCATTCGGTTTCGTCTTGGAAACCCACGAGTTCTTTATTCCAGCCGGTGATGCCGTTGACCTCAACGCCGAAAAGGAAAAAGTCCAAAAGGACCTTGACTACCAAGAAGGGTTCCTCAACATTGTGCGCAAGAAGCTGAGCAATGAGAGGTTCGTAAGCGGCGCTCCTGAACAAGTCGTCGCCGCCGAGCGGGCAAAAGAAGCAGACGCCCTGGCCAAAATCGAAGTCTTAAAAGCCCAACTCTCTTCTTTAGGCTAAGCGACCTGCTTATTTGGGCCGTCCGATGCGGTGGTCCAGCCCATAACGCCCTCCCCCCATGAGGGCCAAAACCAAGAAAGGCACGAGAAAGAGCAAGGCGTGCTCCTTGTCTCCGATGGGGTCTCCTGCGTGGGCCCCAAAGGCGGCCACAGCCATAGTGATCGCCGCGGGAATGGACATCCAACGGGTAAACAATCCCAACACAATGAAGGCGGGCGCCACCAATTCGCCAAATACAGCCAAGCCCAAGGAAGCCTCGGTCCCGATGCCCATCCAATTGTAGAACTGCACGTCACCGGCATTGAGCCCTTCCATCAATCGGTTCAACTTCCCCCAGCCATGGGGAACCATCAGGCCACCAGCGCACAGACGCAAAAGCAACAACGAGAGGTCTTTTTTCCAAGCCATGGATGCAAAGTAGCACCTGCAAATCAAACGGTTGAAGGAGGCCGTCCGACGTTTCGAACGGCCCCCCATAACCAAAACCTAGAAGCTGTCAGCGGCATCTCCGTCTCCGGCTGACAGGATGAATCTGCACCAATAAAGCCCACTTCAAACACGGCTTTCGCGAACGCCAGCATTCTGTTCACCAACGGCACTAAACGCAGAAAGGCGCCCCGAGGGGCGCCTTTCCAATGCTGTTCAGCTGAACGCTTATTCCGGTTGGCAGTTCTGACCGAAGGAGCCCAAAAGGAGCAACAGGTCGCCTACTGCAGTGGCACCATCGCCGTCCAAGTCCGTTGGACAAGGGTTCGAACCACTGACCTCACAGGTACCATCATCGATGGTCGCTGCTGCGTTGTAGTTGGAAGCATCGGGATAAGTACATCCGTAAACGATCGCAGTAGCGCAGCTTCCGTCGTCCTCACCGGCAAACGGATTGTACTCTGCACTGAATGGATCTGTACAACCTGAGCAAAGACCACACTCCCCGAAGCAAACCGCGTCGAGTGTCATGGGGCTGTCTACTACGTCCAACATGCGCTGTCCGTCGCAATCTCCAGAGATGCTCTCCGTGACCGCTCCGTTGGCGTAGTTAAACTGGTATGAACCCACGCCCAAAATCAGAGAGGTCTCCCAAACACCGTAGCCCATCTCCATCATGCTTGAAGCGCTGAATCCATTGAATGAACCCTCAACTCCCATGGCACCGTCGACGGTAATGTTTGAAGCATTGACTCGGAAGACGATCTCAAACTGGCAGCTGCCATCGTCTGTATTGGCTCCTGAATCGAAGTTCACCGCGTCAGAATTGGTACATCCGTTGTAGTTACAAGGACCGGGATCCGTTGCATTCGCATTGTAGTTGTCTGCGCCTTGGTCTTGACATCCGGCAACTTCCTGACAATCGAGAATATCGTCTCCGTCCGTGTCTGTGTAATCACACAGCAAGCTGATGTCACATGGGTTGGTGAAACCACAAGCCGTGGGGTCACCACAACCTGGTGTGAAACTCCCCAGAGGAGCGGCCCAGAGGTACTGAGGTCCCAACACTGGAACAATCGTCCTCCAAACGCCATTCTGCTCTGCAAGCGTCAACACTGTTCCGGACAAGTTCACCGTGAACTGACCGCCGCAAATGCCTACTGGCGTGTTGCTGACGATCGCCACCAATGAAGCGAGCAAACCACCCGTTGGGTCCGTGACACTAGACATTACAAGTGGACCACCTGTTCCGTCACCGAGGAATACACCATTGACCGCAACGTTGGGGTTCACACCTCCAACAGCTTCACAACCGCCGGCGAGCGCCTCGTTTTCAGTGCCCGTCAAGGTCAGACCCACCAACCATACGTTCTCAGCACCGGTTGGCAATGTGGTGTCCATGTAGTCACATGATCCGTCGTCCTCCGTGGCAAAGCCGTCGTAGTTACAAGCGATGACATCTGTACATCCTGGCACAATCAAAGAGTTGCCGTCGCAGTCGAATCCGTCGGCTGCATACTCACATGAGCCGTCGTCCGTTGTGGCGAGGGCGCTGTAGTTACACGCTGTTTCATCGTTACATCCAGGTCCGAGTGCAGCGACACCGAGGCTCACTGCCAAACGAGGTGCAGTGTAATCGGTGATCTCATTGATCCAGAAAGCGGCCTCAGCAGGACCCATTGTTGGGTTCAAAGTCAACTGAGTAGCAGCAATGTTGGTTCCGTTGATGTTGTCCACAAATTCGGTAGTAGCCACATCCCACCACTGCCATGGCGCACCGTCAAATGGCTCTGTTGGAGCACCATCCACGTAGTTGTTGAGCACGGGATAAAGTCCATCCCATCCTTGGTTACCGTAAGCCGCAGCGGGGTCAGGCAAACCAATCTCAGCAAACACTGCATTGTTGTTGGTGGCAAATCCATTGATCTCGGCATGAACATCAAATGCACCGCTCACCTCTACAACAGGCTCATTGGTGGTGGGAACCACAAGAACACCTGTTGTGTAAGGGGCAAATTGGTCGTGAGGACCATGGAAGGATACCATAGGAACATCGCCTTCGTCCAACCAGTCCAAATCTCCGAGCGCACCGCCCAAGTTCATCTGGAAGTCAAAAGCTGAACTGTAGCCAACGTGGTTGGGCAGGCACAAAGGGAATCCCCCAAGTTCTGCAGGAGCAAAGCCCTCACTCGTAGCATCTGGGTTACCGTGTACCTCCTCGATCACCATTGGGATTTGAGTGCCGGAACCTGGATCGTACCAGAACTTTGCGATGGGATTGCCCTCATCATCCAAGATGATGTCGTTGTAACTGGAAATGCCTGCAGAAGCCATGGTGATGTAACCACCTGTGCCCTCACCAAACATGGCAATCTTATTGTCTGCAACACCGAATGGGTTGCCGTCTTCTGCAATGCTCTTGCGGAAGAAACGCACCGCTGTGCGGCTGTCTTGCACGCCTCTGTAGGCTGCCTGAATCAGCTGCAGTGTGCGCTCATCTTGGGTTCCCGCCAATGCGTTCCAACCCAAACGGTAATCACAACTGGCCACAACGTATCCTTTCTTCGCGAATTCTGTACAAATCGCCACTGCACAAGAGTCCGTGCGGTTTCCAACGGCACTACCGTTGACGTATTGGGGCAAGAAGTTTCCAGTGTGGAAGTACAAAATCAAAGGACGGTCTGTCTCTGTATCACCTGCAGGTGAATAGATGTCACAGATCAAATCCTCGGCAGCAGGTGGGTTGCCTGTCAATCCAGGAATGACCGTGATATTGTTGCCATAAACAACACCGGAGTTGACCTCTACGTCTGCAAAGACCTCATCGATGTAGCGAACGCCGTTGCTGTTGATTTGACCTTCAGTCAACACGCCGAGCGCCAATCCCATACGGGGGCTGTTGTAATCGACAATCTGGTCAATCCAGAACATCGCCTCAGCTTCACCCATGGTGGGGTTCAATGACAATTGAGAGGCCAAGATGGTCGTGCCTTCGGCATCGTCGTAAGCCTGGACGGCGGCTTCATCAAACCACTGCCAAGGAGAGCTGTCAAATGGCTCCGTTGGAGAACCATCCACGTAGTTGTTGAAGACGGGGAAGAGTCCGGACCAGCCATTGTTGACTGCAGAAGCCGCATCTTCAATATCCGCATCAGCGAAAGCGGCATTGTTGTTAGAGGCATAGCTGTTGATCTCCTGGTGCACGTCATAGGCACCGCTCACCTCTACCACAGGTTCTTGGGTCGTAGGAACGATCAATACTGCTGTTTCATAAGGAGCAAATGGATCATGAGGACAGTGGAAACTTACCATCGGAATGTCACCCTCATCCAACCAGTTGAGGTCGCCAAGGGCGCCACCGAGGTTGAATTGGAAATCAAAGTCTGAGTCATAGCCCACGTGATTTGCAACGCAGAGCTGGAAGCCGCCAGCCTCAGCAGGAGCGTAAGCATCATTTGTAGCATCTGGGTTTCCGTGGATGCTCTCCACCACCATAGGAACTTGTGTGCCTGAACCTGGATCGTACCAGAACTTGCTAATGGGCGTTCCGCCATCGTCAAGAATGATGTCATTGTAGCTCGAGATTCCAGCAGAAGCCATGGTGATGTATCCACCAGTGCCATCGCCACCCAAGGCGATTTTAGAATCGTTGATGCCATATGGATTACCATCTTCAGCTACCGACTTGCGGAAATACCTCACCGCGGTGCGGCTGTCCTGCACGCCGCGGTATGCGGCTTGAATCAACTGAATGGTGCGCTCTTCCTGAGTAGCAGCGAGGGGGTTCCAACCCGTGCGATAGTCAACGCTGGCCACCACATAGCCCATTTTGGCGTACCGGGTGCAGAGTTCGACAACGGCGCTGTCGGTCTTGGTTCCCTGAGCACCCCCGTTCAGATAAACAGGGAGAAAGTTGCCCGTATGGAACATCATCAGCAACGGACGGTCCGTCTCGGTGTCACCAGCAGGCTCATACAAGTCGAGCACCAGCGGTTGTTCAGTTGGCGGAAGGCCTGCGGCTACTGTGATGACGGTGACGTTTGTACCGTACTGAATATTGGAGGTCACGGTCACATCGCTGAACACCTCATCGAGGTATCGGGTTTGTGCACCGGCAGTGAGGCAGATAAAAAAGGCTGCCAGAAGGAGACAAGTTTGCTTCATGGTTTGGTCCCAATGTTGAAGTGGTAAGATAGGATAGGGCGAAAGAGTGTGTATGAATTACACACCGTATTCCGGGTATTGCTCGAAAAGAATTTTGTAAACGCTAAATGTCAAGACTGAATCAGTCCCTGGGATTGACTTCGTAGAGGAGACTGACGTAGGCCAACCTTCCCACTGAAGGGCCGCCATACGTCTCTATGTGCCAGTTTTTCAACACATTAGAAGCGCCCACCTTGATGGTCATATTGAGTTGGTCGATGTGGGCATTGGCCTGGACGTCCATCACATCAAACGTGGGAACCAAGCCTGTAAATTGCGGAGAACCCTCGAAAACAAAGCCCTGAACCCACTTATAATTCACGCCGAAACCCCATGTACTCGCTTCTCGCAACCGAAGGTCCCGTGTGCTAACGCCGAAATTATACTTGTGCTCAGGCGTATTGAAAGCTGGAATGATGGGGTCATCCTCGTTGGTTTTGACCAATCGGTTCCAACTGTAGTTTCCAGAAATCATCCAGTTGTCTCCCACATACCAATTGGCACCAATTGAAGCTCCCGTCGTTCTCACATCGTTGATGGAGTTGGCCGCATAACGGAAGACGTCAATGCCGGTTACCGCTTCGGGGAATGATGGGTTTTGGAAGAGCACATCCAAGCCAATGTTGTAGCCAATAAAGTTGGTGTATTGGCTGTAATACCAACTTCCATCCAAGTACAGCTTGTCCCAAAGCGTGGTTCTGTAGCCCACCTCCACGGACTGCACCTGCTCAGGTCGCAATGGGGCGATGTTGAAGAACTGCATGGTATCTATGTTGCCAAAAGGCAGTCCCGCCGCACTCGAAATGCTGTTTCGGTAATCGATGAAACTGTCGATGGTGACCAAGCTGTCGCGCCCATTGAGGTTTCCGACCAAAGTTGCGGGTCCAACATCGAGATAGAGGTACTGGTCGGCCAACGTAGGGTTGCGCAAGGCACTGGAAAAACTGAGCCTGAAATAGTCCTGCTCTCGCGGTTTCCACACCAATGACGCCGCAGGAGAAAACACCCAATCGAAATTCTGGTTCTTGTCCGCACGAATCGTGGCTGTGGTGATCACCTTGTCTTTGGCGAATCGCTTTCTGGCACCTGCATAAGCACCGAACTCTTGGTTGGTAATGACCACCCCGGCAGTGTCACTGAAAATCGTCCCATCACTGTTGGGGGTATACCTGCGGAAATTGGCCCCTACCCTCACTTCCTCAAAACCGGTTGGATTGAATGTGCGCTCTCCGTGCATGTGGATCAAGCTCGAGCGATCAAAGAAGCGGGTCCCCCCCTCTCCTTCGTTGTTTTTGAGGGCTGTAATGCGATCAAAGGCTTCCTGAAATTCCGCGGTTCCCGGCTGCAGGTGACCCAAAGGATCCTGCGCAACATCGCTCAAACCAGCGTACCCATTGTCGGTCCAGTCCTGCACCAAACTGTGCCACTCCGTCAGGTTGGTCTGGTTGTTTGAGAACCATGCCGATATGCTGTCTGGAGGAATGGTAAACGTGGGGAAAGAGCCCGATGTGTCCAAAATCCCAGCGGGCCATGTCCCATCGATCATCGGTGCAATGCTGTCTACCCAATACCGGTAATACACCTTGGCGTAGCCGTAGTCGCTGCGCGTCTCCTCTTGAATGCGCAGCGCCGTGGCATAAGGGTCATAACTGTTGCCCGCGTCTTCACTCGTTCGGTAGGCACGGATAAACCATTTACCTGGCTTAGACAATTGAATTTTATGCTGGTAAAACTCAATGTCGCGCAACGAAAATCTGTTGTCACCCTGATACACTGTAGTACCAAACCCGCTGTTAAAACCATACACCAATTCCGCAGATTCGTAGGTCTTTTCAGGCTGCAAACGCAGGTGCAACGCCGTAGACACTTTTAGGTTTTTGGTGCCGTAATCCACCAGGTCAATCTCCTTGTATCCCGATCGGTAAAAAGAGCCCAAGCCGCGGCCATTGGCGCTGTTGTCTCCACTGTAGTCAAAAACCGTCTTGTACTCATCCCCATAAACATTGACCGCATCGAACCGGCCGGGGTTGGTGGCGTCCACATTGGATCCGTCCACGGGATTATAGTTGTCGGCCACCCAATCATCGGCGCTGAAGCGGAAGGCATTGACCTTAAATCCAAGAACCGGGTTGCCTTCTGAGTTCTCGATGTAATCCGCATAACGGAATCCACTCTCCGTCAGGTTGCGCTCACCCAATTTGGCACTCACCGAAACTCCTGGAAAACGGAAAGGTGACTTGGTCTCCATGGCGATGACGCCATTGAAAGCCCCCGGTCCATAAAAAGCGCTGCTGGCTCCAGCCACAATGTCCACCTTCATGACATCCAGTTCTGGGGCGCCAAGGAAATTGCCCAAGGAGAAATTCAATCCTGGACTTTGATTGTCGACCCCATCGATCAATTGCAACGAACGCACCGGAGAGGTGCTGTTGAATCCGCGGGTGTTGATGATTTTGAAACCCAATGAGGCGCTCGTCATGTCTACACCTTTGAGGTTGCCCAAGCCTTCGTAAAAATTGCCACTCGGCGCCTCTTTGATCGCCAAAACGTCCATGGATTCGACGGTCAGTGGCCCTTGCTTTTGTCGCTCATCGATTCTAGACCCGACCACTTCTGCCTCCTCCATCAAGACAGCGTCCTGCTGCAACGTCGCACGCACTTCATTGCGCGCGTCATTGACGTCTAAAGTCAGCATGGCATAACCAATGAAGCTGATGTTCAAGCGAACAGGCAACTGAGGGACCTCCAGTGAGAAGCGGCCGTCAAAATCAGTGCTGGTACCCGTTGAAGTACCCTGCACCACCACTCCCGCTGCAAAAACAGGATCCCCGGTTTCACCATCAATGACTTGGCCCTTGATCACCTCTTGGGCGAAAACAGGGAATGACAAGAGACTCAGCATCAGGCAAACAGCCCAGTTTTGGAAGCGCATCTGGCACATTTTTGAAGGAATCAATAGCGGTTGTGTTCCATTCCGAAGAACGGGGGAGAGCAATATGCGACGAAATCACGGCTCAACCCCTGCAATAATGCCCACTAGATATTGACCATCCACCACCACCTGATCTCCAACGACCAATTTTCGGCGGCGGCGAGACTCAGCAGCTCCGTTCACAGTAACCCTGCCCTCATCAACGGCCCACTTGGCCTCCCCACCCGTGGCACACAATCCCGTAGCCTTGAGCAATTGGAGCAAATCGATATACGGCGTCCGGAGGGGGAATTCAATGTGTTCCACAGTCAGCGCAGGTCGGGAAAGGCCGCAGGATCGTCCTCTGAAACCATGGCATACACCCGCTCTACGATGTCTTCAACGGACGGCTTCGAGAAATAATCACCATCGCTGCCATAAGCGGGCAAATGTGGCGCAGCCGACATGGTCTGCGGGGCGGAATCCAAGTGCTCCCATATGCCTCCCGAAGCCATGGAACGCTCCATCATGTATGCAGACGCACCGCCTGGCACGTCTTCGTCGACAAACAACACCCTATGGGTGCGGGAGACACTCGCCGCAATGGTCCCAGTCAAGTCAAAGGGCAACAGCGTCCGCACGTCCACCAGTTCCACCTCTACCCCGAGATCTGCCAACCGCTCCGCTGCAACCGTGCACAGGTTGAACGTGCTTCCGTAGGAAACCACGGTTACATCGGTGCCAGAACGCACCACTTCGGGCTGTCCCAAAGGCGTTCTAAATGCTCCTGCATTCAATGGTTTGCGCTCTTTGCTGCGGTAACCATTCAAGCACTCCACTACCAAAGCGGGCTCTCCTGCCGCCATGAGGGTGTTGTACATCCCCGCAGCCTCTGTCATGTTGCGTGGCACACAAACATGCATGCCCCGAACACTGTGGACGATGGCGCCCATTGGACTGCCCGCATGCCAGATGCCTTCGAGCCGGTGGCCCCTTGTACGGATGATCAGCGGAGCCCGCTGCGCACCCGCACTGCGGTAGTAGACCGTGGCCAGGTCATCCCGCATGATTTGCAATGCGTAATAGAGGTAGTCCAAATATTGGATCTCTGCAATGGGGCGAAGCCCACGCATGGCCAAGCCAATACCTTGTCCCACAATCGTGCATTCTCGGATGCCGGTATCGGAAACCCGGTCCTCCCCAAAGGCATCCTGCATGCCCTCCATCGATTGGTTCACCCCGCCAATGCGACCGGTGTCTTCGCCAAATGTGAGCAACTCAGGGTACTGCTCAAAGAGGGCCTGAAAATTGTCGCGAAGGACCAAACGTCCATCCACCATTTCGTCCCCAAATTCAGGGGCAACGGGCTCCACTGCCGTCGCGTCGTAATGGCCGTGGGCATGGAGCCCCCCACCAAACAGATCCCCGCATCTTTTTTCCTGAACCTCCAACCAACGCAGCAAAGCTGTGCGCGGCTCCGAGGGCTCACCGGCCGTTTGGTGCAAAGCCCGACGAACGGTCTCATGGACGTCGCGGCGAATGGGATCGGAAACAGCCTCCAACGCAGCAGATTGCCCTTCGCATCCAGGGACGTTTCTCAGCAACTCCACAGCCGTGTCCCGCTCGCCATCCAATGCCGTCCGCACCGCCTTCCAAGCGGACTTTTGTTCTGTGCGCACCCGCTGCTTCGCTTCTGCGCGAATGGCTTCCAACTCCGCCTCCGTTGCGGCTCCTTCCATTTCCAAGAAGCGCCCCAACTGGCGGATACAATCAAATTCTTGCGCCCAAGCCAAACGTTCCTCGGTCTTGTAGCGCTCGTGCGACCCACTGGTGCTGTGGCCCTGGGGCTGTGTGCACTCCTCGACGTGAACCAAGACCGGCACATGGCGTTCGCGGCAAATGTTCACCGCCCGCTCATAAGTGAGCAGAAGCGCAGGGTAGTCCCAAGCGCGCACCTTAAAGATCACAATGCCCCCTCCAGGCAACGCGGCCTCAGATTCGGCAATGGACACTCCCCCATCTCCCGCGCCTCCGGGCTCAGAGCCGTAAGCCATCCCTGCAAGGGCCTGTGAGATGCTTTCCCGCGCAGTCTGGTACTTCTTGGGGACCGAAATTCCGTATCCGTCGTCCCACACACTCATGCACAAGGGGACGCCCATCACTGCTGCTGCATTCATGGTCTCCCAGAACATGCCCTCAGAGGTACTCGCATCGCCAATGGTGCCAAAGGCCACCTCATTTCCATCCCGCGAGAAGCCTTTGATTTTAAAGCCCTCCTTCTTCATGGCTTTCCCGCGTGCGCGGAAATGCTTGCTGGCATGAGCCAAACCGAGAAGACGCGGCATCTGGCTTGCAGTTGGCGACAGGTCAATCGAACTGTTGGGCTGCTTGGTCAGCGGCAAGAAATCGCCTTGGCCATCCACCATCCGGGATCCGAAATGGCCGTTCATCTGTCGGCCCGCTGTCATGGGCTCACGCTCGGGGTGGGTGTCCGCATAGAGCTGCGCGAAATACTGTTCCACGGTCATGAGGCCCAAGACCATCATGAGGGTTTGATCGCGGTAGTATCCACTTCTGAAATCGCCATCCCCAAATTGACGCGCCAGGGCGAGTTGGGCCACCTCTTTGCCATCTCCGAAGATGCCAAACTTGGCCTTGCCCGTCAGGACTTCCTTGCGGCCCAACAAGGATGCCTCTCTGCTGATGCAGGCCAGGCGGTAATCGTTCAAAGCGACCTTCCTCAGGTCCTCTCCAGTTTCGAGCGCGAGTGTATCTCCCATAAGCATTGATGGTGCGGCGCGAAGGTACCGCGAAGCGACAGTTCAGGAAACGCCCCCGGCAATGGCTTGCCAAATCAGGTCTTTCAACCGATCCAACCCCTCTCCGGTCACCGCGCTGAAATAATGGTGGTCGAGGTCCCCCAATTCCGCCGACACTTCACCGCGCAGTTCAGCATCGAGCACATCGCACTTGCTGATGGACAACACGCGGTCCTTCTGAAGAAGCTCAGGATTGTATTGCTCCAACTCCCGCAACAAAACGCGGTAGGCTTCCGCAATGTCATCGGCATCGCCTGGCACCAAAAAGAGCAAGACGGCATTGCGCTCAATGTGGCGCAAAAACCGCAATCCCAAGCCTTTGCCTTCGTGCGCACCCTCTATGATGCCCGGGATGTCCGCCATCACAAAACTGCGGTCACCTCGATAAGCCACCATGCCCAAATTGGGACGGATGGTGGTGAACGGGTAATCAGCGATTTCAGGCTTGGCAGCACTCACCACACTCAGCAGCGTGGATTTTCCGGCATTCGGAAAACCGACCAAGCCTACGTCCGCGAGCAACTTGAGCTCCAAAATTCGCCAAACCTCCTGGCCGTCTTCGCCCGGTTGCGCATAGCGCGGTGTTTGGTTTGTGGGCGACTTAAAGTGGTCGTTGCCAAGTCCTCCGCGGCCACCGGGGATCAACACCCATTCTTGGCCGTTCTCTGTGATTTCCCCTACGATCTCGTGGGATTCAGAGTCCCTCACGACTGTGCCAATCGGCACATCCACATACTCGTCTTTGCCGTCAGCGCCGTGCCTTCGGTTTGCTCCTCCCGACTCCCCATGACCGGCCTTGATGTGCTTGCGGTATTTCAAGTGAAGCAGGGTCCACATTTGGGCATTCCCCTTCAAAATAACGTGACCGCCACGTCCACCATCGCCACCATCTGGCCCCCCCTTAGAAGTCATCCGGTCACGGTGCATGTGGGTGCTTCCAGGCCCCCCCTTGCCAGAACGGCAACACAGCTTGACGTAATCGACGAAATTTTCGCTTGCCATTTCGATCAGAGCCTCAGGAAAGGCCCTTGATGGCGGCAGACAAGCGTTCGAAAATCTCCTCCATGCTTCCTACGCCCTGCACCCCGATGTACTTGCCTTGGGATTGATAATGCCCGGCAACCGGCGCCGTCTCCGCATTGTATACGTCGATGCGCTTCTGGATCACTTTTGGATCGGCATCGTCAGCACGACCGCTGGTTTCGGCCCGCTTGGCCAACCGCGTGCGCAGCTCATCCTCTGGCACTTCCAAAGCGAGCATGCCAGCAATCGATTGCCCTTTGGCTTCCAAAAATTGGTCGAGGGCTCCAGCCTGTGCCGTGGTGCGAGGAAAACCATCGAAAATGAAGCCCTTGGAATCCTGGTGCGCATTCGCAGAGTCTTCCAGCATCCGAATGGTGACATCATCGGGCACCAATTGGCCCTTCTCCATGTACATCTTGGCCAGACGTCCCAACTCTGTATCCCCTTTGATGTTGGCTCTAAAAATGTCCCCCGTCGAAAGGTGTACAAAACCGAAATGGTCTACTAAAAACGCACTCTGGGTGCCTTTACCCGCGCCTGGGGGGCCAAAGAGAACAATATTCTGCATGGGCGGCGAAGATAGCGCTGCCCCCGTTCGCAAGAGCACCAACAATCGGGAAGACTGAGCCGCATCAGCTCGGCTATAATAGGTCGAGACCAAGGCCGGATAGAATTTCTACCAAACGTCTATAAACTACTTCCGACAGAAATGCCTTTTTCATCGATAGAAATAATTATATGCTCAAATCGGGCATGTAAACTTTGTTTTCGGCATATATAAATAGACTAATTCGTTCAATTTTTGGGCTCAATGCGCTTGACCCTATCTACAATGTTCTCACTTCGCCACCTTATAATGCTATTGCTGCTGTCCGTTTCTGCTCCACTGTTGAGCCAAGAATTGGACGCGTTTCTTTCATTAGAGCCCTCCGAGTTGACACCTGCTCAGCTGGAAATGCTCACCGATTTCTCAGTGGAAATCGATACGGTTCTCGAAAACATCGGGGAATTGACCGATGCCAACTTGACAGGGTATAGCACGTACCGCGTGTTCATTACAACGAGCTCTGCTGACGACAAGGTCTCCAGCATTTATGGCAACGTAGATGAGCCTATGTCGATTGTTACTACCGGCGATTTCTTTCAATCCTCTCCCCTCGGAAACACAACACCCGCCGGGATTCTTCCAGCGCTGTGGGACACCTATCCTTCCAATGAATTTGACAGTTTTGTCACGATTGGAATAGACGAGCCCGCCATGAATTCTGAGGGTCAATCCGACATTACAATCCTCGAATCAGGAAGTGAATCTTGGGTGTCAAATTTTGAGCCAGACGATGACTCCAACGGCACCAGTTTTGAAATCACTGACCTCACCGGCGGAGGATGGTTCACACTTCCAAGCGCTACCAATGGAATCGGCGGACCTGAACAACGTGTTCTGATTGCTCAATTCACAACGAATGGGGAGATCTCGGGCAACATCAATGCCCAAATTTTCCTTGAAGGCGACAACATCAATGGGACAGTTTACGTGCCCTTTTCCTTGCCTGTTGGCGGTTGCACCAACAGCTTGGCCTGCAATTATGATGAGAACGCCGACACCGATGACGGATCTTGCCTGTTGGCAGATGAACCGTGTGAGTCTTGTGACGGCGGCCAGGTGGTGCTCAGTGACAGCGACAGCGATGGCATTTGTGACGACGTCGACGACTGCGAAGGTTCTGTTGATACGTGCGGCGTCTGCAACGGACCTGGCGACATCTATGACTGCGGGTGCGCAGACATCCCAGATGGCGACTGCGACTGCGACGGAAACCAAGACGACGCCCTCGGAAACTGCGGTGGCGATTGCGCTGCTGACAGTGACGCGGACGGCATTTGTGACGACGTAGACGAATGCGTCGGTGACCTCGATGCGTGCGGCATCTGCAACGGTCCTGGCGACATCTATGACTGCGGGTGCGCAGACATCCCAGATGGCGACTGCGACTGCGACGGAAACCAAGACGACGCCCTCGGAAACTGCGGTGGCGATTGCGCTGCTGACACCAATGGAAACGGCATCTGTGACGACGCAGAAACGCAGGGCTGCACCAATGAAAGTGCGTGCAACTTCAACCCCATTGCCTCAAGCGATGATGGATCATGTGAGTTCGAGTCTTGTTCAGGTTGCACTTCCATTGACGCCTGCAATTATGACGAATCAGCCACCATTGATGATGGCTCATGTGCTTCTTTGGACGCATGTGGAGTATGCGATGGAGAGGGCATTCCTGCAGGAGATTGCGATTGCGACGGAAACCAAGAAGATGCCTTAGGGATCTGCGGCGGCGGCTGTGTTGCCGACAGCGATAACGATGGCATCTGTGATGATGCCGACGACTGTGTAGGGGAAATCGACGAATGCGGTGAGTGTGGCGGATCTGGACCCGCTCCAGGATTCGACTGCGACGGCAATCCCTTGGCCAACTTCTGCGATCCAGCATGCTTGGCCTTGGATGTCCCACT
Organism: uncultured Flavobacteriales bacterium; assembly: GCA_965659115.1. Taxonomy (GTDB): domain Bacteria; phylum Bacteroidota; class Bacteroidia; order Flavobacteriales_D; family Sanyastnellaceae; genus UBA8752. Next base: position 28,030 of record CBFHUP010000002.1, on the reverse strand, counting down.
TGAGGACCAAGTACTGGACTGCCAAGAAGATCTGGACCAAGTTAGTTGCCAGTCCGACCTCACAGCAACCAACATTTGCACCGGCGATGCCGTCGGTGTCAGTTGTGGAGTGGCTGCCCGCAGACTCACGGAAAATGTGTGCACGGCAACCACTGCGTTGGGCATAGGAGAAGACGGTGCGATCGTCCTGTTTGGCGTAGAAAACTTTGGACTGTCTTCCTCCTATTACGTCCCGACTGCAGCAGGATTGACTTTCACTGAATACCCCAATAGCAACACCGCGGTCCTCGAAGGTGAGGTAGCGGGAACGGAAGACCCCGATGAAATCTGGGAAGTGTACATCACATACGAGAATGGAACATCTGGCACCGAGTGGGATGGTGGATTCAAAACCGCCATGGACTGTACTCCAACCACAGACATCACAGATTCGTGGACCGTTTACACGATGAAAAACGACCAAAGTTTCCTTACAGGAGCTGGAGACTTGGAAGGCAGTTTGCTCTTCTTGAGCCACGCCCCTACCAATGAATACTTCGGGTTCCAGGTGGGTGAAATGGCCAATGACCGCAACTGTGAGTACGGTGCGGGCGGTTGGTTCGCTTGGGAAGGCAGCATCTTTGGATTCCCTGCTTCGGGAGCCAACGGCGATGTTTTGGTCAACCTTGATTGCAATGTCAACACGGAACCTTTGTGCGATGACCAAGTCACTTTGACATATTCTTTGGTCGACACGGCTTGCGCCACGACCCAGCACATTGACCAGGTCTTCACATTTATCGATACCATCGCTCCCACCTTTGACAACGCCCCTGGCGACTTGACCATCGAGTGCAGCGAGACACTGCCTGAGGTAACCGGCATCACGGCCAGCGACAACTGCACCGTTTCAGGATCTCCTACGGTCACCTTTAATGGAGAAGTTGAAACCGCCTTTACAGGCCAAGGTTGCCGCACGATCGAGCGCAGCTGGATTGCCGAGGATGCCTGCGAAAACACGACAACGCATACGCAGACCATCACCATCGTTGACACCACACCTCCCCTCATTTCTGGTGGAGACAGTGCCCTGGTTGAATGCGACGGGGAAGGGAATTTGACCGAGCGTTCGTTGTGGCTGGCCAACCACGGCGGAGCCGAAGCAACAGACCTCTGTGGATCTGTCAGTTGGGCATACGTGATGACAGGTATGAGCGGCGGTTGCGGCGAAACAGGCACCATCACTTACACCTTCACAGCCAGCGATGAATGCAACAATTCGAGCAGCATTGAATTGGACTTCATCATCCAAGACACCACGGCACCCGAGTTGAGTGGTCCCCAGGATTATGACATTGCCTGTGGTGATTACGACCCCAACACCATTTATGACATCACGGCGACGGAAAGCTGTGGTGACGTGACGTTGACCATTGATTCCGTTCAGATTGTGACCGGAACGTGTCCACGTGTCGCATACCGCACCTACCGTGCGGAAGACGATTGTGGCAATGTCTCCTTCTACGAGCAGGCCGTCAATCTCATCGACACCATCGCACCGGTGGTCACCCTGACCGCATGTCCCGACGACATTGAGCTCGCGGTGGATGAGAACTGTGCTGTCGACACCACCAGTGCCACTTTGGGCATGCCTACAGCATCCGTCGAGGATGCCTGTGACGACGCTCCATCACTGAGCTTTACCCACTCCGATGCGGTCTCCTCTACGTGCACCGGAGCCATGACCATCACCCGGACTTGGACGGCTGTGGGAACAGACGAATGCGACAACACGGCCACGGCCACTTGCACGCAAATCATCACAGTCTTGGATACGATTGCACCTGAGCTCAGCCTCACCTGCCCTTCAGACACGGTTGTATTTGCCGATGCGGAGTGCGCTGCTGCCACGGGAACAGACGCATTGGGATTGCCACAGATCGACGCAGCCGATGCGTGCGGTGGAGAAGTGAGCCTGACCTCCAGCCATGTGGACTCAGACACCTCTTCCACCTGCCTGGGGTCATACTCTTTCTTGAGAACCTTCTCAGTGTCCGCCACGGACGAGTGCGGAAACACAGCTTCGGCTTCTTGCACACAGACCATCAGCGTTGAAGACAATACGGCTCCTGCCATCACCATCTCAGACACCATTCAGGTAGCCTGTGATGCGTATTCAGCCGACGAGCTCTACAACGTCAGTGCTGCGGACAACTGCAGCTCAACGGATTTGATCATTGACAGTCAAGTGGACCTCGATGAAGGATGTGCCGGTTCCATTCTGCGCACCTATCGCGCCACCGATGAATGCGGCAACACCTCGACTGCAGATCAACTGATTCAATTGACAGACGAAGTGGCCCCTGAAGCCAGCATTGAATGCCCCGCGGGAGACACCCTGCAAGTGGATGCGGCGTGTTTCGCCGATACAGGCATCGAAGCCCTTGGTTCAGCCACTGCTGGTGCTGCAGACAACTGTGACGAGGCGCCCTCTGTGAGCATTTCTCACAGCGACGCCATTGAAACACCTTGTGCCGGGAGTCAAGTGATTACCCGGACATGGATGGCAGTAGCCACCGACCATTGCAACAACACCGACACTGCAACCTGCGCGCAAATCATCGTGGTGCAAGACCTCATCGCTCCTGAGTTGAGCCTGACTTGCCCCTCTGACACCGTGCTCGTAGCCGACGAAAATTGCGATGCCAACACCGACCCCGTTGCGCTCGGTATTCCCGGCATTACTGCTTCGGACAACTGCACGGGCATGCCCGCAGTTTCGATGTCCCACAGCGATGCCGACACCGTCAGCACTTGTGAAGGCCAACTGACCTTTACCCGGACATGGACGGCAACAGCCACCGATGACTGCGGCAACCAAACCACCGAAAGTTGTGAGCAGAGCGTTTCCATTGCAGACCAGACGGCACCTGTTTTCACAGCAGATACCATCGTGACCATCGCCTGCGATGCCTATGACGAGAACGAGCTCTACTCCGTTGAGGCCAGTGACAACTGCAGCGACGCCACCATCACCATATTGGCCAACAACCCGGTCAGTGGTGCATGTGCAGGTTCCATCTTGCGGATGTATCAAGCCACAGACGACTGCGGCAACAACACCACCTTCGAACAGGTCATCAACTTGACCGACGATGTGGCACCCGAGGTGAGCATCACTTGCCCAGCCGGCGACTCGTTGGCTGTGGACGCGGACTGCTTGGCCGATGTATCTGTAGAAACCCTCGGTGCGGCCACCGGGTCCGCCTTGGACAACTGCGACGAAAACCCAGAGGTGACCATCAGTCACAGCGACGTCTACACGGACCTCTGCGCTGGCAGTCAGCTGTTGGAGCGCACATGGAAAGCGGTCGCCACAGACCACTGTAACAACAGCGACTCGACCACCTGCGTGCAGACCATCTTGATTCAAGACTTGACCGCACCTGAAGTGTCCATCACCTGTCCCGAAAACGCGACCGTGGAAGCCGATGCCCTTTGCGAAGCTTCTACCCTGCCTTCCATTACTGGTGAGCCCACATACGAGGCCAACGACAACTGCGGCGGCCCGGTCGACGTGAGCATCAGCCATGCTGACCACGACACCGTTCCTGGATGCGGCAGTACCTACTCCTTCACCCGCACATGGACAGCTCTAGCCACAGACGAATGTGGCAATGTGGCGACGACCTCCTGTGACCAAACCATCACCTTGCAAGACGTCACCGCACCGGACTGGGGGAATTCCATCCTCTACACCTACGCTGCATGTGAAGACTTGCTCGATCCCGAGGATCCCACACTCGTGCCCATTGAGGCGACCGACAACTGCTCCGACGTGACCTACACGATCGTGGCCATGCAACTGTCCGGCGGATGTCCTGGAACCTATGAGCGGATCTGGACGGCTACGGATGCCTGCGGCAACAGCAGTTCCTTTGGACAGTACGTGTCGCTCTATGACATCATCGCGCCTGAAATCACCTGCCCTGCTGACACGTCCTTGGTGCTCGATGAGTCCTGCACTGCCGACCTGTCCACAGCTTTGCTGGGCGACGCAAGCGCCGACGACAACTGCTCGTCACAAGACGACATCACGATCACCTTCGCAGACGCTGAAGCCACCATGGATTGCGCTGGCGACGATGAAAATCCCGAAGGCAGCAGGACCATCCTGCGGACCTTCACGGCAGAAGATTTCTGTGAAAACACGACCAGCTGTACCCAGACCATCACCTTGCTCGACACCCTGGCACCCGCGGGCACGGTAACAGCAGACACGATTGCCTGTGCTGCATTTGACAGCACTGTTGAATACGGCAGTGCCTCTGGAACCGACAACTGCGACAGCGATGTGGCCTACACTTGGGTAGAGGATGGCGTCGTGAGCACCTCCTGCCAAGGCAGCTATGAAGTACAGCGGACGTACACTTTTGTGGACGACTGCGGCAACACCAGCACAGCGGTTCAACTGCTGACCATTGTGGATGAAACGGCTCCAGAAATTACCGGTGACATGAACATCAGCATCGCATGTGATGCCTATGGAACAGATGCTACTGACCCCAACAACATCCTGATTTCAGCGACGGACGACTGTGGAGATGTGACCATCACATTTGAGGACATGCCATTTAGCGGAGGCTGCGTACAGCCGTTCTCAACGTTGATGCGCGAGTACACTGCCACCGACGATTGCAACAACTCCAGCTCGTTCACTCAGTTCATCGAACTGCTGGATACTGTCGCTCCCAACCTGAGCATCGACTGCCCAGTCGAGGTGGCCCTGTTCTCAGACGCCGATTGCTTGGTCGACTCCGACACCAGCAACACCGGCATTCCGAGCATTGAAGTTTCCGACAACTGCAGCTCCAGCATCGACATCGAAATCGCCTTTGAAGACGGTCCAATGGACACGCTCTGCGCAGGGTCCTACACCTTCACCAGGACCTTCACGGTTACAGCAGAAGACCATTGTAACAATGCCACTTCAGCCACATGTACACAGGCGATTTCAATCAGCGATACCCTCGCCCCTGTCCTCTCATGTGCTGCTGACCTGACGGTCGAATGCAATGGCAACGGCAATGAAGAAGAACTGGCCGCTTGGCTGGCCTCCACCACTGCAACCGACAACTGCAGCGCCGCCACCATCACCCATGACTTTGTAGCGCTGTCCGACAGCTGCGGTGCCACGGGCGATGCCACGGTAACTTTCACAGCCACTGACGACTGCGGCAACGCGACTTCTTGCTCGGCTACGTTTACCATCAGCGACTCTCAAGCTCCAGATGTGACAACGGCATCGGCAGACTTGACGGTACAGTGCGATGGCCAAGGCAACACCGCCGCCCTCGAGGCCTGGCTCGGTGAGCAAGGCGGCGCAATCGCTGAAGAGGCCTGCTCAGAAGTAACGTGGTCCAACGACTTCACCGCACTCGAAGCCGGATGTGGGGCCACAGGCTCTGCCAGTGTGACTTTCACTGCTGCGGACGATTGCGGCAACGCAACGGCCACCACAGCTGTGTTCACCATCATCGACACCATCGCCCCCGACTTCACCGGGTCAGCATTCACCTACAACATTGCTTGTGACCTCTACAACGACTCGTCATTGTATGACATTGCGGTAAGCGATGTCTGTGCATTCGATACGGTATTCGTCAGCAACATTGATCCTGTGAGCGGTGGATGTCCCACGGGCTACCTCCGCACTTACACGGCTTTGGATGCTTGTGGAAACAGCAGCACCTTCATGCAGGCCATCACTTTGATCGACTCTGTAGCCCCAGTCTTTACGAGCGTTCCCGCCGGATATGTGGCCCTGTGTCACGAAGACCATCCTTTGGAGGACGCAGCTGCAACAGACAACTGTGACAGTGATGTGACCATCACGGTCTCAGCCGACACCACAGCAGGCGATTGTCCACAGGCCTACACGGTAACGCGGACTTTCACCGCCGAAGACCAATGCGACAACATCACCACAGCCACTCAAGTGATTGAGGTGGTAGACACCTTGGCCCCCACTTTCGTGGAGCTGCTGCCGGCAGACACCACAGTGGATTGCAATGCTGTTCCTGCGGCCGATGTGCTCACCGCCACAGACCTCTGTGACGATGTGGACGTCACCTTTGCTGAGGACACGGCAGCTGGAGACTGCGACGATGCCTACACCCTGACGCGTACTTGGAGCACGGCAGATGCCTGCGGCAACGCTACGAGCCACACCCAAGTGGTCACAGTGCAGGACACCTTGGCACCAAGCATCGACACCCCAGCTTCAGATCTGGTCGTCGAATGCGACGGGATGGGCAACATCCTCGATTATTTGACCTGGCAGTCCAACAACGCCAACGCAACAGCCAGCGACCTTTGTGGAAGCATCAGTTGGAGCAGCGCGGTGGACTCCACGTTCGACGATTGCAACGGATCTGTAGGCGGAAGTATCGTGACCTTCACAGCAACAGACGCTTGTGGCAACAGTGCATCGACCACAGCCACCTACACCATTCAAGACTCGCAGCCGCCTGTCATTGAATTGGACAGCTTGGTCGAAGTGATGTGCGCGGACTACAGCGACACCATCTCCTATGGTTTCGCCGCCTCTGACATCTGCAGCGACGTCACAGTGGCCATTTCAGACATTGAAACAGAAGGGCCGTGTGCAGGCGCCTATGAGCGGGAATACACCGTGACCGACGCCTGTGGAAACGAGGCTTCTGCCATGCAGATCGTGCACCTGTACGACAGCATCGCACCTGTCTTTGCTTCAGTTCCCGTCGACACCACCATCCAATGTGGCGGCGACTTCAGCATCGAAGCACTGGGCACACCTGAAGCCGATGACAACTGCCTCGGGTCAGTGACCATCAGTTCTCTGGACGCCATCGTGGACAGCACTGGAGCAGACTGCTACACCATCAACAGGTTGTGGACTGCCACAGACATCTGTGGAAACGAAAAGAGCGTGACGCAAACCATCACCATCTCGGATTCAGAAGCACCAGAATTGAGTGCTTCCTATCCAGATGACTTGTCCCTCGAAGCCGATGAAGCTTGCAGTGCCAACTCCGATGTCTCCGAGACAGGAGTGGCCACTGCAACGGCCTTGGACAACTGCGACCCTGAAGTCGAAGTGTCCATCGTTCACACCGACAGCACTGCTGAGGCCTGTGGCAGCACCATCACGCTGCTGAGGACCTGGTCCATCACAGCAACCGACAATTGCGGCAATGCCACAACGGATTCGCATGTGCAGACGATCTCCATCATCGATGTGACCGCACCTACACTGACCCTGGCCGATCCAGACAGCATCATGCTGTCTCAAACGCCAGATTGTGACGTGTACACTGGAGCGGATTCTCTCGGCACTGTGGCCTACGAGGTCACAGACGCTTGCGATCCAAACCCTGTGGTCACCATCACCCATACGGACGGACCACCTCTGTATACCTGCGCGTCCGATGACAGCCAAGCAGAGGGGGACTACACCTTTACGCGGACCTTTACCGTCATCGCCACCGACGACTGCGGAAACGCCGATACGCTCAATGCCGAACAGACCATTCAGGTCATCGACCTCATTGCACCTCAATTCACCAGCACTTGCGGCCTCGACAATGGCACGGTCTTGTCGGTGTGTTGCGAAGATTTAGGAGGTACGGTTGAAGTCCCTGACTCTTGTACGGTCTCCTTCCAGGACAATTGCGACACCGAAGTCAGCTTGACCTACACGGAATCTTATGTCGGCGACAATGCTCCAACAGATGAAGTGTCTGCATTCTGCTCAGCGGCTCTGCCTGCGGCATTTGAAAACGGCGAGACTTGCAACGGCATGGACCCCCACAGTTTGAGAATCTTCAACCTGCCTGGCGGTGCGGAACTCTATGCTCCAGTGTCCAACGGAACGGTCGAATTGATGGCCGATGGAAATTGGGTCCTGACCCAAAGTGTCATTGCACTGGACGGTTCCGGCAACGGATGGGACATCGCCGTATCCTTCGGCGAAGCCATGGACTGGACGACTTGGGACAACCAAGCTTTCCCGACGAGCTACAAGCGCGATTGCGGTGATCTGGTGGACGACCACGAAAACTGGGACTACCGATTGATGCAAAGCGGAACCCTCACCGGTACGGGAAGTTATGAAGGGTCCATGCTCTCCTTGGTGCATGCTCCAGCCAACAACTATTACGCTTTCCAAATTGGATTGGCCGGCAACAACATGAACAACGCTTATGGATACAGCGGATGGTTCGGTTACAGTGGAACGTTCAACAACAACTTCGTCATGGGATCAGGAGACCTCTTTGGAGACCTCGATTGCTGCCTGCCGTGGTCCATTGAACGCGAATACCTCTTGGTCGACGATTGCGGCAATGCCTCATCGTTCGGTTACACCGTCAACGTCAATGGAACCGAGTGCACCGGATCTGATGATGCTGAGTTGTCCGGAGACGGCGATGTGGACCACACCCCGAGCGTACTCGGTGGAATCGGTGACCTCACCGTGGGTAAGAGTCCCATCCGTGTGACCAACCTGCAACCAAACCCGACCAACGACTGGAGCCAACTTGGCTTCGAGGTAGAAAGCGAAATGCGCGTAGTAATCAGCATGTTCTCCATGGAAGGCATCCTTGTGACGGACCTCTATGACGGCTTTGCTGCGCCAGGTGTAAACCACTCTTTAGACATCCCTGCGGATGACCTTCAAAGTGGCATGTATCAGATCAGGCTTTCCAATGCCCAATACATGATCGTCAAGAAACTGCTGGTGACTGAATAAGGACACGAGTTAAGCGAACCAAATCACCTTGACGTTGAGAATGCTGCCTTCGGGCGGCATTCTCTTTTTTATATCCCTGCTTTTTGGAGTTGTTGGTAAACAGTTTCATTGAATTCGTAGACGTCGTCGCAATTCTGAGCTCGTTTTATGAGATTACTTTTTCATAACGATCATCACAATTGCAAGCCCATGAGATTCACAATCCTCACTGCACTGACATTGCTCCTGAGCAGCCCAGTCACCTTCGCCCAAGACTACAACCTTGAAGTAGAGGTAGTCAGCGAAAACATCGGCACCCTTGTTGGACCATTGGGTGCCATCGACCTCTCCGGTTACAGTTGCACACGACTCTATGTCACCATGAGCAATGCCACGGACTTTATGTCCTCGGTCTCTGGTGATGCGGTCAACCAGACTTACGTGAACACCACAACCAACTTCTTCAATGCTGAACTTGGTGGAGCAACTCCAAACGGCATCAACCCCGTTCTATACGGCTTCTACCCTGACCTTCCTTACGACAGCTGGGTAACTGTGGGCTTGGAGCAGTCCTTCAATGCAAGCGCAGGAGAAGCTGCGGTAGCCATTGTACAATCGGGTGACAACCCTTGGTCCACGAATTTCGACCCCGGATTTGGTGCGGACGGTGCGAGCATCGCCATTGACGATGCCATCGGTGGAGCATGGTATGCTTTGAACGGTGATGCCAACGGTGTTGCTGGCGATGACCTGCGCGTTCTGGTCGGTCAGTTCACTACAGATGGTGAATTGAGTGGCCAATTGTACTGCCAAATCTTCATCGAAGGTGACGGTTCCAATGAATACCGTGACACGTTCTATTTCGGCGCCAGTGCGCCAGTGTTCGGCTGCACGGACACCACTGCCTGCAACTACAACAGCTTGGCCACTGATGACGACGGGTCATGCACCTTTGCCAATCCCGGACTCAATTGCGATGGGTCCTGCATTGACGACGCCGATGGCGACGGCATTTGCGACGGCGACGAGGTCCCCGGCTGCACCGATGAGATGGCCTGCAACTTCAACGCCACGGCCACCGACGACGATGCATCTTGCACCTATGCCGATCCCGGACTCAACTGCGACGGATCCTGCATTGACGACGCCGATGGCGACGGCATTTGCGACGGCGACGAGGTCCCCGGTTGCACCGATGAAATGGCCTGCAACTTCAGCACTGAGGCCACCGACGACGATGCATCTTGCACCTATGCCGATCCCGGACTCAACTGCGACGGATCCTGCATTGACGACGCCG
>CBFHUP010000002.1:0-17883 GCA_965659115.1 uncultured Flavobacteriales bacterium | reverse complement strand
CGATGGCGACGGCATTTGCGACGGCGACGAGGTCCCCGGTTGCACCAACGCGGACGCCAACAACTACGACGAGACGGCCACCGATGACGACGGCAGTTGCGAATACGGCTGCAGTCCAGATTGGGGCACACCCAACACCTACCCTTCTGTCGCGCTCGTGCTGGCGCAAATCACCGTCGATGGAGAGAACGTCAGTGAAACTGACGCCGTAGGCGCCTTCGTCAACGGCGAGCTCCGCGGAGAAGGCGAAATCATAGTATCAGACGGCGCCACTTTTGTGAACATGACGGTGTACCTCGCTGGCGGAGAAGAAACCGTCACATTCGCATTGTTCAATGCCACAGAATGCACCACATGCAACATCGATACTGAGGTCACAGCCATGGCCTTCGGAGAATATGGCAGCACCGATGATCCATTGATCTTCGATGCCAACTGCAGCGAAACCATTTTAGAAGTTGACCTTGGGCCAGGTTGGAATTATGTCTCCACCAACGTGACTCCCTCAGATTACGCGATCGCATCCATGTTTGAATCCCCACTTGAGGGCAACCTCCTAAAGGTCTTGGGAGACAATGATTTTGCCCTCGGACAGAGCTACACGCCGGGCATTCCAAGCGTATTCAATTCGCTCCAAATGCACATGGATGCCGCCGGATACGTCATCAAGGTAGAAGAAGGTGCGACATGGACCAGCACAGGAACCCCACTGGAAGCCAACAACACCCCCCTTGATCTGAATGAAGGCTGGAACATCATCGGTTATGTCCCTCAAAACGCCATGGCCGTGGAAACGGCATTCGCATCCTTAGACGGCTTGGTTGGAACCGTGATTGACGGTCAAAACGGCACCGTCTGGAATCCGGCCAATCCCAATGAATTCAACAGCCTTTTGGACCTCGAGCCCGGGCGCTCATATTGGGTCCGGATGATCGAAGCTGGTACTTTGACCTATCCTGAAGGGAACAATGAAGGCAGCGGCAGTGGCATGGTCATCGCCCACACGCGCACCGAGGACAATCCAGCCTCACTGATGACCGGTTGGGATGTCGTTCGGGCACCAGGCGCCCTGGCCCTGGCCGCGGAGGCATTGCTAGATGGAGCCCCTATCCAAGGAGAAGCCTACATCGGCGCCTTTGTAAACCAGACCTGTGTTGCTGCCAGACCCCTCATGTCCTTTAACGGAATGAGTGCTGCTCAGATGGCCCTTATGCTGGAGGGTCCCAATGATGTCCAGTTCAAATTATGGTTGGACGGCGAAGTCTTTGAATCCTCAGATGAGATGTACTTGGAACCAGGCCAGGAATGGGGCCAAGGGGGTGGGGCCCTGCCGGTCATTCACTTCCAGTCCAACGCCAATGGCGTCGCCTCTACGGATTGGGTGCACACCTTCTCCATCACTCCTGTACCTGCACAAGGAGAGACGTGGATCAACCTCGAACTCTTGAAGGGCGGTCAAGTGCTGATCCAAGTGTTGGATGCCCGCGGGGCGACAGTGGCCACCATCTACGATGGCGCATGGCCTGCAGGAGCCCAGCGGTTGCCATTGAATGTGGAACAATGGGCAGCAGGCACCTACTTCGTCAAAGGAAGGGGTGACCGCGGCACCTTCAGTGCCCCCCTCATTGTGAAATGACCTTTGCTTTTCATGACAAAAAGGGCCCACCATCTGGTGGGCCCTTTTTGTTGGAATCTCAATTTGACAAGGTCTTGGAGCCAATGTAACATCGGCCTTCAGCGGTCGCCCCCCCTCAATGGGTCAGGGACAAAGGTTTCCGAATGACGAAAGCAACGCCAACACGTCAGCAACGCCAATGAGGCCATCTCCATCGATGTCCTCAGAGCAGGTAACCGCACCAACGCACATGGACATGACAGGGTCCCAAACCGTTCCTGGACCACAGAATTCTTCGCCACTCAGGGGTGGTTCCACTCCAGCACAAGGGCCACATTCACCAAAACAAACAACGGGAACCGAATCCACATCTGCCGGCACCAGCATGCGGTTGTAGCCTCCCAAACCATTCGAGACACCGCATTCCATAGGGACATCCTCTCCCAGTGCCCATTCTGGACCGGCGAGAAATTTGTATTCCACACTGTCTGCGGCGGGCAAATCCAAAGCGACCATCCAATGGTCATTCACCTGTGCCATGGGGGTTGCCGAAACATCCCATCCTTGAAAACTACCCGCGACATAAACCGCCGTGGGAACGGGCTCCACCTCGGACACATCCACCTGCAATACTACCGAGTACAAGCAACTTCCATCGTCCACATTGGCCTCGGAGTCAAAGTTTACAGCAGCACTGTCCAAACATCCCGGAAAGTCCAAGTTGGACAAACAACCGGCACAGGCTCCAAAACAAACTGTGCCTCCCCCCGACTCTGGGCCCAATACCAAGACTTGCCTATTGAATCCACCGTATCCATCGCCGCCGCCACAACCCGAAGGAACCTGTTCTGACTGCCCCCACGTGATGCCGTTGATGAATTTGAATTCCAGCACATCGCCGGCATCGGCCACCACCGTGGCTTGCCAGAGGTTCTCGCTGACTTCGACCAAAGGCGTACCTGACGGGTTCCACCCCTGAAACGATCCTGCAACATGGATTCCTTGGGCAGAAACCTGGCCTCCATCTGCCAGGTCCGTAGCGTCCATGGAGAGTACAACCTCAAAGGAACAGGTCTCCTCGAGGCCAAAATTCAAGGCCGCAGCATCATTGCAAGCCACGTTCAGCGGCAGCGGCTCGTCCTCGGGCACAGGAACCACTGGGGTGTCCATCCACAGGTGGTATTGCCCAGGAGCAAAGTAAAAAGACGCACCCAGGTCGGTCACTTCATGCACATCGCCCGTCAATGCATCCGTCCATGTCCCCGTATGCGGGAATCCCGGCACCATGCTCAGGCCAATCACATCAAAGTTGCCGCAGAGCACGGCATTTTGGTCGGGTGAATAAAGGTGGAGGCGCTTGCCCATTCCTCCAAAGTCAATGTTGTAGTCAAAAGTGGAAAACACAGGAGCCCCTCGCTTTAGCGCGTTGATTCCTTTGATCTTCCGAGCCAGCCCTTGACGCTCGGGGACCAAAGCCCTGTCCTGCCATGGTTCAGGCTTTTCATCCAGTTTGCAGCCTTCTGTGTAGGTACCGTCTCCACAAGAAAAAATCGACACATCGTACCCCAACTCCCCCCACTGGTACATCATCTTAGGACCGGGCAAAGACAACAAAAACGCGTGCCCCATGGCCAATCTGTTCATCGCAGTGGCCAAGGACTTGGTGTCATATCCATCGAAAGCATTTCCGTACAACATGAGGTCATGGGCCACCCGTTGCTCATCATGGCTCTCGATGTACCCCACCAGATTGGGCCAGTTCCATCCCCTTGACTGCCATGAAGTCCAAGAGAAATCACCACCATAACCCAAGATTGCTTGGGCGAAAGTAGAGGTTGACTTGCCCCACAACATGAATCCGCCATTGGCTAAGGCCGTCTCCTCTGAGTTGTCTCCGAGGTGCTCCAGAATCAAATATGTCCCAGGGTGTTGACCCCAGATGTGGTTGGCATAGTCAAACAAAATGTCTACCCTGCTCTGGTCGTAGCTACTCCATGCCTCCACACTGCCCAACGTGTAACTCTGCGTGAGCCCCTTTGAAAGGTCGAACCGGTAACCATCGATGTGAAATTCATCGATCCAAAAGTCCAACACCCGCTTCCAGAAATTGCGCGTCCATGGGTCGCCGTGATCAAAATCAAAGCCCAGGCCATAGGGGTGAATTTGGTCCTCATTGAACCAGGGATTCCCTGGCGATGCTCCACCGTCTGAATCCTGATACAACCGTACCAAGGGGTCCAAGCCGAAGCTGTGGTTGGGCACGATATCCAGGATGACGGCAATGCCACGTGCATGCGCCGCATCCACCAGCGCACGCAACGCATCAGCGGAACCATATGCCTTGTCAACCGCCATCCGCGGACCAGGGTTATAGCCCCAACTGGTGTTGCCGTCAAACTCACTTACCGGCATCAACTCAATCGCATTGATTCCCAACCATTCGAGGTAATCCAAGCGGTCAATCACATCACCGAAGTCCCGTTGGGAATCCCAATCCCTGACCAAGAGTTCGTAGATGACGAGTCGGTCTTGGGCAGGACGCTGAAAACCATCGTCTCCCCATTCAAATGGGACTTCCTCAGTGCGAAAAGCACCGACAGGCCAAGCGGCATGCTGCCAAGGGAACTCTGGCCGCGCCGCAAATGTGGTGGGCGGAATGTAGCCATCGTTCCAGGGGTCGAGGATCAAGGGTGCATAAGGGTCCGCCACCTCAACAGTATCGTCCACCAAGTAGTGAAAACGGGTCCATTCTCCGGGTTCCAAGCCATCGACCTCCAACCACCATGTGTTGCCATCCAGTGAACGGTTCATGAGATATTCATCTGATATCTGCCACCCATTAAAATCTCCGCGAAGGTGGACGTGGTCCTTCGAGGGAGCCCTCAATTGGAAGTGCACACGAACCGGAGACAACACCGAAATGCCATCCTGAAGTCCAGCGGGGGGATCGACGGTCAATCCTTGGGAAAACAGCGATCCTGACCCGAACAATTGGCCGGCAACAATGGCTGCAATTGCCATGAAATTTCTCCAAACCCACACTTTGGGCGAAGAGAATGCAGAATAAGGTGTCCGAAGCCGCATAGACACTAAGATACGACCCCTATTTTCGCACCCGAAACGAACGAACATGAAGTACGACATCGTGGTTCTCGGCAGCGGTCCAGGCGGGTATGTTACCGCCATTCGCGCCTCTCAACTCGGCCTGAAAACGGCTGTCATCGAACGCGAAGCCCTCGGTGGGATTTGCCTCAATTGGGGCTGCATTCCCACAAAGGCCCTGCTGAAAAGCGCCAACGTCTTTGAATACATTGAGCATGCCGAGGATTATGGCATCAAAGTATCCAAGCCCAAAGTCAACTTTGACGGGATGGTGAACCGCTCGCGTGGTGTAGCAGACGGCATGTCTAAAGGCGTTCAGTTCTTGATGAAGAAGAACAAAATCGACGTCATCATGGGCAATGGCAAACTGATGCCTGGACGCAAGGTTGAAGTCACAGCTGAAGATGGAAGCCAACGCACCGTCGAAGCCTCCAACATCATCATCGCTACTGGAGCACGCAGCCGTGTTTTGCCCAACCTCCCCCAAGACGGCGAGAAAATCATCGGCTACCGCGAGGCCATGACGATGAAAAAGCAGCCCAAAAAATTGGTTGTCGTTGGTTCTGGCGCCATTGGAGTAGAGTTCGCCTACTTCTACAACGCCATCGGGACAGAGGTCACAGTCGTGGAATACATGCCCAACATTGTTCCCGTTGAGGACGAGGAAGTCTCCAAGCAACTTGCCCGCAGCTTCAAGAAGGCCGGCATCAACATCATGACCTCAAGCGAGGTGACCGGGGTTGACACTTCGGGATCAGGCGTCAAGGTGACCGTCAAGACTTCCAAAGGAGAGGAAGTCATCGGTGCAGACGTCGTTCTGAGCGCCGTAGGCGTAGTGTCCAACCTCGAAGGCATCGGGTTGGAGGAAGTCGGCATCGCCACCGACCGCGGTAAAATCATGGTCGATGACTTCTACAACACGAACATCCCAGGATACTGCGCCATTGGAGATTGCGTCCCGGGACCGGCCTTGGCCCACGTGGCAAGTGCGGAGGGCATCCTGTGTGTAGAAAAAATCGCGGGCCAACATGTTGAACCCATCGATTACGGAAATATTCCTGGTTGTACATACTGCTTCCCGGAGATTTCGAGCGTCGGTAAGACAGAGAAAGCCTGCAAAGAAGAAGGGATCGACATCAAAATCGGCAAGTTTCCTTTCAGCGCATCAGGAAAAGCCAGCGCAGCCGGCCACAAGGACGGATTCGTGAAGCTCATCTTCGATGCCAAGTACGGCGAATTGTTGGGGGCCCACATGATCGGGGCGAACGTCACTGAAATGATTGCCGAGATTGTGGCCATCCGAAAATTGGAGACCACCGGTCATGAAATCATCAAGACCATTCACCCCCACCCTACCCTCAGCGAAGCGGTGATGGAAGCTGCAGCTGCGGCTTACGACGAAGTGATTCACCTCTGATCAGAAGGCACATCGATGCAATAAAAAAGGCGCCTGAGGCGCCTTTTTTATTGAGAAGAAGTTGGGGTTTAGTGCGTTCCAGACTTTATCGCAGACAAACGGATGCCTTCCAAACCGTCCGCAACTGAATCCTTTACAATCCCAGTATCCATCTTTGGACGCGGCTTACGAGATCTGCGATCCTGAGCAGACCTGTGCCTAGCCTTGCGTTCTGAGTACTCAGCAATCCGGTCCATGTGCACCAAGTAGCGCACTGCACTGCCAAAAAACAAGAGGCCCAGCAAACAGGAAACCATGCCTACTCCCAATTCAACCATCCAAATTTCTTGAATGGTTTCAGACGTTCTCCGAAAAGCCGCGTCGAAAGAAGAAGCGATGCCCACTCCAACGAGCGCAATTCCCGTAACACCGTGGAAAGTGAAGTTCTTTTGAGCTGTTTGCAATTCCATAAACGAAGACAATTACAGTTTCAATTCTTTGCCTTACGCAATTTCTTACAGAGGGTTTCACTTTTCAGTCAGAATATTCTGACTTATGACGAGAGATATCCCCATTCACCTCAGAAGCCGAGAATGAAGCACTTGACCATGAGCGCCTTTAAGCACCACGATGCCCGATTCCTTGGTTTCAAAATGACCAGCTTGAACGCTTCCATTTTGAATGACCCTACCGGAAAGGTCCATGAGCAACCAATCGGTTGCCAGTTCAGGAACATGATGCCGATACCCGCCATTGCCCAAGGCGAATACCCCCCACCCTGTGCTGCTCGCGAGAACATTTTGATGCGTCGACGATAAACTTCCTGCATCGAAATCGGGAATGACAACGCTGTAGACATCATCCATGAAATCATCCGCTGCCACCCCTTCGGAAAAAACCTGAAGGTTGAGTTTTCCGCTGATCACACCATCGCTTGTGAATTGGCCTACCAAGACCCGGAGGTCATCCCCTGCTGTACCATTGGAAGAACCCAACGTCACAAACCAAGCCCCGTCGACGTCCATCACAAGGCTGCCTCCTGCTTCAAATTGGTCCACCCATAAATCCGTCTGGGGAGGAAAAAGGCCGACAGGAATCTCGCCGGCGGCGCCGTTTGGAGCCACTTCAATTCCGATGGTAATCCACGAATCCCAGCGCAAATCTGGCAATGGGACAAACAACAGCGGATTGTTGTTATTGGGGGTTGCCCACCCATCAGGGTGCTGATAGAAAGAAGTGGTGGTCAGCACCTCTCCTTCCATGTCGTCCCATCCCGATACAGACGTCAGGTAGTCGGTGGGATTGACCAATTTGGCATACAACCGAGCGGTTGTCATCCCTGGAATACTGTCTACGGCAACAACCTCCCATTCCAAAGAATAAGGGGCCGATTGTTGCTGGGCACATCCCCAGAGTACGCTCCCAATTAGCAAGGAGGCCAAGGAGGCTCGAAGAAGAGAATGGGGCATCTGGCGGAAGAATTAGAATTCTGACGAATATGCCTCAGGCAACATCATTGGCCTGCATCAGGGTCATTAACCAATACAAGTCCGTCCATGCGCACTTCTCCAAAGAGGTCGTCATAACCGGTGACGCGGCCCTTAACACGCAACAGCTCCCCCTCTTCCAACACACGGTGGGGATGCAACGTGTCCCAAACGGCCAACACGCCACCTTCAAAGGAGACGCGCACCCCATCGTCTTCCGCAACGACCCCAAAGAGCTCTACAACAGCGTTGAGGTACTTGGCTGAGCTGGAGTCCTGCGATGACAAGAACACAACGAGCTCTTCCGGCACCATTTTGAACTGAGCCGACTCACTGGCGACATCGCGGTGAGGGCGATCCATCAACGACCAAACGATGGCTCCTGCCACAGCAAGTGCCATGCAAAGGGCCCCAATACGTCTGAATTTGTTCTGATCCATGCTTCGAATCTAGGCCCAAAAGAGACGGCCCGGTGCGCTTTCGCACCGGGCCGTCAAACCAAAACCTGTCTTGTGATGCGCTAGGCGCACCGCCATTGTTCGAGAATCAATCTGCACAGCAAAAGCTGATGGCCCATTGACAGGCGTCAGCACAAGAAATGACTTTCGTCACCTGCTGCTCAAGGAGAAGCATTTAAAGCCCCAATCCCACTGTCAAACCAAAGCGCCAACCAGGACCACTGTCGCTGTTGAGATAAGTACTCCAGCGGGAACTTCTAAACAGCCGGTCTTCCAAGCTGTCCTCTGCCAATTCCTGTTCCTCTTCATTGAGCGCGCCATCGTGCTTCCAGCTGCGCGAGTAACTGCGAAAAATCGGCCCCGTGTAGACTTCAATGCTGATCCCATTGTCCGAATACCATTGGTACCCCACAAGCACACCGCCGCCCCAATGGAACTGGCTCCAAATACCGTCGAGCTCATCCTCGAATTGTCCTTCTGAAATTCCACCACTGTCCTCAATGTCCTCATCGAACTCCAAATTCCAATTTTCAAGACGCCCCATGATGCTCACAAAAACTCCCTCGGGCATGCCTCCATACACCCATGCATAACGGCGCAACTCCGGAGTAAACCTCCACCCGCTGTGATTGACTTCGACATCGGCCCAAGAGTCATTAAAAGTCAGGTTATTGAAATAATAGCGCTCAAAGTCTTCAGTTGCGCCGATGCCCGCAAGGGCCACTTGAAAAGACGTGGATTCGTTGAGGACATGCTCATAACCCAATTCATACCGAGCGAAATACCAATCGCTCAGGTTCAGTTTCAATAGACGCTGGGCGTCTATATCGCCATCTACTTGGGCGAGGGCGTTGCAGAATACAGAGCCTGAGGCCAACAATGCAACGCAGCAAAACACTTTTAAAGACATGGTTCTATGGTATAGGTTACTCCAAGTATGCGCCAACCTTCTGGGTCGGTTTTGATCAGTTGGAAGGCATCATAACCACAGTGGCTCAATTCCTCTCCAATGTAAAAGGTATAGTAAGCCCAGACTTGAGCGAGGTTTTCAGAGAAGTGGACCTGTGGATCCCTCATGCGCTCAATCAATGGCGGCCCCGGCTCGCTCACCGACGAAATCCAGTCAGCACCTTCCAAAGCCGACACCGTCAGTGTGTCTCCCCGCGCATCGATTCGTGTGAGTTGGGCTTCTTCGTGCAGAACACGGTTGAGCCGAACATCTTCCCTCGCCTCTAAGGCCTGGAAGAAATCCTGTACGACCCCCACAATCAAATCCTTCTCCCCCCCTTCCAATGTATCTGGTGGCTGCGTCCTATGAGTGCACCCAAAAAACTAAGGACAACAAGACCGCAAATGACCAAAAGCGAAGGCGGCTCAATGCAACCAAACTTTTTGGGTATGGGTCGATCCAGAGGCAGATACGGCATGGACAATGGCCAGTCCAGCGTGGGAGACGGTCATGGTATGTGTTCCTGCACCGAGGGGCCCGTCAAACAAAATCCGACCGTCTAAGGTCAGAACCGAAATAGATTGGGATTCTTGACTGGTCACGGTAAGTGCTCCATTCAAACCGGGACGCACACCAAATGGTTCGACCGACAGGTCTCCGACACTGGTCACCATCTCTTCAAAGTCAAATTGACCTCCGCCAAAAGAGTCGCCTGCTGAAGTTCCATTTCCATTGGCCGCAATCGACGCCACATATACACTGACCGGCCCACTGCCCGCTGCAGGTGCAACCCATTCGATTTCAAAAGTGCCACTGGAGCAAAGGTCGTTCTGCTCAAAAATGTGCCGACCATCGACCTCATCCAGCCAAATGCAATCGCTTCCATCTTGGTCATTGAATGTCCCCGCATTGGATCCGTCATCAAGGATGGCGGTTCCATGCACACCATAGCCTTGTGGGCTCCCTGTCGCATTCACGCTCACAACAAGGGTATGCGTGGCACCCGGCATGTAAGAATTTGAAAGGGCGATGTCCCCTTCCACAACCAAAAACGCATCCACGGCAGGTGCAAAACTCCCTCCAGCATGACACTGCTGGCAAGTATTGTCACTTCCCGGAGCCCCCGTGCGGTCTTTGTTCTGTTGGTGGGCTACACCGCTGGAGTTCGACATCAGGGCAAAAGCACCAATGGTAAGGACCGCGGCAAATAGGGTATGCTTGTTGTTCATGATTTTGGGTGCGTTAAAAGTTGTCGGTGTGGGATAAGAACATCAAAAGAAAGCGAATTGGTTGCAGGGTGATGACAGACATCATAAAATTCATTGACAAACATCATTAGATACTGCGCACATCATTCTCAATTTCATAGGGCTTCTCCGATTCATCACTTTATGCCCGCTTTACACATGACCAGCGCTCCCAGTACACTTTCCTCCCAACTCGACAAAACATGGGCAGATCAATTGGTGCCTTTGCTCAATGTTTTGCTTTCCGATTTCGAGGTCTTCCGCTTCAACCTTCGTGGAGCACTGTGGAACGGTTGGGGAGAACAATACAACCTGCTGAGGGACATTCTTCCGGAACACATCGACCATGCGCAATCAGCAGTAGATGAGCTGGGTCGCAGGGTCAGGTGCCTTGAGGGTCACCCCCCTACCTCCATGGAGGCCTTGCTGCAAATGTCCAATCTAGGCGCTCACGAAGGGGCCTTCCATGACCGTGCTTGCATGCGCATGGTCAGGGAGTCCTTTTCTCATTTGCTAAGGCTTGAAAGGGAGTTGCTGACCACCGCCCAACATGCAGGCGATGAAGTGACCGCACGCTGCATTTCAGACCTCATGCAGTTTCAGGAAGAAGCCCTGTGGCACCTTCGGTCGTCTCTGCGGCGCAGTGCTTTCGAAACGGAGTACATGCGCAAAGAGCAGAGGTAAAAACTTAGCGCTGAATCATCAATTGACCCGCGTGCTCTACCCCTTCGGGAAGTTGAAGCACGAAGTAATGGGTGCCGTCTGCAGCCCCGTCTCCATCCCAGTCGTTGCTGTAACCCGCGGCTTCATAAACCACAGCTCCATTCCTGTTGTACACCGTAAGGGTGTTTTCAGGATAAAGCTCGATGTACTTGAAAATCAACCGGTCATTCTTTCCGTCCCCGTTCGGAGTGAAAATGTTGACCAACTCTACGCTACAAGACAAGATATCCAACACATGGGTATCCGTATCGCCGCACAGGCCTTCCAAAACGTGCGTGACAGTAACCGTCCCCACACCCGCTGCCTCTAAGTCCAGCATGCCGGATACGGCATCGATACAATCATTGCCAGAAGCCCCTTCTGCACTCCAAACTCCACCAGCCCAGATCGAGCCCAATTGCCACTCTTCGACCCCAATGCACAGTTCATCATTTGGCACATCGACCAAAATGGCGGCGTCTCGCTGGGGCACCACTGTGATTTGGACAGCATCCACATCTGAGCAAACATCCGTAATCGTATAGGTCACGGTATAGTCACCCGCACCAATTCCCGGGTCAAAGCTGCCCGCTGGAGAGAGACAAGAAGCGCAGGAAGCGGTCCAAGTGCCGCCTCCATCAGCAGCAGAAAAAATCTGTGTCCCAGCAGACTCACAGAGGTCTGGGATTTCATCAATAGAAGCATCCACTGCAGGTGCAACCAAGACTTCAATCGTCGCACCAACACTGCACCCAAGCGGGTCATTGTAACCGATGGAAATATCATGCGTGCCGACCCCAGCATTGCCTGGGTCAAACACGCCATTGTTGCTCAGGCATCCTCCACAATCCGATGACCAAACCAAATTCGGGACGTCCGACCACACAGCTTCGGCCGTTAAGTCAACATCCGCATTGATGCCCCCTCCAGAGCTGTTCACACAGAAAGGATCCTCGTCCTGCAGCGTGACGCTCAAAATGGGCAATACTTCGGTAGAAAAGGTGGCCGAATTCGTACACGATCCGTTTTCCACCTCATAGGTCAACACATTGACGCCCAGAGGCGCTGCTCCCGGATTAAAAGATGCTCCGTTCAAGCCCGCCCCTGAAGCCGTCCAAGTCCCTCCAGGGACATCGGCC
This sequence comes from uncultured Flavobacteriales bacterium, assembly GCA_965659115.1. Classification (GTDB taxonomy): domain Bacteria; phylum Bacteroidota; class Bacteroidia; order Flavobacteriales_D; family Sanyastnellaceae; genus UBA8752. The sequence continues at coordinate 5,788 of CBFHUP010000002.1, read as the reverse complement.
TCCAGGCCAACAGGACCTCCATCTTCGCACAGGGCATCTGGCAAATTGGCAGACCCGATGTTCACACTCTCATCTACTGTAACGGTCGCAGCGCTCTCTACACCACAGCCCGCTCCTGGCAAAAAGTTGACTTCATATGTCCCAGGACCAGGAGGGGTAAATGTCCCCGTATTTTGGATGCAACTTCCACAATCTGCCGACCAAATTCCAGCCAAACCATCTCCATCCAATTGCACCGCCCCAATGGACTCGCAATAGTTCAGGTCTTCGAGGTCGACCGAAATGGACTCGCCCACATTCACGGACACTTCACCAGAGGCTGTACACAACGTTCCAAACGTGTAGGTCGCCGAGTATGAGCCTGCCCCCGTACCAGGGTCAAACACCCCGTCTTCTGACAAACAGTCGCCGCAATCTGCGAGCCATTCACCGCCAGCAGGAGTTCCTACCAACTGCACAGGGTCGGCAAAGGGACACAGCGCCCCAACGCTGCCTGTATTGACATTCGGAGTCAAGCCCACCTGCAACTCTTCTACCTCAGTCACTTCGCCACAATCACCATCCAGAGTGTAGCTCACTTCCAACATTCCTGGAGAGGCCTGACTGGGGTCTATGGCCCCATCTGAATCTAAGCAACCGAGACAACTGGCAGACCAAGTGCCCCCGGATGTATTGGCCTCCAACGACACTTCCTCGTCGCCGCTGCACAATACATCAAGCGGATTGCCATCCAAGTCTAAAATCGAAAAACTGGCATTCTGAGATTCAAATGCAAACTGAACCATAATGGTATCAGCAGCCATGAACTGAGAAGTGTCAGGCTCCTCTGGCTCGAGGTTACAGAGGTAAAACAAGGTCACCGACCCTTCAAAACTCACATTCGCAAAAGATCCTCCCCAGGCATTTTGAACCGTGAGCGTCCAGTTCCCATCGCCTTCCAAAAGGTTGTTGGGCACTGCGAAACAAGCCTCGTAAAAACCCCCCAAGGTCGTGTTCCAGTTTCCGGGCCAATCGCCAATCAATACCCCAGGAAGGTCAAAGCTGAAGCCTTCAATGACCCCGCACGACCCCGAGGGGTCACATATGGACATGGACATGTCACCAGGCCAGCTGCCGCCTGAAGGGGACCAGTTGTTTGTTGCCGCGAACCCGAGCAACTCACCGTCGAAAGGAAAGTTGAAACTGCCTGTTTGATTCGCATTCAGGGTGAAGTCGTAAGCCATGGTCGTATCGCAGGCTTCATCCGGAATCGCATCGCAACTTCCAGGTGTAGGTGGTGGAGGCAAGATTTCCGGGAAATTGGCCCCAATGACCAACTCTGTATTGGCATCAATGCACACCGAAATGCTGTCGCCCTGGCCAATGACTTCATCGTCCACGAGGTACACCAATTGGGTTTGTGTGGCCCCATTCGGTGTGTACGAAAATGCCAAGTCTTCGATGGCAAATTCGCCGGTATTGTATGCGTCAGGACCAAAACCACCTTCACCGCTTCCCCCCTGAATGCCCACCAAGGCTGTGATCCCAAGGCAAGACTCAAACTGACCGATGTACATCTCGACTTTGTTGGAGGTCTCATAAAGCACCACTTGGGTCAACAATAGGTTATCTCCACAGCCCGTTTGAGGCAGGTTTTCCCAACTGATGATGAATCGCCGACAAGGGAACTCGCCCTGTGTTTGCGTCCGAATTTCACCATCGTTGTTGCTAATGTATCCGTAAGGAGCCATAATAGAATTGGCAGGCAAGCTTGCCGAACCCAAATCCTGATTGGGGTAATTAAACGTCCCGGTCAAGTTGGTATTGAACGTCAAAAATCCTTTGCGGCTGACTTTCAGACTGAAGAAATCGGTATCGAAAAAACTAAAGCCAAACGGGAGGCCAATGTTGGCGGTATATCCCGTTCCTGTCACATTCTGAACCAAGCCAGTTCCTAGGGCAAGGGGCGGCTCGTAGGCGATGGGATCCACATCATAGCCTGTCGTCTCCGCCGACCTTTCAAAGTCCGGCACCACCCAGACACAGGAATCCTGACAACCGGCTTCCAGTCCTTCTGGGCCCGTCAGAAAACCGCAATCTTCCTGGGCATGAAGCCCGGTAATAGCAACGACCGTCATCAAAGCCAAAGCCTTGAGGCCGTGACAAAAGGAGCCCAATAGATTCGATAAGCGCATGCCGAAAATTAGGGCAAATAAGACTTTGTTACCCAGCCTTTCAAAGACAGGACTCACCGTAGCTGGCCAACAACTCCAAGATGTCGTTGACACCGACCACTTCATCCCCATTCACATCACCTGTGAGGTCCGTTCCATAGCTTCCAAAGTCAGCCAATGCTTCAAGCAGATCGGTCGCACCGACCACGCCGTCTCCGTCCAAATCCAATGGACACAAATCCACTTCGGGCGGGGGCGCGAAAAACTGATTCACCCTGTTCAGGGCAAACTCTGCGATTTCAACCCCCAGTTGTCTTCCGGGAAAATCATCTGCAGGCGGGTGAATTCCTCCCCAAATTCGTGAAAGGCTGCATTGATCAGCGGCGTCTCTGTAGGTGGCCCACTGCAAGTTGAAGGATTGGCTTGGGCCGTCTTCAAAAACCAAAAATTGGTTCTGCAACACCTCGTACTCTCCCATTCCTCCCGGAAAAAACGGATTGCCTGTAATCGCAGTCAGCACTTCTGCCGCCGCCCTCGAAAAAGTACTGTGGCCGCTCACATAACCTGCAAAAGGTGGAGTTACAAAGCTTGGCCTTTGGTAAGGCCACCATTCTTCGGCCAAAATCCATCCAACCTCAGCTTCGTCCCATATTGGCGATATGATCTCATCCGGCCCTTGCCAGGCCCAGACTTTGATTTTCCCTTCATTGCCGCCTGAGGCCAGAGGGTCCCCAGCTTCGATCAACTCTATGCGGCCTGCCAACAATGGCATTCCGCCAGGATGATAGGAGGCGAGTGTAGAATCGCTGCGCTGCCCTAAAGAAGCCATGTATCGGATGGCGGACACCGGACGGATGTAATCATACAAACCCTTGTGCGACCATGCGGCAATGGCCGCATCGTGCATGGCACCGCCCAATGTCAAGTAAGCACGCACGGTGTATTGAAGGGCATCCAAAGACGCCCCTTCTCCCAACCATTGAGAGGTAAAGTCAGGGTGCTGCATCACACCATTCAACAACACAAACCAGTGACCCGGTGGCGTTTCGCTGTCTGGACCATCGGCCCAGAACTCCGCCAAGACCCGCGAATAGTCTCCGCGCGGCACGAGATTGGGGGCATAAGCTTCCCCCGTTACAGGGTTCACCTCGTGACCTTCACTAAAGTCCCCCCCTTCCGTCCAGTTGTAGAACGTGTCCATATCCGAGAAACTTCCAGGCCCGGTAGAATTCAAGTTTCCCAGGTTATTGGGACCTATGTCCAACATGACGCCATCTGACGGGTGCAAGTGGGCGCTCCACAAAGCCACAAGCGAAAACCCCCAAGCATAAGGATCCGCGATATCGCCAATGGCTTCACCCTCTCCAAACAAAGGCGGGGTGCCACAATCCAAGTACAGCGGCCAATCCACACCATCCCGCTCTACCAACGTGCGGCTTGAATCCTCTAAAGCAAACGACGCTACTGAGCCCCACTCAGCGCCCTGAAAGTCAGGAGTCTCACTGAGTACGTTGCCCGATTGGTCCACAAAAACTGGGATTGCCAGAGGCTGCCATGCATTGGGATCAATTAAATCTGGGTTTCCAGATCCTGCCAACTCCAAGTCCGGATTAAGGGCTACGTAATTCTGATTGGCATAATCCTGCTGCTCGTTAGATCCATCTTGCAAGCCGAACTGGATCAATTGCTCCCCCAAATAATTTCCCAAAGCTGCTGGACCTTCGGCCACATCTTGGGATTGAAAAGATGCGTCGTACCCCAACTCCAACATGAGGTCATCAAACGAAGCCAAAGCAGCGGCGCTGCCTGGACTGTTTGAAAAGCGGTGGGTCAACAACCGATACACTGCAAAGCTCATCGCCTCATCAATGGCAGCATAGCGCAATGCACTGTCCGCTGGCATGTCCAAGACAGCAGTATCCAAAGGACATTCGTAACCCCTCCAAGTGTTCCCCAAGAAAACGGGGTTGTCTTCTCCATGATAGATGGCAAAGGCATCGTACATCGCTACGGAAGAGTGAAAGAGGTTTCTGGCGTGAACCGTGGGGCGCGCAAAGTCACCTCGGATGGCCCCCAACAGGGCTTCATTCCATTGCCTGGCCACGGTTTCGTCGACCGCGCTCACCCTGGCTTCTGCAGGCGTTCCATAAAACGTAGAGCCTGCATGGTCGCCCTGCGCTGAGGCAGACAGTGCACAGCACAGCGTGCAAACGAAAAGGAAAACATCAGTGAAACGGATCATGGCTTCTTGAATATAATAACCACCAACCATTGCTCAGGTTTCTTCCTCCCACAGACTAAAGCACAGATTTGTAATTGGAGGTCATCAAGGGCTTTTAAGCGGCCTCAATCCCCCTCACCCAATTCATTGAGTACTTTTTGCACCTCCCCTTCTGCCTTGCGCAATCGGTCTCCACAAAAAGCGATCAATTCTGCCGCACGCTTCACTTTCTCGGCCAATTCATCCACTCCAATCTCATCCTGCTGAAGGGCCTCTAGAATGGTCTTTAATTCGCCAAACGCGGCATCATAGCCCACTGGGGTTTCGTTCTTGCTCATGTCAAGTATCGGTTTGTTTTGGTGAGGTCGATTCTACTCTCGACTTGATGGTGCCTTGGGCCAAGCGGGTTTCAATCACATCTCCGGCCACCAGTTCGTCGGCCCGTCGCACAGCCTTGCCCTCTTTCCGGGTAATGGAAAACCCCCGTCTGAGGGTAGGCTCCGGGCCCAGCAGGGCCAGCGTATCCTGAATGCTCCCTACGCGTTCTTCCTGCTGCTTGAGCTGTCGGGCCACTTCCAAGCGCATGCGCTCTTGCACTTCTTCCAAAGTCTGTTTATGGGCTGCCGGAACATCAGCAGCTACAGAAGACATCAGTGATTTGAATTGTCCCACCAAGGCTATCTGCTGTGACAACACAGTTCTGGTTCTGTGCACAACGGCATTCGCACCCGAATAAAGCTGGCCCCGCTCCCCCCGAACTTGGGCAAGAGGGCGCTCCTTGATCAAGGTCGAATACTGACCCAACCAGCCTCTGTTCTCCGAAAGTTGGGCACGGGATTCCGCAGCAATGGCCCGTCCTTCTCGGCCCACCGCCCCCTCGAACTCCGTCATGCGGTTGATGATAAAGTCAGCCACCGCCGTGGGTGTTTTGCACGCGGTGTGTGCGACCACATCCATCAAAGTCTGGTCGGTTTCGTGCCCCACGCCCACAATCACAGGAATTTCCATTGCCGCCACCGTCCTGCACAACGTCAGGTCATTAAAGGCGTCGAGGTCAAGCTTGGCCCCTCCTCCCCTGAGCACCACAACAGCATCCAGGTTGGACTTCAAAGCGACCCTCCCTGCCTGGTGCAAGGCGCTGACCAATCCTGAAGTGGCCTGAAGTCCTTGGACCGAAGTGTCAATGATGCCGATGTCCATGCGATAGCCCCATGCATTCTTGTCGAGGTGGGCCAAAAAGTCTGTGAAGCCGGCCGTACCCTTGGATCCAATCAGCACAAGGCGCTGCGGCACTGATGACAGTGGCAGCCGGCCATTCCTTCCAATGGCGCCCTCCTTCTTCAAAGCTTCCAAGGTCGCTTTCCGGCGGCGTTCCATTTCCCCGAGCAGTGCATCGAGGTCAATGTTCTGGATG
>CBFHUP010000001.1:0-95127 GCA_965659115.1 uncultured Flavobacteriales bacterium | reverse complement strand
ACGCCCATGCTGATTGCGGTCCTCTACGATGCCGTCAAAGCCATCAATTCAGTGGCCGCCGGCCACATGACCATCGATGCCGCTGGGGTGGCAGGTCTGCAGGCCCTGTTCCAGGACTTCGCCAGCGAAATCTTGGGACTGGACCCGGAAAACGAAGGGCCATCTGAGGGCCACGACCGGTCTGATGGTCTGATGGAAGTGCTGTGTGCCATTCGCGCAGAGGCCAAATCGAACAAAGACTGGGCAACGGCGGACCTGATTCGGGACCGTTTGGGCGCCATGGGCGTGAACATCAAGGATGGAAAAGATGGCACAAGCTGGACGTTTGATTGAGCGCCTGAGCGCTTCCGTGGCGGCAGTGGCCGTCTTGTTGCTCACCTCGTGTGGCGAAGGCAGTTCTGAAAGTGCAGCCCCCGCGAAGGCGGCAGCCCCAAAAGCAGCCTTGGTGGAGGTACCAGCGTTTTCTGCCGACAGCGCCTATGCGTTTGTAGAAAGGCAAGTGGCCTTTGGCCATCGCGTTCCCAACAGCATTGGCCACCAGCAATGCGGCGACTATTTGGTGGATCAACTCGGTTCATTTGGGGCCTCCGTGACGGTGCAGGAAGCCCGTGTGACGGCTTACGATGGAACCAAGCTGGACATCCGCAACATTTTTGGGGCGTTCAACCCCAGACAGAAGCGGCGCATTCTGCTCTACGCGCACTGGGATACCCGGCCTTATGCCGACAAAGACACCGTGCGGACGCGCGAACCCATTGATGGGGCCAACGATGGGGCCTCCGGAGTTGGGGTGCTGTTAGAATTGGCTCGAATCATGGGCGACTCCCTGCCTTCTGTTGGGGTAGACATTGCGTTTTTCGATGCGGAAGACTACGGAGAGCCGGAGTGGCTGCCCAACCGCGATTCTGACTACACCGACTGGTGTTTGGGCTCTCAATACTGGGCGCGTAAACCCCACATTCCAGGGTACCGCGCCAAGTATGGCATTCTGCTCGACATGGTGGGGGCCAAAGGCGCGGTCTTTCACCGAGAAGGAACGTCTATGGCGTTGGCACCGACTGTGGTGGAAAAAGTGTGGTCTACAGCCCGTCAGTTGGGCCATGGAGACCTCTTTCGAAACCGCGTCACCCCTCAAACCATTGATGACAATCTGTTCGTGAGTCAATTGGCCGGCATTCCCTCGGCCAACATCGTGCACTACCATTTGGATACGCGCATGATGGGGTACTTCCCCTATCACCATACCCACGGAGACAACATGGATGCCATAGACTCCGAAGTCTTGGGCAAAGTGGGCGAAGTGCTCACCCAGGTGGTTTACGCGGAATAAACCGGGAGTCCAACTTCCAAACTGCGCGCGCCTGAGGCGTCGCAGTCGAGGTTCAGGGATCCGCCCATGCGGTCGCAGCGCAAGCGCACCAATGACCAGTGTCGCTCCTCGCTGTCTTGGGCAAACAGGCTCATGGACTCGCGCCACCAGCTCCGCTCGGTAAACTCGTCAAATGTGACTTCTAATCCACTGGGCCTGCTGTGCATGTTCATGCGGCAACTGCCTCTTCCCATGCCGTCGATGAGCGTGGAAAAGAAGTCCCTGAGCTGCACCTCATCTCCATAAAAGGGCAGCTCCTCGTGTAAAGACCAATCGAGGACGGCACCCAATTTGCGGCCCTCCGCAAGCTTCAAACACAACGCCTTCAGGTCGATGCGCTCATGGCGCATTTCCTGGGAACACAGCGTGGCCAGTCTGCCGAATTCATCCAAGTTGTGCCTGAATTCAGGGGGCAAACTCTGGCCAGAAGCCGCCTCGGCCAACCGTGCGCCAGACAGGGCCAGCTCTTGGACCTGGTGTTGCCGTCCTGGCAACCAGTGCTGTTGCAATTGACGCAGCCGCTGCCGAACCCTGTTGAGCCGCGAAAAAGCCACCAAAGCAAAGACCAATGCCACTGCGCCAAGTGCCCCCAGCACCGCAGAAATCCATCGCCAACGCTGCATGTGGGCAGTCTCCATTTGTGTTCTGGCATCGCCAATCGCGGAAAGCCATGGCTCGCTCTCGAACACACCGTTGCGGGCCCGCTCGGCCCTTCCTTGGGCCACAGCCAAACTGTCTGCTTCTCTGAGGGCAAAGTAGGCTGGGCCATGTGCTCCGGTGCTCGCCAAAATGCTGGCGCGCAAGCGCAGGGCTTCTGACAAGACGGTTTCGCGGGTTTGGCGCCCAGGGATGATGCGGGCCGCCAACTCAGCCTGGTGAGAAGCTGCCAGGGCTTGCGCTGCGCTATAGCGCTCGTGACGCCTCGCCCGAAGCAAGGCCCATTTGGACTCGTACACCGGATTGACCGAGCCGGGGGCGCCCTCCAGCCTGGTGGCCCAAGTCCACCCCGTGAGCGCATCGAAGGAATTCAATGCCCCTGCCTGAAGCAGAAGGCCCGCCCAAGCGACCCCTTTTGCACTGCGTTTCCCCAGCGGCAACTCCACCCACTCTGGGTGGGTTTTTATGCGCTGCCAATCTTCCGGCCGGTCCTTTCCGTCCAATGCTGCGCTGACCGCTGACCAACCCCACGCATCCAAAGCCGCCTCGGAGTCATCGATGGAGAATTGAACCTCGGCCAACCGGTCGAAATCGGCTGCACCCAAAGCGTAGTCACCCTCTTGCAGCGACATCTGAGCGAGGCGGTCTAAAGATTCAACGGCCAAATGCCGCAGGCGCAAATCAGCAGCCTCTTCTGAGCCCAGGGCTGCGAGGTCCGCCAAAATCCAACGGGCCTCATCGCGCGCACCCAAATCGAGCTTGGCTTTTGCCAGTGCAAAGCGCCAGCCGGGAACCTCCCCAAAGAGTTCAGGACACGCAGCAGCGGATACCAAAGCAGACGCCAAGGCTTCGGAAGCATGGACCGGATTTTGCCAATCCAAGTGCACCCGGGCCCTCCGTTCTGCAAACCGGGCCACCCAACATTCCTCTCCTGACCTTCTGAATTGCTGTTCAGCTGAATTCAAAAAGTCCAATGCCGCGGCATCTTGGCCGGCGTTGCGCAGTGAATCGGCTTGGTCTATCCACACCTGACCTCCGCGCTCTGCCGCCTGAAAACAGGGGGCAGCGCAGAGCAACATACCAAATAGGATCAGGCCGCGCATTCCACAGACAAGCTACCTGTGAACCGGGGGCCACAACCACGCAGTGCTGTTCTAGAATCAGGCCCTGTCGGTTGAAAACCCGAAGTTGGCTGAGACGCCTTAACGCTTAAGAAGCCGTGGTGAACTGCTCGAGGAAACGGATGTCGTTTTCGAAGAATGCGCGAAGGTCCCCAATCTGCCACTTCAGCATGGCAATCCGCTCGATGCCCATACCGAATGCAAAGCCCGTAAATTCTTTTGGATCAATGCCTGAGGCTTCCAGAACGGCAGGGTCAACCATACCACAACCCATGATTTCGAGCCACCCAGTTCCTTTGGTAATCCGCTTGTCCACCTCCGTTTCCAATCCCCAGTAAACGTCCATTTCGGCGCTGGGTTCGGTGAAGGGGAAGTAACTGGGGCGCAAGCGGATTTTGGTGCCACTTCCAAACAGCTGTTCCGCGAACACCAAAAGCGTTTGCTTCAAGTCTGCAAAACTCACGTTGCGGTCGATGTACAGGCCTTCTATTTGGTGGAAGATGCAGTGCGCGCGGGCGCTGATGGCCTCGTTGCGAAACACCCTGCCGGGCATCACAATGCGCAATGGCGGCTCGCGCTTTTCCATTTCACGAACCTGCACTGAACTGGTGTGGGTGCGCAACAGCAGGTCAGGGTCGCGCTGAACGAAAAACGTGTCCTGCATGTCACGTGCGGGATGCTCTTCGGGGAAATTGAGGCCGGAGAACACATGCCAATCGTCCTCAATCTCAGGGCCATCGGCAACGGTGAACCCCATCCGATCGAAAATCGACAAGATCTCCCTCCGCACAATACGAATAGGGTGGTGTGAGCCCAATGGGACCTCCCCACTCGGACGGGTGTGGTCGGTTCCGCTCGCATGGGCATCCTCTTCTGCTGTCAAGCCCGCTTTGGCCCCGTCAAAATGACGCTGCAGGTCTTGCTTGAATGCATTCAAGGCTTGGCCCATCTCACGCTTTTCAGGGCCGGGTACGGCACGAAAACGCTCATTGAGGTCCTTGAGCAAGCCCTGCCTTCCAAAATGCGCAATGCGAAAGGCTTCAAGCGCCTCGGGGGTAGATACGTCCGCTTGTTGGGCCTCGGCTAGGAGCCGGTCCAATTCAGCCTGATTCAATGTGGACATGAATGCTCAGTTGATGATTTCCATCCTCATGGTGATGTCCTCTAAAGGACGATTGGAGCGCGTAGAAATGGACGCACAAATGGCATCCACAACTTCGATGCCTTCGATGACGCGGCCAAAAACCGTGTACTGCATATCGAGGTGGGGCGTGCCGCCAAGTTCCAAGTATTGGGCAATCTGATCTGGAGTGTAAGCAAACGATTCTCCGGTGGATTGGGCAATGTTGCGCACCACCCCTTGCAGCATTTGCTGGCTGACTTCACGGCCTTGAACGATGTAAAATTGGCTGCCGCTGCTGCGCCGAGCTGGGTTGACTTGGTCTCCCTGTCGTGCAGCCGCCAAGGCCCCCTTGACATGAATGAACTGCGGGTCAATTTCTGCGGGCACGGTGTACCCTGGTCCTCCGGATCCTAAACGGACTCCTGACTCCGCATCGCGCGAATTCGGATCTCCGCCTTGTGCCATAAACCCTTTGATGACGCGGTGCCACAGCAGCTCGTCATAAAAGCCCTCTGCGACAAGCTTCAGGAAGTTATCGCGGTGCTCAGGCGTCTCATCATAGAGCTCTACCACCATGGTGCCCAGCGAAGTTTCGATGCGCACCTGCTTGCGATCGCCTGAATCTGCAGACGCCATTGTGGCCAAGGGCAGGAAGAGAAAAGACAACATCAGCACCATTGTGCGGGAGAAAGAGACAACCATCGATTGGAATTTGCGTTATTTGTAAACCTCGCATCGACGATGAACCGTCCTGCGGATAGCGACTTCGAAAATATGAAATCCAACACCCCCCTCCACGTTTTCGGCATGCTGGCCTTATTGTTTGTTGGCGCTTTTGGTTTCAACGGATGCAACGAAATCGAAGACACCGTTGCGGTGATCTACGTTCAAAACAGCTTGGGCGCTCCTGTCCAAGGGGCAGAAGTTCGCCTTTTTGCGGTCGGATCGGTCAACCAAACCGTCATCGGTGAGCTCCGGTTTGACACCACACAAGTCACCAATGCGGCAGGCAGTGTGAGTTTCAATTTCTCCGAATATTACCAGCAAGGTCAAGCTGGATTCGCTGTCCTTGACATCGAAGCCACCAAAGGATCCCTCGAAGGCATTGGCATCATCAAGATCGAAGAGGAGTTGACCAACGAACAGACGGTCATCATGGAATGACTTTCTTCCCGTAGACGGTAGGAATTGCCTATTTTCGCGCTCCGCTTCGGCGAAATCCGGGATGTAGCTCAGTTGGTAGAGTACGCGTCTGGGGGACGTGTGGTCGCTGGTTCGAGTCCAGTCATCCCGACATCTGAAAGGGGAGCCTTCGGGCTCTTCTTTCTGTTTTCCTACCATTGCAGTTCCCCATGGACGTCGAATTTGAAACCCGCTGGCGCAACCTGCTCAACGTTTTAGAAAAACGGTTTGGCGGTGGCATGGACCTACAGGACATCCTCTTTTTGGTGGGGGTGCAAGAACTGGGTCAGGGATTTAGAACCTTCAAGAAGGATGAAAAAATGGACCTGATGCACGTTGCGGTGTGCACGGTCATGGTGCCCGAGGGCTTTTACGCTTTTGTGGGACGCGACGAAGAAGGCTGGCCCCACTTCGAAGAAAAAGTGCCCTTGCCCGAGCTAGAGCCCAAACAACAGGACGTGCTGATTAGAAGGGGGTTGTTGGAATATTTCGGGGACAATCCAGCAGACCTTATCGGCCCGCAAAGCGCTTGAGGGACACCTCGTCCTCGATGAGGACGTTCTTGCCTTGCAAGCTTACCCAGCCATCAGATTTAAAGTCACTCAGGGCGCGAATCAAGCTCTCCTTCGCGGTGCCCACCATCCCTGCGAGGTCCTCTCTGCTCAACTGCGGCTTCTTTTCAGATTCTTTGAATCGGTCACTCAAATCCAGCAGTGCCTGGGCTGTGCGCTCCCGAACGGAAGCATATGCCAAGGCCAGCAGCCGTTCTTGATTTTGGGTCACTTCACCGGCCAACATGCGGATAAACCGCATGGCTACATCACGGTTTCGGTGCATCAAGTCCAAGAATACTTTGCGTGGAATGAGGTGAACTTCAGCGTCCTCGAGCACTTCGGCAGCACTGGTGTACTCCAGCCCTTTGAGCACGTCCATGTGGCCCAAGAAGTCTCCCGGCTTGCAGAGCTCGATGATCAGTTCCTTGCCGTAGTTGTCGGTGCGAAACACCTTGACCACGCCCGAGGCAACGTAGTACACGTTGTTGGTGGCGTCTCCCTCTGAAAACAGCACCTGGCCCGCACCGAAACGCCGCGGTCTGTCTCCGACATCGATGCCGGGAATCCCTCCTTGTTCGGTGGCGTCCGCGATGAATTCATTGAGTCGCTGCGGTGGGCGGCCGTATTCGCGCTGCAGGATGGCGCTTTTCTTGAGGCGCACTTCGATGGTCGCCAGCAAATCAGCTTCGCTGAATGGCTTGACCAAATAATCGTCTGCTCCGCTCGACATTCCCCTTCTCATTTCCTCGGCTCCATCCCTCGAAGTCAAGAAAATAAACGGAATCATCGCTGTTTTTGGGTCGTTGGAGAGGTAATGCAGCACGCCGTAGCCGTCGAGTTCGGGCATCTCCACGTCACAAACGATCATGTCGGGCCGGTCGAGTTGAGCGCGCTCAACCCCAGCCTTGCCATGTTCAGCTTGTATGACTTCATAGCCCGCCAATTGAAGAATATCAGCAGTAGTAGTCCGAAGAAATTGGTTGTCCTCGATGATGAGAATCTTTTTCACGGCGTCGATATTGTAGCAAGGAGGAACGCTTCACAGCGACGCGTTCCACGGCTGTAAGATATTAAAGCCTTTCGCGAGAACCCACCAATCGTCTTGAACCACACTCCTGCTTCGTTTCGTGGATTAAATTCGCGAGCGCCCAGGCGGGCTTCAACCGTCAGCAAAAAAACCAGCCGCATGAACGTTTCCCTTGATTGGCTCAGGACTTGGCTCCCCATCGATCACCAGAAAGGCCTCGATGCGCAAGCCATATCTGACATCCTGACCGCCACAGGCCTGGAAGTCGAGGGCGTAGAAGAAATTCCAGCCGTACCAGGTGGTCTCAAAGGCATGGTGGTCGGCAATGTCTTGACCTGCGAACAGCACCCCAATGCAGACCGGCTCCGTGTCACAACGGTCGATGTGGGGGGCGATGCCCCGCTCAACATTGTGTGTGGCGCCCCCAATGTCGCAGCAGGACAGAAGGTCATTGTGGCCACTGTTGGCGCCGTCTGCCACCCCACAGAAGGGGAGCCCTTCAAAATCAAGAAAGGCAAAATTCGAGGCGAAGTTTCTGAGGGTATGATTTGTGCAGAGGACGAATTGGGCCTCGGAAAAGGGCACGATGGCATCCTCGTGCTCGATGCCACCGCGGAGATCGGGGCAGGCGCTGCAGCCGCCCTTGGCGTGGAAAGCGACCACCGGATTGAAATCGGCCTGACGCCAAACCGGACCGATGCCATGGGCCACATAGGGGTGGCCCGCGACCTTCGTGCGGCCCTGTTGTGGAACGGAGGAACTGGCACCGGCCAAGGTGTACCCGCATTGACTGCCTCTGCAAGCCCTGCGCTCTCCGAAGGGAAAGGCCCCATCTCTCTTGAGGTGGAAGATGCTGATGGTGCCCCACGCTACATGGGCATCACACTGCGCAACGTGCAAGTAGGTCCTTCCCCCGAATGGTTGCAACAGCGATTGCGTGCCATCGGTCTGGAACCCAAAAACAACGTCGTCGATGTGACCAACTATGTGTTGCACGACCTCGGACAGCCCCTGCACGCTTTTGATGCCGATCGCATCGCTGGAGACCAAGTCCGTGTCCGAAAGGCCACAGAAGGCGAGGCCTTCACCGCCTTGGACGGCAAGGAGATGACGCTCACTGCGGCCGATTTGGTGATCGCGGATGCCGAAAAACCCATGTGCCTTGCCGGTGTTTTTGGAGGCGTCCACAGCAGCGTTCACGAAGGGACCACGTCGGTCTTCTTGGAAAGCGCCTGGTTCGAGCCGGTCACCATTCGCAAAAGCGCCAAGCGTCACACCCTCTCTACCGATGCGTCGTTTCGCTTTGAGCGCGGTGTTGATCCTGAAATGACCCCTTCGGGAATGGAGAAAGCCGTCTCCCTTTTGGCAGAATGCGCGGGCGCCACGGTCGATGGCGGATTGCAGGTCTTCTCAGGCAACTGGCCCCAAGCGGCCTGTGTGGAACTGAGCTGGGAGACCTTGGACACCATGATTGGGGTTCCATTGGACCGGCAGCGTGTCAAGGGCATTTTGGCCAGCCTCGACATTGGCATTGTGTCAGAAGACAAAGGCGCCCTGTCCCTGAGCGTGCCTGCTTATCGAAGGGACGTCACCCGCCCGGCAGATGTGGTGGAAGAAGTCTTGCGCATTCACGGATACGATCACATCCCTCTTCCCGGAAGGATGACCATATCGCTCTCGCCCAAGCCCCATCCCGATCCCGAACAACTGCGCAATGACCTGGCGCGCACCCTCGTGGGCCGCGGATTCCATGAAGTCATGCACAATTCACTGGTCCCCTCTGAGCACCTCAAGCTCACAGAAGACCAAAGTCTCGATCCAGAACGCGCCGTCATTTTGCTCAACCCTTTGAGCTCCGAATTGGATGCGATGCGGCAATCCTTGCTCTTCCAAGGGCTCGAAACCGTCGCCCGCAACAAGAACCACCAACGGCCCGACTTGTCGCTCTTTGAGTTCGGCAAAGTCTATGCCCAGGACGGCCAAGGCGGCCACGTTGAATCCGAGCAGCTCGGCTTGACGGTGTCGGGCCTGACCGCCCCCGAAAGCTGGCGCAAGTTGGATCAAGACGGCATGTCCTCGTTGAAAGGCGCCGTGGAGGCCTTGCTCACCCAGTGTGGGGTATCCGGACTGCAATGCGCTCCCCTCCCCGGGGGCGACTTGTTTAAGGAAGGACTCGAATGGAAAGGTCCGAAGGGCTTTTCGGTCCGCGCTGGCCTCGTCCACCCTGCCCTCTGTCGCAAATTTGGACTTGACGTTGACGTCTTCCACGCCGACCTGCCCTTTGGTGGCTTGGTCAGTTGGTCAGGAAAAGGCAAAATCAAAGCCCGGGAATTGGCGCGATTCCCCTCTGTGCGCAGGGACCTGAGTCTCCAAGTTCCGTCAGGGGTGACCTATGCCGGCATCGAAGGTGTCGTCCGTCAAACCGGGGGCAAACTTCTGCGAGACGTCAACCTGTTCGATGTCTACCACGACGAGAAGACGGAAAAAACATCCTACGCCATCTCTGTTCAGCTGCAGGATGCTGAGAAAACGCTCAGCGAGAAAGCCATCGACAAGACCATGGAGCGGATCTGTGGTCAATTGGACCAACGCCTTGGAGTTACCCTGAGATAAGTGCCCAGAATAGCGCCGCCGCCCTTTGTCGTTCCCCGGCATGCGCGTCACTTTCTGTATGCCGTGATTCGGCCGTGGGTTCGGTGGGGAGCCAAGTTGTGGCACCGCATAGATGGCCCGGTGCCCGGTGCGCACCACTTGAGGAACTCAGGGGCAGGTGACCGCGCCAAATTGCTCATTGCAGGCCATCAAAATGGCCTGGCCGACCCCGTCTTGGCATGTGTGATGCTCGAACGGCAACTGCATTTCTTTACCCGGGCTGATGTGTTTCGAAAGCCGTTGCCGCGTTGGGTGCTGCTGAGGTTCAATATGATGCCTGTTTTCAGGGCCATCGACAGGGCTCCAAACATGGCCAGCCGCAACAAAGACACTTTCGAAGCCGCCCATGCCCGGCTCGAGCAAGGTGCGGTTTGTGGGATTTTCCCGGAGGCGGGGCACCTCGATGAACGGCGCATTCGCAGGCTCCGACACGGCACCGCCCGGCTCATAGCAGGGGCCTTGCAACGGCCGGAAATCCGCAAACGCGGTTTGGACATCCACCCCCTTGTGCTCGATTTTGAGCGTTACGAGGGATACCGAACAGCCGCGCGCGTCCGGATCGGGCCACCGGTTGAAACTTCAGACATCCCTGACTTGGCATCGGATACTGGCGCTTCGCGGCGTGCATTGAGTGGACGCATGCACGAGGCCCTGGTGCACCATTCCGTGCACCTTCTCGAACCTCCGTTGTACGATGTGCACCTTGCTGTTTGTCGGTTTTTGGAAGGGTACAATGGGCGCCACGCCGAAGCCCAACAGCTTCAAACGGCTGCCGATGCGTTGAAGGCGTGTCCCGAAGATGCCCTTTCGGATTTTGAGAACGCGCTCCATGCCGGTGTGGGACATCCCAAATTGTCGGACGACTTCGCCGCTGCTGGAAGGGTGTGCGCGGGGAAGAAAACCAAGATCACGCCCCTCTTGTGGCGCTTCCCCGCTTGGGTGGTGTTTGCCTTGACCACAGGTTGGTGGCCCCGCATGGCCCAAACCCTCGCGGCGCAGCGCCTCAAAGAGGTCGCTTTTAGAACCACCATGAGCGTCCCGCTCACCATGGTAGGCGTCTCTGTGACTTGGGGAATTCTGGCATTGGGCATAGGAATATGGTGTGCCCAACCCCTCGCACTTGCGGCAGTTTTGATCGCTTTGCGCGCGGCCCAGCACTTGGCCTTGCCTTTGGAAGATGCCCTGATGGATTTCTGGGCCGAAAAAAAGGTGTTGAACACCGTCACGCACCCGTTCATCGCCCGGTGGTGTCTGGCCCCACAAAGCCTCCAAAAACCCTGAGATGTAGGGCGCGGGTTTCGTCATCACGCTCAAAGCATTCACAACGCGCCCACAACAATCTTGAACTGCTGGCTGTGCTTGCTACTTTTCTGCCAAGAACACAACCCACCATGGACAGCCAAACGATACTCGTTGTGGATGACGAGCCAGACATTCTCGAATTGGTCCAATACAACTTGGAGAAGGAGGGGTTTGCCGTGTACACCGCCGGAAATGGCCGAGAGGCCATCGAAATCGCCGAGAAAGTCACGCCTGATTTGATCCTGCTCGATGTCATGATGCCCGAGATGGACGGCATGGAAACGTGCATCGAAATGCGGGAAAACTCCAAATTGGACGGTACCGTCATCGCCTTTTTGACAGCGCGTGGTGAGGACTACAGCCAGATCGCAGGATTCGATGCCGGCGCCGATGACTACATCACCAAGCCCATCAAGCCCCGTGTTTTGCTGAGCCGCATGAAGGCCTTGTTGCGGCGGGGCAAGAAATCCGATGTGGCCCAAGAAGTATTCCAAGGCAAAACCATCACCATTGACCGAGACCGGTACATCGTCATCCGCGATGGGGTGGAGTTCAGCCTGCCCAAAAAGGAATTTGAATTGCTGTCTTTGTTGGTGACGCAGCCCGGAAAGGTCTTTAATAGAAGCACCATCTTGACGCAAGTGTGGGGCAACGACGTGGTCGTGGGAGACCGCACCATCGACGTCCACATTCGCAAGCTCCGCGAGAAGCTGGGCGACCATTATTTCAAGACGGTCAAGGGGGTCGGCTACAAGTTCGTAGAAGAATGAACGTCCGCACACCCCGTGGTGTCGCACTGGTGTGCGCCTTGCTCGTTACGTTGTTTGGCACAGTGAGCGTCACAACGGTTTTCTGGATGTATGGCGTGCAGGCTCCAGTGCAGGCCCTTGCACTGGGGGCATTGGCATTGTTTGCCCTTTCCACGGCGATCATTTACAGTGCCATCGAGAAGTTCATCTACCAGAAAGTTCGGATCATCTACAAGAACATTCACCGCTTCAAGAGCACCAAGGAGCGGGCGCGCGATGTGCACATGGGGGAAGATGTGATGGAGAAGGTTCGGCTCGATGTCATGGACTGGGCCACCGAGAAAGTCAATGAGATTTCTCTGCTCAAGGAGCAGGACACCTTTCGCAAGGAATTCATCGGCAACCTCGCCCATGAATTGAAAACCCCAGTATTCAACATTCAAGGCTACATCTTGACTTTGCTTGAAGGGGCGCTCGAAGACCAGGAACACAACCGTAAATTCTTGATGAAGGCGGCCAAAAATGTGGACCGGATGGCCAGCCTCATCGACGACCTGGACGTCATCACCAAGATTGAAGGAGGCTCCTTGGAATTGGATGTCACCACTTTCGAACTCGGCCACCTGGTGCGGGAGGTGATGGACCAACTCGAACAGCGCGCCAAGCGCGTGGACATCAACGTGGTGTTCGTGGAAGACGGGACGCGCAAAATCGACGTCCAAGGAGACGCTGGCAAAATCGAGCAGGTCATCACAAACTTGGTGTCAAACAGCCTGAGGTACGGCAAGGAAAAGGGCACCACCCAGATCCGCTGCTACGACATGGAAGAGCAAGTTTTGGTGGAGGTTGCAGACGATGGACTGGGCATGTCCGAAGAGCACCTCCCACGGATTTTTGAACGCTTTTACCGCGTGGACAAGAGCCGATCCCGCAATGCGGGAGGCAGCGGATTGGGCTTGGCAATTGTCAAGCACATCATCGAAGCCCACGACCAGAGCATTTCTGTGCGGTCTACCCAAGGCAAAGGTTCCACCTTTTCGTTTACCCTTCTCAAGGCCTAAAGGCACCTGTCCCGGTAAAACCGCCGGGCTTGCAACCAGATCCGATGCAGCGGATCACGTGCGCTGCAGCACCCCTGTGCCTGCGGCATTCACAAATGGATTGCCCGCCTTTTCCACGCCAATCGTCGTAGCAGGGCCGTGCCCTGGTACCACTGTGTAGTGATCGGGCAAGGTGTACAAGGCCTGCTCAATGCTCGAGGCCAATTGATTGGGGTCTCCCCCTGGCAAATCGGTGCGCCCGATGCTGCCTTGAAAGAGCACATCACCTCCAATGACACGGGCTTGGCGTTCGTCTACAAACACCACATGGCCCGGGGCGTGACCGGGGGTGTGGCGGACGGTCAATTCAAGCTGGCCCAGCACCAGCTTTTGGCCGTCCTCAAAGTCCTGATCGTCGCATTCGGGCAAGGGGTCGAGCGCCACGCCATAGCGCTCAGCTGCCCAGTGGGCCATTTCGTACGTGGGCCGGTCGAGGCTGTGCAATCGAGGGCGCAAGCCGTATCGCTTGTGCATTTCATGACAGCCCATGACGTGGTCCAAATGGGCGTGTGTCAGCCACACCGCTTTCGGTTGCAGGCGGTGCTCAGCCAGCACTGCATCAAACCACTCCCATTCTCCTGGAGCGGAAAAACCGGGGTCAATGACGGCCACGCCTCCCTCGCCATCGGGAAGAAGGACCGTGTTTTCAGAAAAAGCGTTGCAAGCCTGTACAAACATGGCCTGCAAGTTCCCCTATCCGGATGAATCCGCGTGTGCAGTTTGTACATTCCGGATTCGATGTCGTTCACAACGCAGCTTAGGAACGTCTTGGCCTTGGTCATGGGCTGTTGTGCCTTCGGTTCGTCTGTGGTGATGGGCCAATTCCACAATGGCCTCGACATGGGTTTTGGTCAACAACGGGTGCAGTACCGCACCTTTGATTGGCAGTACCTCTCCGGAGACCCCTTCGAACTCCATTTCTATCAAGGCGGACGCGACTTGGCCGAGTTTGGCATGAACGCCTTGGTGATGGAACTCTCTGAAGTGGAATCGACATTTCAGCGGCGCCTGTCTGGCCCCGTGGAGGTATTGGTCTTCAACAAACACGCGGACTTCAGACAAAGCAACATCGGCATCGATGGCTCTGCTGCAGGCAACATCGGGGGGTCTACCTTGATTTATGGCAAAAAACTGTTCGCCTGGTATGATGGCGATCATGCTGCTTTTAGGCTTCAACTGCGCGAGGGCCTCCACCGCATCTTGTTGCGTCAATACATCTTTGGTGACGATTGGAAAGACGTGGTCAAAAACAGCCAGTTGTTTCAACTTCCACCGTGGATGGAAGAAGGCATGGTGGCCGCTTTGGCCGGGCCAATCAGCGGGACCGACAAGGCCAAACTGGAAGACCTGACCAGCCGTGCCCTCATCCCGCAGCTGCAGGTGCTCGTCGGGGAGGAACGGCGGATTGCCGCTGAAGCTGTGTGGCGCTTTGTGCTCGAGACCTTTGGCAGACAATCGGCATTGGAAGTGCTGAGTGGATTCAAAGCGGGGCGTACTGTAGACGCGGGCTTTAGAAGAATCGGCATGGACCTCGAAGGACTGCTCTCCGCCGCGCAAGCCCACTATTCTGTTGGGCAGGCCATCGGATGGAATTCCAACTTGGAAAATGGCGTGTCGGCCGAGGCCACGACCACCCAGCAACGCAAGGCCCACATGGGTGCTTTGCCGCACAGGGGGCGCCGCAAATACACGCACCGCAACTTCTCGACCTCCTCCGATGGGCAGTGGACCGCTTGGGTCACCGATGAGCGGGGACAGGTGCGGGTGTGGTGGACCGATGGACAGCGCAAGCGGTGCATAGCCAAGGTGGACCACAAGCTGACGCGCATCGTGGACGACACCTACCCCGTTCTGGCATGGCACCCAAGCCTGCCCGTGCTGGCCCACATTCACGAAGAAAAGGGGCGCGTTTTCCTGACCATTTCCGACGCCTCCTCGGGTGAATCCACCGAGAAGGAACTGTTCCGCATCGAGAAGGTGATTGACTTAGACTGGTCGCCCGATGGCCGGCGCATCGCGTTTAGCGGCGTCCGGGCCGGCAAAACAAACCTCTACGTCTACAACACTTTGGCGGGCTCCCAAGTGCCCCTGTGGGAAGACGGTTGGGATGACCTCAACCCCGACTGGATGCCCGATGGTCGCGGGCTGCTGTTCAGCAGCAACAGGCCAGACGAAGGGAACCTTGACGACAACCCTGCGGTCCCTGTGAACCGCCCAAGGGACCTGTGGCTTTATGACTTGGACGCCCAAACCATGGAGCGGATCACGGACACCCCGGAAGACGATGAGATTCGCCCATTGGCATTGGATGCCGCCACCATGGTCTACCACATTGCCGAGCAGCCCAACATCATCCACATGGCCAAGCGGGACAGTGCCATTCTGAGGGTCGACACGGCCATTCACTACAGGTACTTCACACGCACGGCACCGTGGTTTCATGTCAACGGCCCCATCGCCGAGTTGAACCTCCTCGAGGCCCGCAATGGATGGGAGGCCATGGCGCTCGAACAAGGCCGGCCTCGCTGGCAAAAAGGAGACCTGCCGCCGCCCCCACTCAAGGCGGCCATGAGCGAAGTCGGGGCCAATGCGGTCCCTTCTGACCAAAAGCCTTGGGACTACTTGCCCGAAGACAACCTGACCTTGTTGCCGGGACAGGTCGATTACCGCAATTACACCTTTGAATCAGAGCGGGCCTTGGGCGTCCCCAATTCGGACAGCAAAGGCGTTACAACCGATGGACAATCCGCGGCGCCTGTGGCCGACCTGCCTCCTGTCCCTACCCCATTGCCTTACCGCAGAAATTATGCCTTGGACCAGCTGCTGAGCCAAGTAGACAACAGTTTTGCCACCTCATTTTACCAGCCTTTTACAGGAGCCGCGGGCAGCTTCCCAGGGCTGAGTGGACTGCTCAAAATTGGCATTTCTGACCTCTTTGAGGACATCAAATGGGTTGGAGGCATCCGCCTGGCGGGCAGCCTGCAGAATTCGACGTTTGTGGTCTCGCACAAAAACCTAGAACGCAAGGTGGACCGGGAGTGGATCATCGAACGCCAAGGCAATGAGGGGGTCGATGCAGAACTGGGCGCCTTGACCCGGACGCACACCCACGCCGTGCACTACCGACGGACCCTTCCTTTTTCTGAAACAATGAGCCTTCGGGCGCAAGTCACCTACCGATTGGACCGGGTTTCCTTGCTCGCAACAGACCCCTTCAACGCGAGCCGCGACGACCTCTATGTGCAAGGAATCGGTGGAACGGTGAGTTGGGTTTTTGACGACAGCCGCGAAATCAGCCTCAACATCCGCAACGGAACGCGCGCCAAAGCCTGGTTGGAAATGTTGGCGCCACCCGATGGCGACGGCGGGATGCTCATGGTCGCCGGATTTGATGCGCGGCGGTACATCCCCTTGTTCCGCCGCATCACACTGTGCATGCGTGCCGCAGGCAACACTTCCTTTGGAGAGCGCGGGCTGCTGCATTACTTGGGTGGGGTGCACGAGTCTCTGCTCACTGCCGTCGACGGCGCCATGCCCATTCCAGAAGGAAACTTTGCTTACCAAACTTCGGCCACGCCCATGCGGGGCTTCGTGCGCAATGTGCGCAACGGCAACAGTTTCGCAGTGTGCAATGCCGAAGTTCGCATCCCCGTCTTCGCGACCCTTTCTCCCCGAAAGAGCCTCACCCCCTTCATGGAGCATTTTCAAGCGGTGGGCTTTTTTGATATTGGTTCTGCCTGGACAGGTCAAGACCCCTACAGCGACGAAAACTCATTCAACAGCAACACCGTCGACCTTTACCCTGTCTCTGTGAACGTCGCCAACAATCGAGAGCCCATTATTTGGGACTTTGGATTTGGCTTGAGGAGCCAACTGCTCGGCTATTTTGTTCGCGCTGACTGGGGTTGGGGGGTGGACGATGGTCTCATCATGGAGCGTGTTTTCCAGCTCTCACTCACCACGGATTTCTGATGCGCAACATGCCCATAGACGCCAACACCATCATCACATTGCTACTCATTGGAGCGGCTGCCGGCTGTTTGAGCGGCTTTATCGGCATTGGTGGTGGCCTGCTCATCGTCCCCGCCTTGATGTACTTCTTGGGCATGACGCAGATGGCCGCCCAAGGCACCAGCCTCGCCCTGATGCTTCCCCCCATTGGTGCGCTCGCCGTCATGAACTATTGGAAAGCCGGTGAATTGGACATTCGCGCCGCGGGCATCATGGTGGTCGCCTTTGTACTGGGCGGTTGGTTGGGAAGCCGATTCGCTCTGTCTATGAACCCCATGAAAGTTCGCCTCGCCTTTGGTCTCATCATGCTCTATGCCGCCTTCCGCATGATCTGGAGTGCCGGTCGCGCCCTTTGGTGGGCCCCCTGAACCATCCGTTATGCTGAAATCTGTCCTGCTCACCGCTGTCCAGGCCACCCGAGAAAATGTGGTTGAACACCGACGCCACCTTCACCGCCACCCCGAGCCCTCTTTCGGAGAAACCAAAACCTCGGCATACGTAGCTGCTGCGTTGCGCTCAATGGGAATTTCATTCTCCGAGGGTTGGTGTGCTGAACACGGTGCCGCTGGCATTGTCGCCCAGGTTGAAGGGGCCGATTCCGGAACCCGCCGCATGGCCTTGCGCGCCGACATGGATGCCCTGCCCATACAGGAGGTGGACCGCCCCCATGCCAGCGCCGTACCTGGTTGGATGCACGCTTGTGGGCACGATGCCCATACCGCCTGCTTGCTCGGTGCTGTTGAAGCGCTGCAGGCCACCCGTGACCAATGGACTGGAACGGTGCACTGTGTGTTTCAGCCCGGAGAAGAAACCCTGCCTGGCGGGGCCTCCATCTTGGTTCAAGAAGGGGCATTGCGTCACGATGCGCCCACCACTGGTCCGCTCCAAGCAGGTGGCCCTCTGGTGGATGGCATAGTAGGCCAGCATGTCT
Source organism: uncultured Flavobacteriales bacterium (assembly GCA_965659115.1). Lineage (GTDB taxonomy): Bacteria > Bacteroidota > Bacteroidia > Flavobacteriales_D > Sanyastnellaceae > UBA8752. The sequence continues at coordinate 77,349 of CBFHUP010000001.1, read as the reverse complement.
ATCCACAGCTGGACGCGGGAATTGTGGGCTTTCGCAGTGGAGCATATATGGCCGCCGCCGATGAATTGCGCATCCGCATCACAGGCAAAGGCGGCCATGCCGCGCTTCCCCACCGTACCATCGACCCCATCGTGGTTGCGGCACATGTGATCACGGCCCTGCAAACCGTGGTCAGCCGCTCATGCGATCCCACCCAGCCCTCCGTGCTGACCATCGGCAAAATCAGAGGCGGTCACGCCCGCAATGTCATTCCCGATGAAGTCGTCCTCGACGGGACCCTGCGCACCTATGACACGGCGACGGCAGAAAGCCTGCGTGCAGCCATCCAGCGGATTGCTGTGGCCACAGCAGAAGCCTACGGCGCCGTTGCTGAGGTAGACTTGGCGATTGGATACCCTCCGGTCATCAATGCGCCTGCCCTGACTGCTTCCTGTCGAAAACGCGCCATAGAGTTGCTGGGAGAGCAGCATGTGGTGGACCTCCCCCTTCGCATGACCGGCGAAGACTTCAGCTTTTACCAGCGTGAAGTAGAGGGTTGCTTTTACCGATTGGGAACGGGCGGTGATGGCCCTGGATGCCGGTCCGGTTTGCACACCGCGGGATTCGACATCGACGAGCGCGCGCTGACCACAGGCACAGCCATGATGGCCTGGTTGGCGGCAACGGAAGTTTGAAGATTCGGACGGGCCGGCTCAGTTGGCCACCTCACTCATGAACTTGATGCGCACCAAGCGAATTTCCTCTTCGCTGTAGGCATCCTCCATCTCCTCTATCACTTCTTCCATGGTGCCGTTCTCGCTTTCCATAAAACACTCCCAGAGCTCCTCGATGCTGTCTTCGTCGAGGTAGTCTTCGATGATGTAGTCCAGGCTCACTTTGGTTCCCGAGGCGACGATGCCTTCGATCATGCCCAGGAGCTCATCTACCGTGCTTTTCTGGGCTGCGGCAATGTCCTCGAGGGACATCCGACGGTCCAGCTTCTGGATGATCGTGACCTTTGACGCATTGCGTCCAGCCACACTGCGCACCACAGTGTCACTGGGGCGGTCAATTTCTTCTTCCTCTACATAACCCTTGATGAGCTTGAGGAATGGGGCTCCGAACTTCCTGACTTTGGAAGAGCCTACACCATTGATCATCAGCAACTCGTCGTCGTTGCAGGGATAATGGGTCGCCATCTCTTCGAGGCTGACATCGGAGAACACCACAAAAGGAGGCAACTCCAACCTGTCGGCCTCGTCCTTGCGCAGCGCTTTGAGCAAATCAAACAGCGGTTGGTCCAAGGCCGCTCCTGTGGCCGCATCGCTGGTGGTGGTCACCCGCATCGGCTTTGGCCGATACAACGTCCATGCGGTGGGATTGGCCAAGTATGCTTCGCCTTTCTCGGTTAGCGAAAGCACTCCGAACTCCTCCGTCTTTTTCTGCAAGAAGCCCCCGAGTGTCACCTGACGGATGATGCCGGCCCACTCGTCGGCATCTGCCATTGACTCTCCACTGCCCTTGAATTCGGACACCTGTTCGGTTCCACCGTAGGTGCTGGTTTCCTGCGTCTCTCTGTTCAGCAGAATGTCGCACAGGAATCCACCTCGGCGTTTGCCCCCCGTGGCTTGAACCAGCTTGAGCAAATGGGTCACCGTTTCTTGTCCTTCGTAGGACTCTGGCGGATTGCGGGCATTGTCGTCCATGTCCCAACCGGGACCGGAATTTGGATCGAATTCTTCTCCGAAATAGTGGAGGATGTACTGCCGACGCGAGGTGGGTGTTTCGGCATAGCCCGAAACTTCTTGCAACAGCTGCATTCCGATTTCGCGCTCTGCAATGGGCTTGCCGGAGAGGAATTTCTCCATCTTCTCCATGTCCTGGATCCCATAAAAGGCGATGCAATGGCCCTCTCCACCATCTCGGCCGGCGCGTCCCGTCTCTTGGTAGTATGCCTCCAGAGACTTGGGCATGTCATAGTGAATGACAAACCTCACATCGGGCTTGTCGATGCCCATGCCAAAAGCGATGGTGGCCACAATCACATCCACGTCTTGCATCAGGAATTCATCCTGCATGCGCGAACGATGGGCTGCGTCCATGCCCGCGTGGTAAGGCGCGGCCTTGATGCCATTGACCTTTAGGGTCTCGGCGATTTCTTCAACTTTTTTGCGGCTGAGGCAGTAAATGATGCCACTGCGGCCTTTGTGCTCCTGGGTATACTGGACGACTTGCCGGATGGCGTTCTCCTTGGGCCTCACCTCATAGAACAGGTTGGGCCTGTTGAAACTGGCCTTGTAGACATCGGCTTCCAAGATGCCGAGGTTTTTCTGAATGTCGTTCTGGACTTTGGGAGTGGCCGTTGCCGTCAACGCAATAATGGGAAACTGGCCTATGCCGGCGATGATCTCCCTCAACCTCCGGTATTCCGGACGGAAATCATGTCCCCATTCTGAAATGCAGTGCGCCTCGTCAATGGCGAAAAAACTGAGCCTCACCGAGCGCAAAAAGTCGGCATTCTCCTTCTTGTTGAGGGATTCTGGTGCGACGTAAAGCAGTTTGGTCTTGCCCGTTGCCACAGCTTCCTTCACCCTGATCATTTCATTCTTGCTCAGAGAACTGTTCAAGAAATGGGCAATGTCTGGATCGTCAGAATGGCCCCGAATGGCGTCCACCTGGTTCTTCATCAATGCGATGAGGGGACTGACGACAATGGCTGTTCCTTCCTGCAGCAGCGCGGGAAGTTGGTAGCACAGGGACTTTCCTCCCCCCGTCGGCATGATCACAAAAGCATTGCGCCCTTCCATGAGGCTTGCCATGACTTCCTCCTGTTCTCCTTTGAACTGGTTGAAGCCGAAAAATCGGGCAAGTCCCTCTTTGAGAGAGGAGCCGACCAATGAGCCGGCATGCAGGAAAGAGTCTACGGGCGTCTCCATCTAACTTTGGCGACTTCAATATAGTCCAACCGAGCCCATATTTCAATCCTAGAAACCCAAGGATTTGTCAACTACACCCACCAATATGTCTCCGTCTTCCAATCAATCTCCTTGGCTGCAATCGGCTCAGCACACCATTCGCTTGGAGGCCAAGGCCATTGGCGCACTTGAGGCGCGAATTGGCCCCGCATTCGAGCAAGCGGTTCTGCAAATTTTAGAGGGCACCCAGCAAGGCGGCAAGTTGGTGTTCACCGGCATCGGTAAGAGTGCGGACATCGCCAGGAAAACGGTGGCCACGCTGAACAGCACAGGCACTGCAGCCGCATTTCTACATGCTGCCGATGCCCTCCATGGAGATTTGGGACTCGTATCGGAAGGCGATGTGGTCATGGCCGTCTCCAAAAGCGGTGCCACTGCAGAACTCATCGCGTTGCTCCCCATGTTGCAAGCGCGTGACTTGAACTTGATGGCCATGGTCGGACGGCCAGACAGCCCTGTGGGCCGCGCTGCTGGAGTGGTACTCGACGTCTCTGTGGACCAAGAGGCCTGCCCCTATGACCTCGCACCCACCACAAGTTCAGCTGCTCAACTTGCCATGGGCGACGCCTTGGCCATGGCCCTGATGGAAGCCCGCGGATTCAGCAGTGACGACTTTGCCCGCCACCATCCCGGTGGCAGTTTGGGCCGCCGGTTGCTTTTGAAAGTTGGCGACCTGCTGGTTCCAGAGCATCGCGTCAGGGTTGCGCCCGATGCAGGACTGCGCGAGGTGGTCATGGCGGTGTCACAAGGCCGCGTGGGTGCAACGGCGGTATTGGAGGGGAACACCCTGCAAGGAATCGTCACCGATGGGGACCTCCGCAGGGCTCTGGAACGGGACCCCGACACTTGGTCGTCGTTGAGCGCCGCCGACGTCATGCAAGTCGAGCCGCATTGCTTGACCGCCGGTACACGCGCCATTGAAGCGCTCGACATTTTGGAATCCAAGCGGATTTCTCAAATTCTTGTGACCGACGAAAACGGTGCTTTTTCAGGCTTCGTGCACCTGCACCAATTGATGGATGCAGGCATCCGTTAAGCCGCAATAACACACAGCATGGCGCCAGAAAAAGAGCAGCAAAAAGAGGAGATGGGGTTCATGGACCACCTGGAGGAACTCCGCCGCCGGCTCTTTTTTGCTTTGATCGGCATACTCAGCGCTTCCATCGCGCTTTTTGTCATGAAAGATTGGGTCTTTGAACGGCTCATTTTTGCACCGAGGAACCCCGACTTCATCACCTTTCGCGCTTGGTGTGCATTGGGAAAGCTCACCGGAGCTGGCGACCGGTTGTGCGTCACAGAAATCAACTATGAGCTGATCAACACCACCATGCTGGGCAATTTCTCTGCCCACATTCTCGTGTCGGCCATCGGCGGTTTCATCATTTCGTTCCCATTGACCTTTCACCAGATTTGGCGCTTTATTCGTCCGGGACTGCACAGCTCCGAGGCCACTGCTGCCCGCGGCGTGACTTGGGCGGCGACGTCGCTGTTCTTTCTAGGGGTGAGCTTTGGGTACTATGTCATCGCGCCTTTGAGCCTGCAGTTTCTGGGCCACTATGAAATCGGAGATGTTCAAGCGCGCATCGCCCTGATGAGTTACCTGAAAACGGTCGCCAGCATCACCCTGGCTGCAGGGTTGATTTTTCAGGTTCCCGTTGTGGTCCATTTCCTGGCCAAGCTCGGCCTGGTGACCCCCGCTTCACTCCGGACATTCCGCAAGCACACCCTCGTGGTGACCCTTGTGATTGCGGCCATCATCACCCCGCCTGACCTCACGAGTCAAGTGCTGGTGGCACTGCCCGTGCTCGGACTCTATGAAATCGGGATCCTCCAAGCCCGCCGCATTCAGAAGCGACGAGAAAAGGAAGAACAGCGCGCAGACTCCTGAAACCACCGACCTTCGCCGCACGCATGAAGCTCTCCGCAAACCAACTCGTCAAGCAATACGGCCGCCGCAAGGTGGTGGACGAGGTTTCTTTTGAGGTCAAAACCGGCGAAGTGGTGGGGTTGCTCGGACCAAATGGTGCGGGCAAAACGACCTCGTTTTACATGGTCACCGGCTTGGTGCGGCCCGATGCAGGGGGCGTGACGTTGGTCGACGGCGATGGAGGCACACACGACATCACCCGAGAGCCCATGTACCGCAGGGCACAACGCGGCATCGGATACCTCCCTCAGGAGCCGTCGGTGTTCCGCAAATTGAGTGTGGAAGACAACATTTTGGCCGTGCTCGAGCTCCACAAGAGCGACCCAAAAGAGCGCCAAGACAGGCTCGAGGCCTTGCTAGAAGAATTCGGCCTGGTCCACGTGCGCAAGAACCGCGGCGATGTGCTCAGCGGAGGCGAAAAGCGCCGGACAGAAATCGCCCGGGCCCTGGCTGCCGACCCCAAGTTCATCCTGCTCGACGAACCGTTTGCGGGCGTGGACCCCATCGCAGTTGAAGACATCCAGAACATCGTCAGCCAGTTGCGCACCAAGGGCATTGGGATCTTGATCACCGATCACAACGTCCAAGAAACCCTGCACATCACGGACCGGGCGTACTTGTTGTTTGAAGGGCACATTCTCAAAGCCGGGACGGCAGAGGAGTTGGCCGATGACCCTCAGGTGCGCAAGGTCTATCTGGGGCAGAATTTCGTGCTGCGCAGCAAGCTCAAGTAGACAAGCCTGGGCGCTGCCTCATCAGCTTTGACGCGCCACCAAGGTGGCCACGTATTTGCCCACCACATCAAACTCAAGGTTGACCAGGTCACCGGTCTTCAAGCGGTGGAAGCCTGTATGCTCCCATGTGTATGGAATCACGGTGATGCTGAATCCATCCTCTGTCGAATCCACGACCGTCAAAGAGACGCCGTTGACCGTGATGGAACCTTTGGCCACCGTCAAGTGATGGGGAGCACGGGCATGACGAAACGCCACATTCCATGAACCATCCCGCGCATCGATGTCCACCACCTTCGCTGTGGTGTCTACATGGCCTTGAACGATGTGTCCATCGAGCCGGTCGCCCAAGCGGGTGCAACGTTCGAGGTTGACCACATCGCCCACTTTCCATGTTCCCAGCGTCGTCCTCGCCAGCGTTTCCTCTACTGCAGTCACAGTGTACTGCTCCCCCCCGATGGAGACCACTGTGAGGCAGACCCCATCGTGGGCCACGCTTTGGTCCACCTTCAATTCGGACGTCATTTCTGCGCTGAAGGTGAAATGCCGGTTGGTTCCTTCTGTCCTCACATCGAGGATGGTGCCCATGGACTCTATGATACCCGTAAACATCTGTGTTGCTTCATTCTCCTGAGGGGGCGACCCCACCCAGCATTTGGAAGGTGCCCGAGAAACGCTCGGGAACGGTGCCGATCAACCTTCTCGTAAAGGCCGTGCAAGTGTAATGGAAAGTCCCATCGGCACACATCGAGCCGGTTCTTTGGTGCAAGCCGTCCCAACCCAAATCCGGATCAGCTGACCGCCACACTTCCTCTCCCCAGCGGTTGAATACCCGGAAATCCACACTGTCGACAAACTTCCAAGGGAAGGGTCGGAACAGATCGTTGGTTCCGTCCCGGTTGGGCGTGAACACGTTGGGCAGGAAATAAAAAGGACAGTTGTCTGTGCACAGCGTATCGCTCAAAGCACTCTCATTGCGCCGCAACTCTCCGCCCGGCCCCGGCATCAAGCTGTCCAAAGCAGAAACCGCCCAGCAACCGGCAATGGAATTGCCCCAATCATCTGCGGACAACGTGACGGTGGTGTCCTCTGCATTGTCCAGTTCGAACAGGAATTTCAGTGGACCGGAAAGGCTGTCGCTCCGGTAAATGCGGTAAGCCATCACATCGTCTGCACACGTCAACGGCGGCCAAGACAATGTGACCTCTTCTGCCGGACAATCCGCCGTCACGCTGAGAACGGGGGGACAGGGCGGCTCCAAATCATAAGGAGTGGCGCACCGCACTGCACTCCAATTCTCGATGGGGTCCAGAATGTTGTCTGCCCCATAGGTGCCCAAAGTCCGAACGCGGTAGCACGAAAGCTCACCATTGACCAGCCCCGAATCTATCCAAATGGGGACGGCAGAGGTATCGAGCAATTGCAGGCTGCCATCGGCCAAAACGCGATGAAACACAAAGGCCGTGTCACTCCACGGCCGACCGGGAAGCACGCTCAGCGTCACACGGTTGTCTCCCGGTTCTGCCCGGAAATCAGGCACCGGTGCTGGGCTGCTCGTTCCCATCAAGTCTTCTCCACTCCAAGCCAAAACCCGGTAATCCCAAAGGGGCACCTCACTGTTGATTCCGCTGTGGACCATCACCGTATCCAAGCTGCCCAAGGCAGCTGCTGTGGCCGTTGCGTTGATCGTTTGCCACGCTTCTCCTGTTGCTGCACGCGCCTCGACCTCATAGCGGTACGGCCCCGGGAAGGCCTCCAAGGTATCGGCGTCCGATGGGGCAGACCAACGGACCTCCACTTCGCCATCCACCAGGTCTGAAACTTCGACCGATGCTCCGGTCATCACGGGAACTTCCTTGTTGATTTCTGCGCAGGACTCTGGTCCGAAACGCGAGCGGGCTCCGTTTGGCATCACCGCGACCACCCGGTAGCAATACCGTGCGCCATAACTGATGGATTCTGTGTCGAGAAACGCGTTGCTTCCCAAGCCACCGACATAGCCCACAAGTGTGTACCCTGCATCGGCTGGCATGCCGACGGTACAGTACCCTAAATCCGGAAATCCCGGGCCGTTTCTGCGGTAGACTTCATAACCTCCAACGGATTGGAGCGCCTCGGAATAAGTGTCCGCACAGGGGTGCACGGACCAATCCACCTCCACGGCATTGCCGATGGGAGCGGCATCCGTCTGGGCCACCGGCCGTGCGATGACTTTCACGTTCATGGTGGACACATCGCTCAACGGAATGGCATCGTCATCGGTGGCTTTAAACACCAATTGATACGGGGCTTCTCGCACGGCATCGCACCCGGGGACCCAACTGAACGTTCCTTGATCCATGATGGGGTTCCATGTGAACACCGCCTGCGGATCCAACGCATCCGTGGGCCCTCCCACCACTGTGACCGTCACATCATCACCATCGGGATCCGAAGCTTCCACCTGAAAAATAAGCGAGGACCCTTGCAGCACGCAGGTATCGGGAGGGACCTGAACGACGGGCGGCTCGTTGTTGCAAATCTCCACGGTGATCTGCATGTCACGGGTGACCTCGCCGACCACAATCCATTGACCCCCCACTTCCCTCCATTCCCGGATGCGCAGGGCAATGTTGTATTCGCCTGCCAGTCCTGGTGCGTCCCAAACGACCGTGCCTGTTGTAGGCTCCACATAAAATTCACCTCCGGCCCCCTCCACTTCATTGGGCTGCACAAAGTTTTGGATGGGCAGGCAATTGAACCCTGAGCAAGACACCAGATCGTAGGTCAGAGAATCGCCGTCGGGGTCGTACGCTCCAGGATTGTGTTCCCACACTTGGTTGATGCATGCATTCTCCACAGCAGGGTAAAGCAGGATCGGACTGTCGTTGTGGCCGGCTTGAGGGTCAATGATGAGCAAGCTGGAGATGCAAAAAGGCACGTCGACCGACCCCGGAATGTTGAGTACCCCCGCATTGCGGTTGGGGTCTTCTACAATGAGTGAGTAGACCCCGGGGCCTGCGTAGGTGTGGGTGCCGCGGTAGAGGTTGAGTCGGATGTCTCCATCGAGCAATTCACCGGTGGGCACACCGGCAGCATTGAGCGGCCCATTGATCCGAGGCAAGCTGTCGGTGATGCCTTCAGACCCCTCGTCTCCCCAGCGAATCTGCAGGGTTTCACGGTCCGCCACCACACTGGACTTGGTGTAGGTGGTGATGGTCACTTCGTAGGTTGACCCCGTCAAGTGGCGGTAGGTGATTTCGCCCGCCCTGTTGTGGGTCGCTTCCATCCGCAGCGGAATGGAAAGACAGAGGATGAGCAAAAAGAAAAACGACCGCATGTGTACCGAAAGGTAAACGCTCATTGGAGGTAGAAGTTGGCCGGCGGTGCAAAAAATCCCACCCTGCGGTAAAATCTAATGGACCCTCCTCCTTCGTCTTCCGGAGTACCTTCGTGGACATGGCAGCGACCAAACCCGTCCGCATTGGCATTACATGGGGAGACCCCCATGGTGTCGGCTCAGAGTGCATCCTCAAGGCCTTTGCCGATGAGCGCGTACTCCAAGACATGATTCCTGTAGTGTATGGCCACACAGAATCCCTCCGTAGCCAAGCGAAGCATTTTGAGGTTGAGTTGGACATCCGCGCCACCACGGAGCCTGAAAAAACCAAGCAGGGCGCTCTGCACTGTGTGGACATTGTGCCTACCCTATCCAACCCTGACTGGGGCCAACCCCATCCAGATGCTGGCGAATTTGCCCGGCTCAGCTTAGAAGCCGCAGTGAAAGATTTGGCGGGCAACAAGGTCGATGCTTTGGTTACAGCCCCCATCAACAAGGACACCATCCAAGGGGGCAAATTCAAATTCCCTGGACACACCGAATATCTCGCCGACATGGCCGGGGTCAGCGATGTACTGATGATCCTCGCTACCGATGCACTGCGGGTTGGTGTGGTGACCGGACACGTCCCCATTAAAGACGTCGCCTCTGCGCTCAACAAAGACACCATTGTCCGCAAAGCGCGCCTTTTGCACGAGAGCCTTGGAAGGGATTTTGGCATCGCCTCCCCCCGGATTGCCGTGATGGGGCTGAACCCTCACGCCGGGGACAATGGTCTGATTGGCGAGGAGGAAAAGACCATCATTTTGCCCGCGGTGCGGGCTTTGCAGGAGCAAGGACTGTCCGTTCATGGGCCGTTTGGCGCAGACGGTTTCTTCGGAACCGGAGGATACAAAAAGTTCGATGGGGTCCTCGCCATGTACCACGACCAAGGCCTTGTGCCGTTCAAAAGCCTGTCGTTTGGAGAAGGGGTGAACTTCACGGCAGGCCTGCCCATTGTAAGGACCAGCCCCGACCACGGAACAGCGTTTGACATTGCGGGCAAGGGCCAGGCCGACGGCGCCAGTTTGCGCGCTGCGTGCTGGGCTGCGGTCGACATTCGACGTCACCAAACCGAGCACCGTGAGATGACTTCGGACCCCTTGGAAGTGGCGCCTCGGAAGGACTGGGAACGCGACCGGTTTTAAGTGCAAACTGCACTGCACTGAGATTGCATTGAATCCCGTACCTTTGCCCCCCCTCAAAGCTGGGGTCACGCATGCGCGGTAATTCCGAATTCGAAATTCCCTACACGGGTTTGGGCATTGGAAGGCACGCTTTCGGGTTTCAGCTGGATGGGACGTTCTTTTCGGATTTCGAACCTTCAGGCTTTGGCGACGCTGACATCACAGCGGAGACGGAGTTGGACCGGTTCGAAGGAATGATGCACTTCGATGTCCATGTGACAGGCACTGTGCGGTCCTCTTGTGACCGATGCAATGCGCCCGTCACACTCTCGATCGACCACCGCGTGCGATACGTGGTCAAGTTCGGAGACAGGACCTACCGCAATGACGATGACATTCTTGTCCTCGGACCTGCGGAACACCTGTTGGATGTGAGTGAATTCCTCTACGAGTCGACCGTTTTGGGCATGCCCCTCCGACGGGCACACGAGCATGAGGAGGACTGTGACCCCAAGGTGTTGCAGTGGCTGACAGGCAGCGTGGATTTCGCGCCCGACGAAGAGCAAGAGGAGACCGATCCAAGGTGGGCGGCACTGAAAGGCTTGTCTTCCAGTGAGCCCGAAGGTGAGGAGAACGGAGAGGAGGAGTGATTAAGACAGTACAAACCATTGACCCCGAGGTGCCCAGGCACTGAGGACCAACAATAAGACCATGGCACATCCAAAGCGACGCCAGAGCAAGACGCGCTCACGTAAGCGCCGGACGCACTACAAGGCCGAGACTCCCAACGTCTCCACCTGTTCAACGACAGGCCAAGCCCACATGTTCCACCGCGCCCACTGGTATGAGGGAAAGCTCTACTACAAGGGACGCGTTTTGATGGAGAAAGAGGTCGCTGAGGCCTGATTTCTCTTTCCAGATTTTTTCGGAAACCCGCCCAGCCGATGGCTGAAGCGGGTTTTTCCACATCCGGTCGTGGCCCAAGCTGTATTTCGCGCTTAGCCCGGGAAGAAAGCGGCGTTAATTTCGACGCCACCCTATGAACACAGGGACAACAAACCGTGCGATGAACTCACTTCAATCCGCCGCCATCACTGCAGTACAGGGATGGCTCCCCCCCGACAAGTTGACCAACGCCGACCTCGAAAAGCTGGTCGACACCAACGATGAGTGGATCCGCACCCGCACTGGCATCTCAGAGCGGCGCATCTTGAAGGACCCCACCAAGGCCACCTCTGACATGGCGGCCGAAGTCATCAAAGGGCTCTGCGCACAACGCGACATCTCGCCAGAGAGCATCGACCTTGTGATCGTGGCTACGGTGACCCCGGACATGTTTTTTCCGTCGACCGCCCAGTTGGCTTGTGTCAAATCTGGCGCCACCAATGCATGGGGATTCGACCTCAGCGCGGCCTGCAGCGGCTTCCTCTTTGCCTTGCGCACAGGCGGGCAGTTCATTTCATCGGGTACGCACAAGCGCGTAGTGGTGGTAGGCTCGGATAAAATGAGCAGCATTGTCGACTACACCGACCGCACGACGTGCGTCCTTTTTGGAGATGCCGCAGCTGGCGTGTTGTTGGAAGCCGATGCCACAGGAGAAAACGGCATACGCGACGCCATCTTACGCAGCGATGGAAGGGGAGCCGAATACTTGCGCATGGCTGGTGGCGGGTCTTTGAACCCGTCGAGCCACGAAACAGTGGACGCCAAGATGCACTACCTCGAGCAGGATGGAAAGCCGGTTTTCAAAGCGGCGGTGACTTCTATGGCCGATGTGAGCTATGAAATCATGGAACGCAACGGCCTCACAGCGGATGATGTTTCGTGGCTTGTGCCCCACCAAGCCAACCTGCGCATCATCGACGCTACCGCCAAACGGATGGGGGTCGGTCGCGACAAGGTCATGATCAACATTGAGAAATACGGCAACACTACTGCAGCCACGATTCCCTTGTGTTTGTGGGAATGGGCAGACCGCCTTACTCCTGGAGAAAACCTCATCCTCAGTAGCTTTGGTGGGGGATTCACTTGGGGCAGTATTTGGCTCAAGTGGGCCATCCCACAACACACAAAAGCAGAGTAATCCCGACCCTCGGGATGCCCTCCATAAAATTTGCGGTTACTTTGCCGCTCTGGATAAACCCATTCCTAAAGTCAAACAAACCATGACCCAGGAAGAAATACAGGACCTGATCAAATTCGTTGCCAAGTCTGGCGTGAACGAAGTCGAGATCGAACGCAAGGACTTTAAGATCACCATCAAAAGTGCGAGCAACGGCAACAAGCGCGGTAAAGGTGCAGCTCAAATTGAGCCGCAAACCGTGCAGATGGCGATGCCTGCTGGAATGGCGATGCCCATGCAGATGCCTGCTGCCATGCCAGCTCCGGCTCCGGCTCCTGCTCCTGCACCCGCCGCTGCAGCCCCTGCGCCCCAGGCGCCAAAGGAGGCTGATACCAATGCCGGTCTAATCGAAATCAAGAGCCCGATGATCGGGACATTCTACCGCAAACCTTCTCCAGACAAAGACAACTTTGTCGAAGTGGGGTCTGCAGTCAAGGTGGGCGATACTGTTTGCGTAATCGAAGCCATGAAGCTGTTCAATGAAATCGAAAGTGAGGTTTCTGGACGCATTGTGAAGATCCTCGTGGACGACAACAGCCCGGTCGAATACGACCAGCCACTTTTCCTCGTGGAACCGGCCTAATGCCGGATCACCCCCATCGATTCACGACATGTTCAAGAAAATCCTGATCGCCAACCGCGGTGAGATTGCCCTTCGGGTAATCCGCACCTGCAAGGAGATGGGCATCAAGACGGTGGCCGTTTACTCCACGGCGGACGCCGAAAGCCTCCACGTGCGTTTTGCAGATGAGGCCGTATGTATCGGCCCTCCACAAAGTGCCAAGAGCTACCTCAACATCCCGAACATCATTGCGGCGGCTGAGATCACCAATGCGGACGCCATCCACCCCGGTTATGGCTTCCTGTCTGAGAACGCGCAGTTCTCCAAGGTGTGCGGCGAAAACGACATCAAATTCATTGGTGCTTCTCCGGAGATGATTGAAGCCATGGGGGACAAGGCGTCGGCCAAGGCCACTATGAAAGCGGCAGGTGTCCCTACGATTCCAGGCAGCGTTGGCATCTTGGACAGCCTGGAGGACGCGATTTCGTGCGCCAAAGAGATTGGATACCCCGTCATGCTCAAAGCCACCGCAGGTGGTGGTGGAAGAGGGATGCGCTTGTGCAACGACGACGGCGATACAGCCGAAGCTTGGGACACCACGCGTCGCGAGGCGGGAGCTGCCTTTGGCAACGACGGCATGTACATGGAGAAATTCGTGACCGAGCCGCGGCACATCGAGATTCAAATCGCCGGAGACCGCAATGGAAAGTGTTGCCACCTCTCCGAGCGTGACTGCTCCATTCAACGTCGCCATCAGAAACTCGTGGAGGAGACCCCGTCACCTTATATGACAGACGACCTCCGAGAGAAGATGGGCCAAGCGGCCATCGCAGCTGGAGAAGCGGTGAAATACGAGGGCGTGGGAACGGTGGAATTCTTGGTCGATGCCGATCGGAACTTCTACTTCATGGAAATGAATACCCGGATTCAGGTCGAGCATACCATCACCGAAGAGGTGGTGGACTACGATTTGATCAAGGAGCAAATCAAACTCGCTGCGGGCGAATCCATTTCTGGAAGGAACTATTACCCCAAGATGCACGCCATTCAGTGCCGCATCAATGCCGAGGATCCCGACCGAAATTTTGCGCCAAGTCCAGGTACAGTTACGGACTATCACGGCCCCGGCGGTCATGGCATCCGCATCGACACCCACGTTTATGCAGGATACAGGATTCCGCCGCATTACGACAGCATGGTCGCCAAGCTGATTGTGGTCGCACAGACCCGTGAGGAAGCCATCACCAAAATGCAGCGGGCCTTGGATGAGTACATCATCGAAGGGGTAAAGACCACCATTCCTTTCCACCAGAAGCTGATGCGCCATGAGCGCTTCCGCAGCGGAGACTTCACCACGAAGTTCCTCGAGGAAGAGACGATTTAAGGCCTGTCCTGGCCTTTAAGCTTCTGTGCAATGGCCGTGGTGCTGCGGCCTGGCACAAGGTCAATGGTGACCACCTTGCCGCCCTCTGAACGCACCTCAGTGCTGCCCACGATGTAGCGTGGGTCGTGAGCATCTGTGCATTCCGCATCGTAATCGCCTCCTTTGACGAGAACGTCGGGCCTTAGAGCCGCGATGATGGAAAGGGGGGTATCGCTGCCAAACAAGACGACCGCATCCACGGCGCGCAGCGCTGCCACGACAGCAGCGCGGTCCGATTCTTGAACGATGGGCCTGTCCTCGCCTTTGCCCAACCTGCGCACGCTTTCGTCGTCGTTGACGCCGACAACCAGAACGTCACCCAGCCGAGCGGCCGAAGCGAGGTAGGTCACGTGGCCTTTGTGCAGCAAGTCAAACACACCATTGGTGAACACCACTTTCTGGCCAGCAAGGCTCCATTCCTTGCGCAAGGCGCCGAGCTCTGCAAGGGTGTTGATGTGACCGTCAGCTGCCGAGTGGTGCGCCATCAGGTGGGATCGGCCTCAACGGCCTTTTTTTTCTTGAGCCCTGCGGCCATCAGAAACAGGTAGCCGACGCCGCCTGTGGTGATGATCATGCCGGTTTGCGTTGCCCACACAACATTGGCTGTCGCCAGTCCCAACACCTCGTTGTACCCGAGGGCCACCAAGGCGTATTGAACGGCCAGCTGATAACTTCCAATGCCTCCGGGGGAAGGCAGCACCATTCCGAACCCTCCGGCCATCATGACAAACAAAGACTGGGCCGCTGTGATGCCATCGAGAGAATCGATGCCCAAGAAAATCACATAGGTCATCATGAAATACATGGTCCAGATGAAGGCAGTGTGGCCCAGAAAAGCCCACTTCCTGCGCATGTGCCGCACACTCGCGAGCCCGCGTCCAATGCCAGAAATGAAGCCGAATACTTTGGCGATGAAGGGTACCTGAGCCAGGGCCTCGCGCTTCATCCAAGCCACCCCTGCACCGATCACAAACACAGCGGCTGCCCCTGCCAACCAAGGCAAAGGCCCGGTTCCACCGGGCAATGAGAACGACGCGCTAAACGCCAAGAAGGAATCCATGTTGGACAACAAGGCGATGCCCGTCAACAAGAACAACAGGGCAAAGTCTACCACCCGTTCAGAGATCACGGTTCCAAAGAGCTCGTCGACAGGAATGTTGTCGGTTTGATTCAAAGCGCCGCACCGCGCCAACTCTCCACTGCGCGGAACAAAGGCGTTTGAGAAGTAGCTGAAGGCCACCGCATGAATGCTGTTGCCCATTTTGGGTGCATGGCCGAGGGGCTCTAACAGAATGAGCCACCGCATGCCCCGGCTGACAATGGCGAGGTAGCCCATCACAAAACTCGCCGCAATGCCCTTCCAACTGGCGCTGCGCATGTCGTCCCACAATGCCTGAGGGTCTTCCACTGCCCGCATGGCCAAGGCCATGAGCAGGACGCCGATGCCCAGCATCAAGACGTATTTGACCGCTTGACCCAGTTTGCCTTTCATGATTGGACTCGGTTGGTGGAGGTGTCTGGAAACACCACCGTGGGCTTGAACGTTTGGGCCTCTTCCAGCTCCATGCTGCCGTAGGCGATCACGATCACAATGTCCCCGGGCTGGCAGCGGCGGGCGGCCGGGCCATTGAGGCATACCTGCCCTGTTCCTCGCGCTCCTTCGATGACATAAGTCTCGATGCGTTCTCCATTGTTGCAATTCACGATTTGCACCTTTTCACCAGCCACAAGGCCAGCGGCCTCGATCAAGTCGAGGTCGAGCGTAATGCTCCCGATGTAGTTGAGGTCGGCTTCGGTAACCGTAATGCGGTGCAGTTTCGCCCGCATGACTTCAATGCGCATTCCGCGAAATTACTGCATGGCGCGGCCATCCGCACGCTTGCCCTGCTCGATGTGCAGCTCTGTTCTTCTGCTTCGCTCCAAGTCGCCCTGAGGACAGACCACACCGGGCGGGCATTCCGTCAAAGGTTGGGTCGTTCCCATTCCTTCAAACCTGATTTGTACAGCCTGTAGACCGGCGAATTCCAATTGGGCTGCCACATGCCTTGCCCGTTCTGCCGCCAATGCGACATTGGTTGCAGCATCGCCATCGACGCTGGCGTGACCTGTGATGCGGATCACGTCTTCAGGACGCCCTTTGAGCTGCGCAGCCAATGAACGGATGTGGATGCGGTCTGCTGGTGAAAGGGCCATTTCTCCTACGCCATGAAACACGACCCAATCTGCCGGTGCGCCCAATTTTGAATCAGGTAACAGTGCCTCAGGGCCTTCCCCATTGGGGGCGGGTGCAGCCACATCTTCCTTGGGGCCATGGCCTGCCCGAGGCAAGCGAGATCGGTCGCCCCGGATGGCCCGCCATCCGCCGAGCGGCATTGCGGTCAACACAGACAAACTCCATGAGGTGCCCGACAATTTCATTCGGCGCAACAATCGGCCCTCACCATCCCGCCATTCAGCCACCGCTTCGGTGCAGAAATCTGGCGTTTGCCCCACCCATTCAAAGCCATAACGCCGGTCTGAACTCAAAGCGCTCAAATCCACATAGCCCTGGTCATCGCTGCGCAACTGCCTCAACGGCACGCCGTCAATGTTGATTTGCCAGGTGGCATTCACCACCGTTTGGCTGCCACATTGAACCCGCAAGGTGTGTCCCGCGAGCATGGCCCCGTCCTCGGGGCCGAGGACTTCGCTGCCTTCTGGAATCACAGGGACCCACCAAGGGTCCAGTCCTCCGGCTCCCCGAAGCCGCTCTGCCGACAACCATCCGCCGCCGTCAGGTCCAGGAACAAGCGCCATCTCGTGGGCCGGGCTGTTGATGCCGTCCAAGAGCAGCACCTCGGTATATCCTCCTTTGCGGGGAATGCGTGCCAGGTCAAAGCCTCCTTTCCATTCTCCTGAAGCGGGCGCCAAGGTCTCTGCACCTCCCTGCATTCTAGGCCGCAACGATACCAAAAGGTCCCCTTCTCGGCCAGGGTGTTGATCGAATACAGCAAAGCCACATGTTCCCGCGAATTGAGACAGGCCTGGAACGTTCCACGGGCGGCCCCATACCGGATTTTCACGGCCCGTCTTGCCAGAGAACATCACGCGCCCCACTCCTTCTTGATTCAACGAGAGCACGGCCATACCCCAAGCTGGCTCAATGTCCAGGTGGACGATGTCGCCCAATCCTTCCCAAGACTCGGTGCGCTGGGGAACGTGTCCCCAGACCTCAGGGAGGGTTGCAGCCCAAGGAGCGCCATCAAGCTGCGCCATGCGCGTCTCGGCGTCCAACCAATGGCCGGACGCCCCGCTAGACCGCACGAGCAACATCAGGTGAACCCCGTCCAGGCCCAACACAACCTCGTCGGCAGGTGTCGCCGCTTGTTCCAACAATTTCATGGCAGGTTGTGCCCCAAGAGGCAAGGACACTGCGATCAGCAAAACCGTTGTCCAGCAACCGGCCAAGAAAGTGGAGCACCTGGTGATCATGGAGCTCAAGAGGTGCCGTTGGGTTCTTGGCCTCGGTTTTCTGTGGCTTCGCGCCATTCGCGCTCGGCGACGGTGGCTTCGGCGAACCAAGCCTCGCCAAAACGGCGGGTCAACGAAGACTTACAAAACTGGAGGACGCTGAGGTTGAGCCCCACACCGCAGCTCACGGCGCCACCGCAGATGGGCCACTGGTGGTAATTCAACGCCACAAGGTCTTTGAGCGGCGTCAATCGGATGGGGTACAGGTGACAACTGATGGGCTTTTGCCATTCAATTTCTCCAGCCTGGTGGGCTTGCTCAAAAGCGCATTTGGCCGTGCCGTCCTCGTCGAACGTGGCGTACACACACTCCTTGCCATTGACAATGGGCGTGACATGGTCGCCATCGGCATCGACCACATGCAAGCCCTCCTGCTCAATGACCGCCAAGCTGTCTGGCTTGAGCCTGTCTTTGATGATGGGAAAGGCCGCTTCGATCTCTGCCAACTCTTCGGGCTCCAGTGGAGCTCCGCTTTCGCCTTCTACGCAGCATGCGCCCTTGCAGGCTTTGAGGTCACAGCAAAACTTCCTGTCAAACAACTCGGTCGAAAGGAGGGTATCGTCGATCAGGATCACAGCCGCAATTTAAGCCTCTCATGCGGCGATACCTCGCCCCGAGCACGCCAGCTTGGGTAACTTGCGAGCGTGACTTCTCCACTGTCCTCTCCACCCGATCCAAGACCCGACCGCAAGGCCCTTTCGAAGGCCTGGGCCAAATGGAGGGACAGACGGGCCAGGTTCGCCCCACTCGATGCGCGAAAGACGGCGAATGCCCTGCGATTGCTGCGTGGATTCCGGGCTGCACAAGCCGCCGCGGGAGCCGCCATGCCCGCCATGACGGCATGGCCCATGAGCCTGAGCGTTGAGCCCACAACGGCCTGCAATTTGCGTTGTCCTGAATGCCCCAGCGGGTTGCGCTCTTTTACGCGCCCCACGGGTATGCTCAACCCGGAAAGGCTGTCTGCCTTGTTGTCGGGGCCAGAGGGAATGGCGCGCGACTTGGTGTACCTCAACCTCTACTTCCAAGGCGAACCTTACCTCAACCCCGGCATGGACGATTTGGTCACCATCGGCAAACGCGAAGGCCTGTACGTGAGCACCTCTACCAACGCGCACCACATCAACCCTGAGCGCGCTGAACGCATCGTGAACAGTGGCATCGATCGGTTGATCATCTCCATCGATGGAGCCGACCAAGCCTCCTATTCGTCGTATCGCGTCGGCGGCAAATTGGAAAAAGTGCTCGAAGCCACCCGGCACATTTTGGAGGCCCGGAAACGTCTGCGAGGAAAGCGGCCGCACGTTGTTTGGCAATTCCTCGTTGTGGGACCCAATGAACACCAACTCCCTACCATGCAATCCATGGCGCGCCGCTGGGGTGTGGATGAATTTGTGGTGAAAACCGCCCAACTGGATGCTCCCCGGGACGGCCATCCGCTCCTGACTGAAAATCCGCGTTTGCGGCGTTACGACCGCGACCCATCGGGCCGATGGGTCCTGCGCAACCCCATGCTTGACCGATGCTGGCGCATGTGGCAGGGAGCAGTGGTCACTTGGGATGGACAAGTCGTGCCGTGCTGTTTTGACAAGGATGCACAGCACAGCATGGGACACGCCACCGACGGCGCTGCATTCCGTGAAATCTGGCAAAGCCAACCCTACCAGCAGTTCCGTTCATCGGTGTTCACCCACCGTGCCGGGATTGAAATGTGCCGCAACTGCACGGAGGGCACCGAGGTCTGGGCATGATCGGAAGCCGACCTCCAAAACTTCTGCGTGCCCTAATCCCACTGGCCATCGGCCTCTCAGTGGTGGCAGGCCTTCTGTACCAAACCGTGCAGAAAAATGGCGGCTGGTCGGCGGTTCAAGGATCGGTGACCCTACCGGGCTGGCCTGTTGCCTTGGGAAGTTTGTTGGGGCTGATCTTCATCCGAGACTTGGGCTATGTGTTGAGACTCAGGTGGCTTTCCAATGGCAGTTTGACTTGGCGCAGTGCCATCGAAACTACCGTGGTCTGGGAGTTTGCTTCGGCCATCACTCCGGGCATCGTCGGGGGCGGAGCTGTGGCCATTTGGGGACTGCACCGTCAAGGCATGACAGCCGGAAAGAGCACCGCACTGGTGTTTTCTACGGCCTTGCTGGACGAGCTGTTTTACGTGCTGGCGGTGCCGCCATTGCTTTTTTTTCTGGGCCCTGCCGTAGCTCCGTCGGATTTTGACAGCACCCTCGGATGGGGCGTTTTTTGGGTCGGATGGGGGGTGATGCTCTTGCTCGCAGCGATCATTGCCTTTGGCTTATTTCTGGCTCCCTTTTCTACCCGTCACCTCATTCTGCGCTGCGCGCGCATCCAATGGCTCTCGCGATGGCAGGACAACCTGTCCAAGTTTGCAGACGACTTGCAGCACAGCGCGCTCGAAATGAAGTCCTTGCCGATGCTCCATTGGGCCGGCGCTTTTTCAGCCACCATGGCGAGCTGGACGGCGCGGTTCCTCTCTCTGGTGGCCGTCATGGCCATGGTCGTGGCGCCATTTTCCGCATTGGAGCCCGTCACCATTGTGGCGCGGCAACTGGTGATGTGGGTGTACTTGCTCATCAGTCCAACCCCGGGTTCGAGCGGCGTGGCAGAGTGGTTACTCGGCGCTTTTTTCGAGCCTTGGTTTGCGCTGTCGGACTCGCTGATTGCGCCGGCCATGACCATGTTGATTTGGCGCCTGGCGACCCATTTTATCTACTTGTTGCTTGGAGTGTTGGTGATTCCCGGATGGATGAGGCGAACACGGCGCGCAGAGTAGGTTCGGAGTTGCGACCTTTGCAGTATGTCGAACGATAAAAAAGCACCCGGATTCAGCACCCTGTCCGTTCATGCCGGAGTTGAGCCGGATCCGAGTACGGGTGCGATCATGACTCCTGTTTACATGTCCTCCACCTATGTTCAGGAGGGCATTGGAAAGCACAAAGGCTACGAATACAGCAGGTCGTCAAACCCCACCCGTGATGCCCTTGAATCGGCGTTTGCTGCCCTCGAAGGGGGACAAAACGGGTTGGCGTTTTCCAGTGGGTTGGCTGCAGTAGACGCCGTGCTCATGACGCTGAGTCCCGGTGATGAGGTGATCGCAGGAGACGACCTTTATGGTGGAACCCGCCGGTTATTTACCACGCACTATGCCCCCCTTGGTATCAAATTCCACTTTGTGGATACCCAAGACGCATCCAACGTCACTGCCGTCCTCAATGAGCGCACCCGGCTCGTTTGGTTGGAGACCCCAACCAACCCATTGTTGCGCATCACAGACATTGCGGCGGTCGCCAAAGTCCTCGAAGGCCACCCCGCCAAATTGGCGGTGGACAACACCTTTGCCACACCCGCCTTGCAACGCCCACTCGAATGCGGAGCGGACATCGTCATGCACAGCGTTACCAAGTACCTCGGCGGACACTCCGATGTTGTGATGGGGGCCCTCATGACCAAGGACGCCGAGACCGATGCGGCGCTGCGCACCCTGCAAAACAACGTGGGTGCCGTGCCCGGTCCCATGGACTGCTTCCTCGTATTGCGGGGCATCAAAACCTTGGGCATTCGCGTTCGTCAGCATTGTATCAATGGACGGGCTGTCGCCGAATGGCTCGAAGCCCATCCCAAAGTGGACAAGGTGTACTGGCCCGGTCGCACAGCATCGCCCAACCACGATGTCGCCGCCCGCCAAATGAGTGATTTTGGCGGCATGATCAGCTTCACCCTCACAGATGACAGCCTGGCGGCCTCCCGCAAGGTGTGCGAATCCACGAAGGTGTTTGCCCTGGCAGAGTCCCTCGGTGGCGTCGAAAGCCTCATCGAGCACCCCGCCCTGATGACACACGCCTCTGTGCCAGCCGATCAGCGTGCCATGCTCGGCATCAATGACAGCCTCATCCGCATCAGCTGCGGTGTAGAGGATCCAGAAGACCTCATCGACGACCTCGAACAGGCGCTCAACGCATGACCTCCGAGAGCGGACAGTCTGTCGCCATTGTTGGCGCAGGGCTTGTGGGCAGCCTGCTGGCCTTGGTCTTGGCCAACCGTGGCCACAAAGTGACCGTGTATGAGCGCCGCGCAGACCCACGCAAGGTGGGCGATGCTGCCGGCAGGTCCATCAACCTCGCATTGAGCGAAAGGGGATGGCGTGCGCTGGAAGTCGCCGGAGCCATGGACGCCGTGCGCCAAATTGCCATGCCCGTCAAAGCGCGGTGCATGCACAACCAAGCAGGCGAGCTCACCTATCAGCCATACGGCCTGCCTGGCCGCGGTCGGTTCGGCCACGACGAGTGCATTTATTCGGTGGCGCGCGGGCCGCTCAACCGCATCCTTTTGGAGGAGGCCGAATCCACCGGGCTGGTGCAGGTCAAATTTGAACACGCGCTTCAAGACTTCTCAGAAAACGACGGAGGTGTGACCTTGCACTTTCGCAGCGGCCAGACCGCTGAACACAGCCATGTTTTTGGCACGGACGGAGCCTTCAGTGCAGTGCGTTCGCGCATGATGCGGACAGACCGGTTCGATTTCAGCCAGTTCTACCTGGAGCACGGCTACAAGGAAGTCGCCATGCCCCCCAACGCAGATGGCGACTTTGCCATCGACCCCGAGGCATTGCACATATGGCCACGCGGCCATTTCATGCTCATGGCGTTGCCCAACCCCGACCGCACCTTTACCTGCACGTTGTTTGCCCCCTACGAAGGTGCAGATGCCTTTGCCGGCATCGAAGGGGCCTCAGCGGCGCGCGGCTATTTCGAGCAGCACTTTCCGGACGTCCTGAAGCACCTTCCTGATTTCGAAAGCGATTGGGCCACCCACCCCACAAGCTCATTGGTCACCACACGGTGCAACCCTTGGAATCACGGGGAGCGGATTGTTTTGCTCGGCGATGCGGCCCATGCCATTGTGCCGTTTTACGGACAGGGTATGAACAGCGGTTTTGAAGATGTGCGCGTGCTCGCCGATATGTTGGATGACCGCGGAGGTTCATCCGCTGCGGACAATTGGGGTGGGCTTTTCGCTGAATTTGGCCGAAACCGCAAGCCCAATGGAGATGCCATCGGCGACTTGGCTTTGCGCAACTTCATCGAAATGAGAGACAAGACGGGTGACCCCCGTTTCTTGTTGCGAAAACGCATTGAGCGCAGGCTGACTGAACGCTTCCCAGAGCAGTGGACCCCGCTGTATTCCATGGTCACGTTCTCACATCTGCCTTATCATGAGGCGTTGGCCCTTGGTGCCATCCAAGATGGAATCATGGAAGAGGTGATGGACCGCGCT
Source organism: uncultured Flavobacteriales bacterium (assembly GCA_965659115.1). Taxonomy (GTDB): domain Bacteria; phylum Bacteroidota; class Bacteroidia; order Flavobacteriales_D; family Sanyastnellaceae; genus UBA8752. The sequence goes on along the minus strand of CBFHUP010000001.1, from coordinate 54,340 downwards.
GACATCGGCGAATGCTGGGACAGCGAAGAAGTGGCCGAGCACGCCTTGTCTCTTGCCGCCGAAAGGCTGCCCCACAAATTGGCATGAAGAAACTCGAGCATATCGGCATCGCCGTCGAAGATTTAGAAGCAGCAGAGAAGATCTTTGGTGAGGTGCTCGGGAGCCCCTCATACAAGCGGGAAGAAGTCATGGGCGAGGCGGTTCTGACCTCCTTCTTCGAGGCCGGTGGAGCCAAAGTGGAGCTCTTGGTCCCCACATCTCCCGATAGCGCCATTGCCAAGCACCTCGAAAAGCGGGGGGCCGGTTTGCACCACATCGCTTTTCATGTCGATGATTTGGAAGCCGAACTCGAACGCCTCACCGCAAAGGGTTACCGGATTGTCACCGGGCCCAAGCCAGGTGCAGACAACAAGCGCATCGCATTCCTACACCCGAGCGATACGGCAAAAGTGTTGGTAGAGCTCTGCAGCGACACTTGAAGCGCTGCGTCTGCACGGCGCCCCCAAAAAAGCTCCAAAATGAAAGCGCCCCGGACGTTTCCAGGGCGCTTTTAATTAACCAAATTGCTTGCCAGCCACGCTTGCTTCGTGGCACCAACGACTTTAATGCGTGCCGTTGACATTACAAACGTAGAACCAAAGCCTTCGGTTGCATGTAGGAGCAGGACATATGCTTCTTGTCGGTTCTTGCCTACGTTTCATAAACTGTCACAAGCGATGGGGTATAAAACGAAAGCGCCCCGGACGTTTCCAGGGCGCTTCACTTAACCAAATTGCTTGCCAGCCACGCTTGTCTCGTGGCACCAACGGCTTGAATGCATGCCGTTGACAGTTCAAACGTAGGGTGCTTGATTCTGTTCTGTCGTAGGAGCAGACTTCACACCTTTTGTCATCATCGGACTACAGTCCGTCAGAAATGGTCACACCACGCCCTGATCGATCATGGCGTCAGCGACCTTCACAAAGCCTGCGATGTTGGCTCCGCGCACATAGTCCACTGATCCTCCATCCGTCCGTCCGTACTGGACGCACTGGGCGTGAATGTCCTTCATGATGCGCTGCAAATGGCCATCGACTTCTTCTGAGGTCCACGACATCCGCAAACTGTTTTGGGACATCTCCAAACCAGATGTCGCCACGCCACCGGCGTTCGAGGCTTTTCCTGGAGCAAACATGACACCCGCCTTCTGGAAGCATTCGACGGCCTCAGGAGTGCAAGGCATGTTGGCCCCCTCTGCCACGGCTTTGCAGCCATTGGACACCAGTGTTTGAGCTTCTGCGCCATCCAATTCGTTCTGAGTGGCGCAAGGGAATGCCAAATCGCAAGCCAAATCCCAAGGGTCTTGTCCAGCGCGGAATGTGACGCCTTCGTGGGCCTCGGCGTATTCTGAGATCCGCCCTCGGCGCACCTCTTTCAGGTCCTTGAGCCAAGCGAGCTTCTCTTCGGTCAACCCGGCAGGGTCGTGGATGCTGCCCTTGCTGTCGCTCAAAGCCACCACTTTTCCTCCCAAACGGAGACACTTCTCTGCGGCATGCAAAGCCACGTTGCCAGAACCAGAAATGACCACGGTTTTGCCATCGATGGACTGGTCTTTCATGGCGAGCATTTCTGCCATGAAATAAGTCGCTCCATAGCCGGTCGCCTCTGGACGGATCAAAGAGCCGCCCCATGCGGGCTTCTTTCCGGTGAGGACACCAGTAAACTCATTGCGCAGGCGCTTGTACTGGCCAAACATGTATCCAATTTCACGGCCTCCAACACCGATGTCACCTGCTGGGACGTCAGTATTGGGACCAATGTGACGGCTCAGCTCGGTCATAAAACTCTGACAGAAACGCATCACTTCGGCATCCGTCTTGCCTTTGGGGTCGAAGTCGGAACCGCCCTTTCCCCCACCCATGGGCAGGGTTGTGAGCGAATTCTTGAAGACCTGTTCATAGCCCAAGAACTTGAGGATGCTCAAGTTCACGCTGGGGTGAAATCTCAGCCCTCCTTTGTAAGGTCCAATGGCTGAATTAAACTCCACCCGGTAGCCTCGGTTGACCTGAATGTTGCCGGCATTGTCGGTCCATGGAACGCGGAAAGAAATCACACGCTCAGGCTCGATCATGCGCTCCAACAGGGCATGGCCTTGGTATTTCGGGTTGTTTTCAATGAAGGGAATGACGGTCTCTGCGACCTCTTCGACGGCCTGCAAAAACTCAGGCTCGTTGGGATTGCGGCGTAGGGCTTCTGCCATAAACGCCTGGACACTGGGGTGCTCCATGGGACGTAAGGTGACGTTTCGATTGACGTGCGGTGCGAAAGTAGCTTTCAGCGGTGTGGAAATGGCCATCCAAAGGATGAAGTTTATGACCGGGGCTTGGTGATGAACCGAGCGCGGCCCAGCTCTGGGGTTAGAGCGAGCGGGTGCGGCCGCCATCGACCGGCAAATTGATGCCGCTGATGTACGCCGCTGCTGGACTGCACAGAAAGGCAATGGCCGCTCCGATTTCTTCCGCCTCGCCCAAGCGGCGCAACGGAACGGCTTGTGCCATCGCGTGCAGCACTTCGGCAGGTGACTGTCCGGTCTTGGACGCCTTCGCCTCCGCGATTTGATCCAACCTTGCCGTGCGCGTCGCGCCGGGAAGGACGTTGTTGACTGTAATGCCGTCTGGGCCGAGTTCGTTGGCGAGGGTTTTGGCCCAATTGGCCACAGCGCCGCGTACGGTATTGGATACGCCCAGTCCGTCGAGTGGCTGCTTGACCGAAGTGGAAATCACATTGACGATGCGTCCACCGCCCGATGCCCGCATGCCGGGCAACACCGCTTGAACCAACCGCTGGTTGCACAAAAGGTGTTGTGTGAAGGCCGCGAGGTAAGCTGAAGTGTCCGCCGCGTGGGCTGGCCCGCCCGGAGGTCCGCCGGTGTTGTTGATGAGGATGTCCACCGGAGCCTGTTCTGCTGCCTTCAACGCGGCTGCGCTCACGGCCTCTGGCTGGGTAAAGTCGGCCACTGCGATGCTGTGACCCGTTCCGGGGAGCCGTTGAACGGCCTGCTCCAAACGCTCCGAATTCCGGGCCATCAGGGTGCACTGGGCCCCCAATTCCGCCAGCTCTTTGGCTGCTGCCCAGCCTATTCCTTGGGACGCCCCACAGACGAGGGCGTGTTTTCCTTTCAAGTCGAGTCGCATGGGCGCAATGTACCCCCGTATCTTCGTCCCATGTTGACCGGAATCCAACACCTCCACGGCGCCCTTAGATGGGTCGTCCTCATTCTCATGCTGCTCTCCATCGTCAAGGCCTTCTCCGGAATGTCTTCAGGACGCAGTTTTAGCAGCAGCGACTACAAGCGCGGGCTGTTCACCATGATTTCCTTGCACTTGCAATTGGTGCTCGGTTTCGTGCTGTACTTCGGCAAAGGCTGGAGCAGCATGTTGGGCAATGCCGACGCGATGGCCAACACCGTTATGCGTTTTTTCTCGCTGGAACACATGGCCACCATGCTCATTGCCGTTGTGCTGGGCACGTTGGGACACAGCCTCGCCAAGCGCGCCGATGACGACCGGACCAAGTTCCGCCGCCAAGCCATTTGGTTTACCGTTTCATTGGTGCTCATCCTCTCCAGCATTCCCTGGCCATTCCGCGCCGGATTCGAAGCATACGGCTGGTTGTGAAACCCTACACCACGCCCCTCATCTTGTGGCTCGCTGTGCTCGCTTCAGCGGGTTGCGGTGACCATGGTGTCCCTCCAGCATCGGACGGTTCAGCACCTGTCAGTGAAGCCCAAGCCAGGGCTTTGTACATCCGCAAATGCTCGCTTTGCCACGGCGATGATGGCAAGCTGATGGCTTCCAAAGCTCCGGATTTGAGCCAGTCTGACATGGACCTCGAAAAGCGGGCTGCACTGATCACCTACGGCAAGGGCACCATGCCGGGCCAAAAGGGCGTCCTGAGCAAAGCTGAGATTTATGCCGTTGCCCAATACATCGAACGCTTCAGAGACTAATGCTGGAGAAACCCCTCGCCCGGAAAGACGGCAAGCCCGAAAGGGCGGTCTTGGTTGGATTGGTCACCCGCGACCAGTCCCGTGATTTGCTCGCGGAGTATTTGGACGAACTGGAGTTTTTGGCCCGCACGGCAAACGCAGAGACCATTCGCACGTTTACCCAATCGCTGGACCATCCGGATGTCCGGACGTTTGTGGGCAAGGGCAAGTTTCAGGAGATCACCGAGTACATCGAGGAGCACGACATCGACCTGCTCATTTTCGACGACGAACTCAGTCCCTCGCAGCTGCGCAACTTGGGCGAGGCGTTGCCAGAAACCAAGGTCCTGGACCGCGCCAACCTCATCCTCGACATCTTCGCTCAGCGCGCGAGAACAGCGCATGCCAAGACGCAGGTTGAGCTGGCCCAGTATCAGTATTTGTTGCCCCGATTGACCAATATGTGGACCCACCTGCAAAAGCAGAAAGGCGGCATCGGCATGAAGGGACCCGGCGAAAAAGAAATCGAGACGGACCGGCGGATCATCCGGGATCGGATTGCGGCCTTGAAAAAAGACCTGTCTGCCATAGACCGCCAAATGGCCACCCAACGGGGAAACCGCGGTGCACTGGTCCGTGTGGCGCTTGTAGGCTACACCAATGCAGGCAAGTCGACCCTGATGAACCGCCTCTCCAAGTCGGAAGTCTTTGCAGAAAACAAGCTCTTTGCTACCCTGGACACCACTGTCCGAAAGGTGGTGGTGCACAACCTGCCCTTTTTGCTCAGCGACACCGTAGGGTTCATCCGAAAGCTGCCGCACCAGCTCGTGGAGAGCTTCAAGAGCACTTTGGATGAGACACGCGAGAGTGACCTTCTGGTTCATGTGATCGACGTGTCCCACCCCCAGTTTGAAGACCACCTAAAAGTGGTGGAGGAAACCCTCTCGGGCATAGGGGCGGGCGCACAGCGCACCATGCTTCTGTTCAACAAAATAGACCAACTAAACGACCCTGATGGGAACGTGGAACGGCCCCTCTTGATCGAAGGCCTGCGGCGGCGTTTTGGAGACCATGACGGCCCTGTGCTCTTCCTCTCTGCCAAAACCAAAGAAGGCATGGACAGCTTGCGTGAAGTCCTCTATGCTGAGGTGCGAGAGCTCCATGTTCAGCGCTTTCCGCACAACCATTTCCTGTATTGATGATGCGCTGCACCATCATGCTCATCGCGTGTCTGGCAGCAGGCAGCTCTGGACTGGCCCAAGACACTTACATGTCCATGATGGAGGAAGACCGAACGTGGTGCGGTGTTGAAGGAGGCTGGTTGCCGACTCCCGTGACATACTCCGTTGCCATGGACACGACGATGGCTGATGGCTCGCTCTGGCACAGAATGGAAGTCCAATACGAGGGCAGCCCCACATCGGGTTTTGCCGGTTGGTTCCATGAAAATCAAGAAGCTGGCGAAGTCTGGATGCGTTGGGACCTCGATGCGGACCCCGGAACGCTGTGGTTTGACTTTAGTTTGGAGCCTGGGGAAACGATGATGGCCCCGAATTGCATTGAACAAGAAATCACCTGCATTGCGGTCGAGCCTTTCACCTGGACCGACGGAACGGTCAGCCGCCGGTTGACCATGCAGCTCTTGTCCGACAACATCAACTTTACCGAGTACTGGATCGAAGGCATCGGCTCTGAAAATGGCCCGATGGGACCGGCAGCCTATCTCTGCATCGCGGATTGGGACCCGCGCGCGGCCTGCGTCACCCAAAACGGTGGACTCCGGCATGACTTTGAATTGGACACCACTTGGTTGCCAGCGCATCCTGGATGCCTGGACAGTTTGACCCCGAGCAACGTGCCCATCGCCTCCCAAGCTGGCCAATTGCAGGTCTACAATGGCGCGCTGCATTGGTCCGGGACCCACCCCCCGCATTCCATTGCCCTCTATGATTTGATGGGACGCGCTTTGGAGGCCTGTGGGTGCCCACTGCCTTGTCCCATACCTTCGACCAAGGGCATCATCATCGCCGTCATGCCCGATGGGCGACGGCAAAAACTCCGCATCGACTGAACTATGGCCGGAATTCGACAGGAACGCCTCGCGGCATTGCTCCAAAAAGAAATCGGAAGCCTTCTCCAACGTGAAGCTTCCATCCGCTTCGGCGGGCATTTCATCACCGTCACTACCGTGCGGTTGACGCCGGATTTGTCTTTGGCAAGGGTCTACCTCAGCTTCATGCCCATCGCCTCGGTGGGCAAACCCGAAGAAGGCCTCGCTTTGGTGGAGGCCGAAGCCTTCCACATCCGCAAATTGCTCGCCGGCAAAGTGGGCAAGCACTTGCGTAAAATGCCCGAGTTGCGCTTCTTCCTCGATGACAGCCTCGACCGCTATGAGGAAATCGACGGCCTGCTCAAAGACGACTAAAGTCCTCAAGCAGCTCAGGGCAATCCGAAGCTGGCCCACCAAGCCCGCTGAAAGGTCCAAGTCCAACAAGTCGGCGAAAGCGCCGTGATGAAAATGAGGTGGGATAAAACCAAAGTTGATTCCCCTCGACTATGGAACCTAATTTGGCAGGGTGAACGTGCCGTTCCACATCGCCCGTCGGTACCTCTGGTCCCGAAAATCCCAACGCCTGATCCACTTGGTGTCGGGCATCTCGGTGTTTGTCGTAGCAGCTGTTGCTGCAGCCATGATCGCGATCCTGAGTGCTTTCAACGGCATCGAGGACCTCGTGGAAGACCTGTTTTCCAGCCTGGATACTGAACTGGCCGTGTTGCCTGTCGAAGGCCGCATCATACCGGCGGCTTGGATCGACAGCCTCCAAGCTCACCCGGGAGTTGCCCATGCTGGCGGGGTATTGGAACAAGATGTGGTGGTGCGCCGTCAGGGCGAACCAAGGGTGTGTACGCTGCTCGGTTTTGATACACAGCATGCGCGCTACACAGGTTTAGAAGACCGGTTGATCCGGGGCGCCCAGCTCAACAAGGACACCTTGGGCATGCCTTGTGGCTATGTCGGCTTGGGGATCGCACGCGAAATGCGCCTGCCCATTGAGGCGGATGCGGCCGTCACTTTGACCGTGGCTGCGCCAAAACGCGGTCGAAGCTTGGGTTCCATGAAAGGAAGAAGCTTGTTCGATGGAGGCGTTGAAAGTATGATGGTCTCGGGTCGGTTGCCGGTGTGCGGCACGTTCTCGATCAATGCCGACATCGACGCTCGGACCATCGTGGGCAGTTTGGACTTTGCGCAAGAAGTGCTTCAAAGGCCTGATGCCGTCTCCAGAATAGAGGTCGTGCCTGCCTCCGGCTGGAGCCAAGAACAGCTGCGGGCCGCATTGGACGGTGCGCTGCCTGCGGCGCTCAAAACCCGCACACGCCGGGAAAAAAACGCCCTGATCCACGCTACAAGCCGGGCCGAAAAATGGGCCACGTTCGCGATACTGAGTTTCATTTTGGTCGTGGCCGCCTTTAACATCCTCGCCGCGCTGACGATGTTGCTCTTGGACAAGCGGCGCGACGTCAGCACCCTCACCGCCATGGGTATGACAGGGCGCGAAGTGCGCCAGGTGTTCAGCTGGCAAGGGCTGTTGATCAACGCCGTTGGTGCTGTCACGGGCATCGGCATCGGGGTTGCTCTTGTGCTGCTGCAAGACCGTTATGGCCTGGTTCGTCTGGAAGGAGCAATGGTGCCGGCATACCCTGTTTCACTGCACGCTGCAGACGTTTTAGGGGTGGCAATTGTGGTCCTCGGTGTGGGCGGCACGTTCAGTGCAGCCATGGTCGCGTACCTCGTGCGTCGCATGGTGCCCGATGCGGGCTAATTTTGCACCATGGTGCGCATTGGCTCTGTAGAACTCGGCGAATTCCCCCTCCTCCTGGCCCCCATGGAGGATGTGAGCGATCCCCCTTTCCGAACCCTCTGCAAAAAGCACGGTGCGGACATGATGTACACCGAGTTCATCAGCTCTGAAGGATTGATCCGAGATGCCGTCAAAAGCCGTCAAAAGCTGGACATCTACGAGAAAGAAAGGCCCATTGGCATCCAAATATTTGGTTCGGAAATCGACTCCATGCGACGCGCAGCTGAAATCACAGCGGCATCTGGGCCCGACGTACTGGACATCAACTATGGATGTCCGGTCAAAAAGGTCGCCTGCAAAGGCGCGGGCGCGGGCATCCTGCAGGACATCCCAAAAATGGTCTCCATGACCAAGGAGATTGTGGATGCGGTGGGATTGCCTGTCACAGTCAAGACCCGCCTCGGTTGGGATGACAATTCCAAGTACATCGTGGAGGTCGCCGAACGCCTTCAAGATGTGGGGATCCAAGCCATTTCCATCCACGGCCGCACCCGAGCTCAGATGTACAAAGGCGAGGCAGATTGGTCCTTGATTCGGGCTGTCAAGGAGAACCCCAACATGCACATCCCCGTCTTTGGAAACGGAGACATCGACACCCCAGAAAAGGCGCTCGCCTACCGCAATGAATACGGGGTGGATGGCATCATGATCGGCAGGGGGAGCATTGGCAACCCATGGATTTTTGATGAAATCAAGCACTATTTCGCCACTGGTGAACACCTGGCTGCCCCCACCGTTTCCGACCGGGTGGAAGCTGCGCGGGCCCACTTGGTGCACAGCCTCGAATGGAAGGGCGAAAGGCTCGGCGTGGTTGAAATGCGCCGCCACTATGCCAACTACTTCAGAGGTCTCCCCCACTTCAAGCAGCACCGATTGGTCCTGGTCACGGAGGAAAGTCCGGCGGCGCTGCATGCAGAGCTCGACAAGGTCGCCGAAGCTTATGCAGACGGCATCCCCAAGGCTTAGATTCACACCGTGAACAGCGAACGAATTCAAGCGCTCAGCCGTGCGCTCATCTTTCTCGGACTCCTCTTTGTGTGCTCTGCCATGGCCTCGGTGCTGGCCGCCTTTATTGCCCCCCTCTTCTTTTCGGAGACCGTGAGCAACATTTCGGTGGGTGTCATGCCGAGCTCGGACAGCGACTGGTGGCAATTGCACCTTCAAAACCTCATCAGCCAGGCTTTGGGTTTTGGCGGAGCGGTTTTGGTGGCTTCTGCCTTGTGGAAAGGGTCGGTCCCCGCAGGATTGATCCCATCGCGCCGGGCTTTGGCGCCATGGGGATTGATCATGGTCGTGCTGGCTACGGTGTTTTCTTCACCCCTGATGGCCCTGACCTACGAGTGGAACGTTTGGGCCATCCCCGAAGGTTCAGATTTGGAAGCTGTGCTCAAACCGATTGAAGAGATGCTCGAAAAGGTCACGGCCTTCTTGGTGACCGCGGAAGGTCCGCGGCGCATCATTGTGATCATCAGTGTTGCCTTGGTGCCTGCTGTGTTCGAGGAGCTGGCTTTTCGCGGTGCACTTCAGCCGCTGCTCATCAAGACCACTGGCAAGCCTTGGATTGGCATCGCCATAGCCTCAGTCATCTTCAGCGCCATTCACTTTCAATTCTATGGATTCTTGCCGCGCCTGTTCCTTGGGGCACTTTTCGGATGGTTTGCTTACCGCAGCGGAAGCCTTATCCCGGGAATGGTCGCGCACTTCGTCAACAATGCTGGGGCAGCCCTCACCTTGTGGTACACTGGCAGCATGACCGAGGACCTCTTTGAAGTCGACACGTGGGCCGTGTTGTTGAGTGTCGCCTTGACTTCCGGCACCCTGGTGGCCTATCACCGGATAATGACGCCAGCGGTCAGCCGCGCTGATTTCCGTTAGAGGCGGCGCGCAGGCTGAGAAAAGCCTCGGCACTCAGCAAATCTTCCGGAGTGGTGATCTTGATGTTGTGCAGGTCACCTTCGACGAGGGTGACAACGCTCCCGCCAAACTCCCAGACCGACGCATCGTCAGTAAAGTGGTCTTCGTAGCCCACTTCGTAAGCCACGCGAAGCCGGGACAGGGAGAACACCTGTGGTGTTTGTACTGCGCGCAATTCTGCACGGTTGAGGGGTGCACTGCCCTGCGCCCCCACTTGGCGAATGGTGTCTTTTACTGGAACCACAGGGACAGCAGCGCCCGTTTCCTCTGCAGCGGCGTAACACCGCTTGATGGTCTCGACCTCTGCAAAGGGCCGCACCGCATCGTGGATGCCCACCAAACCCTGCCCGTTGGGCAGTGCGGCCAACCCTTGACGGACCGAGTGAAACCGTTCGGCTCCTCCATTGACGACGCAGTCTACGCGTGCTTGCGGGTGGGCCCTCACCACCTCTTCCCATGCTGGGTGAAGGCTCTCGTGGAGCACCAACACCACATGTAGCTCGGGAAAAGCCTCCCGGAATCTGTCCAAGGTGTGCACGATCACCGGCCGGCCCCCAAGCGGTAAAAACTGCTTGGCGACCGGCCGGTTCATGCGGGTGCCTGTGCCGCCCGCGACGAGAATGAGGTATCGCATGCGGCGCAGAAAAAAATCAGCCGTTGGCGGCCGCGAAACGCGCAGAAATCGCGTCCCAGTCGATCACATTGAAGAAAGCCGCGATGTAGTCAGGACGGCGATTCTGGTAATTCAGATAATACGCGTGCTCCCAAACGTCGAGACCGAGGATGGGGTGTCCACCGCATCCTACGCCGGCCATCAGAGGGTTGTCTTGGTTGGCTGAAGAACACACCTCGAGGGCACCGTCCTTGACACACAGCCAAGCCCAGCCACTGCCGAAACGTGTTGCTGCTGCTGCTGCAAAAGCTTCTTTGAACCCATCATAGCTACCAAAAGCGGCATCGATGGCCGCTCCCAAGTCGCCTGAAGGAGCCCCGCCACCGTTGGGTGACATGCTCGTCCAGAACATGTTGTGGTTGTAGTACCCTCCTCCGTTGTTGCGGACCGCGCCATTGTCGGCGTGTTGGCCGCACAAGTCCTCAATGGACTTTCCAGCAAGGTCTGTTCCTTCAACCGCTGCGTTGAGTTTTGCAGTGTATCCGGCGTGGTGCTTTCCGTGGTGAATTTCCATGGTTCGCGCGTCGATGTGGGGCTCGAGGGCATCGTAGGCGTAAGGAAGTGCGGGGAGTTCAAAAGACATAGAGGTGAAATTGAGGGGGTTGTTGGGGATGCGAATTTAATCGTTCTGCTCGGGCTCTGTGACGGCAGGCATGGGCGCAGGGGGTTCTGGTGCCAATAACACGGCGATCTCTCCGAACACGTTCTGCGCCGCTTGCCATTCGTTGTCCCAACCCAAGACCGACCTGTAGCCAGCACTCTCACCCCAGACATTGTGAGCTATGCGCTCCACAATCCTTCTGCGGATCAGGTCTTCGGCACGGGCACGGCCCTCTTCTGGAAGGTAGGTCTCGTCAATCAGCATGGATGCCCCGAGGTCGTAGCCACTGTCGACTTCATTCAAAAAAGACACCACTCCGCCCATGGCGATGAATTCTGAGCGCTTTTCTTCAGTGAGTTGGAAGGCGTGTTCACGGATTCGGCCCGCGTAGACCAACTCCCGGAATGACGCCGGATAACTGCCGGTATCGAGGGGCACAAATACATCTGGGGCAATGCCGCCCCCGCCAAACACAGTGCGTCCCGCTCGGGTCATGAAAGCCAGTGAATCTACCTGATACACGCTGTCTTCCTCGAGGTACTCTCCGCGCTCCTCCCGCTCCCGCCATTCTTCTTCGTAGTCCACCCCTTTGCCGTAGGGCCGCTGTATGGACCGTCCGCTGGGGGTGTAATACCGGGCTACCGTCAATCTGAGAGCGCCGCGGTCGGCCACCGGAAACTCCTCTTGGACCAATCCTTTGCCGAAAGTCCTGCGCCCCACCACAACCCCGCGGTCGTGGTCTTGAATCGCCCCAGCAAAAATTTCGCTTGCGGAAGCGCTGCCTTCGTCCACCATGATCACCAGTGGTTCCGAGCGGAACGCGCCCGGACGGTCGGTCACGTATTCGCGCCGGGGTTGGGCGGTGCCTTCTGTGTAGACGACGAGGTCTCCTTTTTCCAAGAAATGCTCCACCATGGGCACCGCGGCGTGCAGATAGCCGCCACCATTGCCCCGCAAGTCCAGCACAAACCGTTGGGCCCCCGCATCGCGCAGTGCGTAGAGCGCCGCTTCAAACTCTTCGTGGGTGTTGCGCGCGAAGCGGATGACCTTCAGGTACCCAATGTCACCGAGGATTTCGGCCGACACCACACTGTGAATGGGAATGCGTCCACGCCGAATGCTCACAGCCACAGAATCAGATCCTGGGGCACCCGGGCGGCGGAGCCCGAGCCTAACGCTGGTTCCGGCCGGCCCTTTGAGCAATTTCATCACCTTAGAATTGGTCAACCCCGATCCTGCAATGACCGAATCGTCAACCTCCACAATGCGGTCGCCAGCCAATACCCCGGCTTCTTCACTCGGGCCACCTGGAATGGGGGTCACCACCATGATGGTATCGTTCTGTAGCAGAAACTCCACGCCGATGCCTTCGAAGTTGCCTTCCATGGGCTCTGCCATGGCCGCGAGTTCAGCACTGCTGAACCAATCGCTGTGGGGATCCAATTCATCGAGGATGGCATCGATCGCCACTTCTGTCAACCGAGAACGGTCCACCGGATCCACATACATGCGGTCGATGCGGTCCAGGACAGACGACAACACCTGGCCCGTCGGCACGTAGGCCGGCCCTTGCACACTCCAAATGGCCTGTTCGCGGTTGAGACTTCGGCCCAAATACGCTCCCAACATGAGGGCAACACCCAAGGCCAGTGGCAGCCAGGCGCGGGGGACAGGAGGACGTTCAGTGGACATCTGAGTATCGTACAGTTTGAACCCCTGCTTGGTTCAAGAACTTCAAACCAGAGTCGTCTTTATAGGCGTCGATGTAGACCAACCGGCGAATGCCAGCCTGGTGAATGAGCTTGGCGCATTCCCGACATGGAGACAGGGTGATGTAGAGCGTCGCGCCTTGAGCGGTGTGCGATGACCTGGCCAGTTTGGTGATGGCATTGGCCTCGGCATGAAGCACATACCAATGCGTTTCACCGGCATCATTTTCGCAGGCGTTGGGCATACCGCTGGGCGTGCCATTGTATCCGTCAGAGACGATCATGCCGTCGCGCACGATCAGCGCACCGACCTGCTTTCGCTGACAATGGGACAAGGCAGCCCACTCGCGCGCCATCCTCAAATATGCCCTGTCGTAACGGCTTTGCTTCTCGACATCCACCCAACGAAGGTAGGGGCCGTCCCGCATCCCTGCCCCTGCCTTGACATCGGTTGTGTTTCAGGGTGCACCTTTGCAGCATGCGCATTTATACCCGAACCGGAGACGGTGGTGAAACGTCGTTGTTTGATGGGTCCCGAGTCCACAAGGACGACGCCCGAATCGAAGCCTACGGAACCATTGATGAACTCAATGCAGTCATCGGTGCCACACTGGACCATGCCACGCTTGCGCCTCAGCGAGAAGACTTGAGGAACGTCCAAGATCACCTGTTTCGCATTGGAGGCATGTTCGCCGACCCCAATGGGCCACGCGAAGGGCAACCCAAGGTGGATGCCGCCGACGTAGAAAGCCTGGAGCACTGGATCGACGGACTGGAGCAGGACTTGCCGCCGCTGCGCCACTTTGTGCTGCCCGGCGGATCCCCTGCTGTCTCTGCATGCCATGTGGCCCGCACCATTTGCCGCAGGGCAGAACGGAGGGCCGTCGCTTTGGACCGGCTCATTGTGCAGTCTGCTGACGCCATGCGCTACCTCAACAGACTCAGCGATGCGCTCTTTACACTCGGACGGTGGGCTGCCCATTCCGAAGGCACGGTCGAAGAAAAGTGGCCACGGGACAAGAATTCTGGCTCTTGAGCCAAACATTTTGCGCTCAATGCGCGTAAGGCTTGCACAGAATGTAGACTCGGTTACTTTTGCCGCGCCCAAATGTGACACACCATGTATTGGACACTTGAACTTGCCTCCTATCTCGAAGACGCTCCTTGGCCTGCCACAAAGGATGAGCTGATTGATTTCGCCATGCGAACGGGTGCCCCCCTCGAAGTGGTAGAGAACCTGCAGCACATCGAAGATGACCAGGAGACTTATGATACCATTGAAGACATCTGGCCCGACTATCCGTCGAAGGAAGATTTCTTCTTCAATGAAGACGAATATTGACATTGCTGCGCCTCGCAGAGAAAGCCGGTTCTTGAAAGAACTGGCTTTTTTTTGTCCCAAAAGTTGGGTGGATGGGGGTCAGAAGACCAACCGGACGCAGCCTTGAAGGTTAGGGTCGGAGACTGCAGAAGATGCCAGCCGGTTTGGAAAGGCCGCATTCCATTCTGCCAGGGCTTCCGTCGGTTGGTCGGTCAGACAGCGCACCTCTTGTGCACCTGATGCATCCATCCCGAAAGCCCAAAGCAGAGGAAGGTCAGCAGGTGCCGGACACTCCTCAATCACCGTTCCAAGCCCCTCTGGCTGCTGGAAACTGCGCACTTCCAGTGGAATGCCCGCGCGGCGCAGCGGCGCCATGGTCGATGGATGCAGGATCCCTGCTCCTGCCAAGCTCATCCGCTCTGCTGTTCCGTGATCCAGCCTGTCGATTTTCTTCGCCAAAGGCCAACGTCGGGGGTCACCTGTCATCACTCCCTCCACATCCTTCCACACCACAAGACGCTCCGCAGCTCCTGCTTCTGCGAACAAGGCTCCGCTAAAATCTGATCCTTCACGCCCCAACGTAGTCGGTGTGCCGTCAGAGGTTCCTCCGACGAACCCCTGCGTCACAGCCAACCCCTCACCAAGTCCAGACAGCGCTTCCCTCACCGCAGCGCCTGTGGCAGGCAACGCAACCTGTGCCGTGCGGTGTGACGCGTCGGTCTGGATGAGTTTCCAAGCCGACCACCAATGCGCAGGCAACCCGAGCTGCATCAAATGAGCGTGCACGATTCGGGTGGACATGCATTCGCCAAATCCCACCAGGGCATCATACCCTTTGGCATCCTCCGGTGCTCGGCCATTCAAGGCCTCTGCTGCCGACAAAAAATGGGCCACATCGTTTTGGAGCAAGTCGGACGACAGCGACAATCCCCGCACCACGTCGGCATGGAATTCCAATACTTCCGCACAGCGCGCCTCCACCGGCCCCCCTTCCGGGAGTCCCTTCCAGACCTGCTCCAGCGCGTTGGTGGTTTTCGCCATGGCGCTGACCACCACAATGGGCTGGACACCTTTGGCACACAACCCCTCCACGATGCGGCCCACGTTTCGGACTGCCTCGGCATCCCGCACGGAAGCCCCACCGAATTTGTGAACCTCCCGCCTCATGTCCCTTGTGCCAAGGCCTTCAGCGCGTCCCCTTCCAAACGGCCATTCAGCCATTCACTGCTGACTTCCGAATCCAACGACTTGTAGAATTCAATGGCTGGGGTATTCCAATCGAGTACCTGCCATTGCATGTAGGCACAACCCCGGCGAACCGCTTCTTCGGCCACCGCTTGAAACAACAGTTTGCCATATCCCTTGCCCCGTTCGTCGTGGGTCACCACGAGGTCCTCCAAAAACAGGCAACGTCCGTTCCAAGTGCTGTATTTCTCATAATGGAGGGCCACGCCCACCACCTCATCCCGGTCCGCAGGCTCCACCACGATCAACCCATAAGCCGGATTGGGGCCAAAGCCGTCTTCGCGCAGAGTGGCTTCGCCGATGTTGACCTGTTCTAAAGCCCGCTCGTATTCTGCCAACTCACGAATGAGGGCATACGTCTTTGGGATGTCACCTGCTGTTGCCTGTCTGATTCTGCCCGCTGCGTTCATGACTGCAAACGTAGATTGCACATCGACATGCCCGAAGGAATCAGCCCCCTCGATATCGTCCTGGCCATCCCCTTGTTGTGGGGAGCGGTGCGCGGAATAAGGCGTGGCCTCATTTTGGAGGTCACGGGATTGGTGGCCCTTTTTTTGGGGGCCTATGCTGCGCTGTTCGGGTCGGATTTCGCTGCCGGGTGGCTGGATGCACAATTCGCCATTGGGAAATCCTACCTCGGTATTCTCTCTTTTGCCGTGACGTTTATCGCGGTCGCAGCCGCGGTGCACCTGTTGGGACGATTGCTCGAGAAAGTAGTCGACATTACCGCTTTGAAGCCATTTGACCGGATGGCAGGCTTGGTGTTTTCGGTGGGGAGATCGTGGTTGTTCTGGTCCATTTTGCTCTTGATCATCCAAGGTTCCCTGGGCACCGATTGGCTGCCCGTCACCTGGGTTTCAGACAGCCACCTTTGGCCGTGGTTGGACACCACAGCGCGCACCTTGTTGCCCCTGATTGACCCTTGGGTCCCGCAGCTTTAAACATGACCTCAAAATCCACCAACGGCTTTTTAGACGGCCTTCCTGAAGACCGCAAGGCCCCTGTTTCAGCGGTCATTGATGCCCTGCGCTCCCAACTTCCCAGCGGTTACTTGGAGCACAGTGACGGCCGCATGGTGCATTTCTCTGTGCCCCATTCGCTCTATCCTGACGGATACCATTGCAACCCCAAAGCGCCTTTGCCGTTCATTTCTGTGGCCTCCACAAAGGGCCATGTATCCGTACATCATATAGGGCTGTACGCGCATCCTCCCTTGCTGGAGGCCTTTCACCGCGACTGGGAATCGGCTGAATTGGGAAAATTGAACATGGGCAAAGGGTGCGTTCGCTTCAAGCGCATGGCGCAACTCGAGGCGGCCATCCCCACGCTGAGCATGACTTTTGGACGGATGTCGCCCCAAGCCTGGATCGACTGCTATGAAGCAGAGGTCAAACGCTGACCTCCACGCCCAAGTCTCGGCCCAATGCCGCAATGCGGGTACCCAATTGACGCCATGCTTCGGCGTGCAATGTCCCCTCCATCCAATCCGCACGCACTGAGAAGTAAAACTTGATCTTGGGCTCCGTTCCCGAAGGTCGGGCCGTGACCAAGGCCCCTTCACTGGTCAGGAATTGCACCACATTTGAGGGGGGCATTCCGTTCCAACCTTCGAGGTGGTCGCGCACTTCTGCAATGGACTCCCCGCCCAATGATGCCGGTGGATTGGTTCGGAAGCCCGACATCATCTCCCGGATTTCTTCTGCCCCTTTGATGCCTTCGCGCTTGAGTGAAACCAAGGCTTCGCGGTACATGCCGTAATGGCGGTGTAGGTCCCTCAATCTGTCGAGCAGGGTGCGCCCCTTGCGCCATTCAACATGGGCCATCTCGGCAATCATCGCAGCGGCAGCAATGGCGTCCTTATCGCGCACCTCATCGCCGACGAGGTAGCCATAGCTTTCTTCTCCTCCGACCAAAAACTGTCCCCTTCCTTCGCGGTTGAGTATTTCTGCCGCAATCCACTTGAAACCGGTCAGGGTTTCAGCTACGGGCACGTCGAAGGCAGCAGCGATTTCAGAAATCAACCGGGTGGTCACGATGGTGCGGGCCACAAAGTCTCCTTCCTCCAATCCGCCGCGGTCTGCCTTCGTTCGGAGCACATATTGCACCAGCAATGACGCCATCTCATTGCCATTGAGCAGGCGGAATTGGCCGTCCGCATCGCGCACAGCGGCTCCTACACGGTCTGAATCAGGGTCGGTGGCCAACACCAAATCGGCGCCTTTTTCTTCGGCGCGTTCCAAGGCCATCCTCAGGGCACTGGCCTCCTCTGGGTTTGGCGATTCGACCGTCGGAAAGGCGCCATCGGGTTCGGATTGCGACGCCAAAACCTCAACGTTGCGAAAGCCACAAGCAATGAGGGCAGGCGCCATGCTCACCGTTCCGGTCCCATGAAGGGGCGAATAGACCACGCTCAAATCGGAGCCTTCGGTCATGAGTTCATGGTCCAACCGGTGCGATGCAATGGTGGCGTAGTAATCCCGGTCCAATTCTGGACCGATGGTCTTGATCTTGGCATCTCCGGCCTCCGCGCGGTTGACCGCCTGTAGCCCGTCTACAGCCCGAACGCAAGAAATGATGCCCTTGTCGTGGGGGGGGACGATCTGACCGCCGTCGCCCCAATACACTTTGTACCCATTGTATTCCTTGGGGTTGTGGCTGGCGGTGATCACAATGCCCGCTTGGCACCCCAGCTGGCGGATGGCAAAGCTGAGCTCAGGTGTTGGGCGCAGCCCGTCAAAGACGTGCGCCACGATGCCATTGCCCGCCAGAACTTCTGCTGCGACTTGGGTAAATGTGTCGCTGTCGTGACGGCTGTCATGTGCTATGGCCACGGCCTTGTCACCGGGATGGTGGGCCGAAATGTAATCGGCCAAACCCTGCGTCGCCATGGCAACCACAGCGGCGTTCATCCGATTGGTCCCCGGCCCCATGATGCCACGCATGCCGCCCGTACCAAAGGCCAAGTCTTGGTGAAATGCCTCGAGCAATGCTGTGGAATCGGCATCGTCCAACATGCGTTGAACCGCTTGGCGTGTCTCCTGATCGTAAGGCTCCTCGGTCCAAACTTTGGCTTTGGCCCGGATACTGTCCAAATTCATGGGTTCATTCAGTTTTGGTGGCTGCAAATTTCGCACCCAAACAGCGCTCGAGCGCAACCTCCCACGAAATGGGCAAGCGATTGAGGCGCTGAAAGAAACCGCGCTCATCTAATTTGCTGTATGCCGGTCGGGCAGCACGGGTGGGAAAAGCCTCCGATGAGACCGGCTCTACCCTCACATGTGGAGCGCGCAAGCGCATGATTTCAGAGGCAAACCCGTGCCAACTTGTAATCCCACTGTGTCCGTAGTGATGTGTTCCTGCCATGGCCGCTGGATCGGTATTTACCAGCCTGGCCCAACGCAAGAGGTCTGCCGCAAAGTCCCCGACATGGGTGGGACATCCCAGCTGGTCTTGGACCACGGTCAAGACTTCCCGACCCTCTGCCAAACGCAGCATGGTATTGAGAAAGTTCTTTCCGTCGCGGTCATACAGCCACCCTACCCGCACGATGGAAGCCGATGGACATGCCGCAGTGAGCGCCACTTCTCCTGCCAGTTTACTCGCCCCGTACACGCCGGAGGGCCCCGTTGGATCTGCGGGCAAATAGGGCCGCTGGCCTTGGCCGTTGAACACATAATCGGTGCTGATGTGGATCACCTTGATGTTGCGGGACTCACAAGCCGCCCCGATGAAACCCGGGGCCTCACCGTTGACCCGAAAAGCCATGTCGCGGTCATCTTCCGCCGCATCGACAGCGGTATAAGCCGCGCAGCTCAACAGCAAGTCTGGACCTACACTGTCCAATGCCTCAGGAATCGTTTGGGGGTTAGAAAGGTCCAAGCGGTCTCGGCCCAAAGGGATCAGCTCCATGCCTTTGGCCTCCTCGCTTCCAGCCAATGCCAACAATCGACCACCCAATTGTCCCGTTGTTCCTGTAATGGCTATCCGCATTCTGCAAAGAAAATGACCCCGTCATTGGTTTTGGCACGCAATGTGCATGGACAGCAACATCAAAGCGTTCACCATGAAAAACCACCGCTTCTCGTTTCCCGCATCGACAGCCTCAGGCATTGTCCTGGTTGTTGCCCTTTTCACCGCTTCTGCTGTTCAGGCCCAATGCTGCAGCCAAGGCAGGATTCAACGGGCCGGGGCCTTTGAAATGTCTGCCGGGGCTACACAGTTGGCACTCGACGCATCGAATATGGTCCCCTTTCAGGCGGACTTGAGTTGGTTTGCCCGGAGCCGCGGGCCGCTGCGCAGTGGAGTTCGAATGGGCCTGGCACATCTGGGCCACAGCTCTGAGGCCCCCGCCTTTCAATCTCCCAACGATGGCTCAAAAACAGAAGACACGCGCTACAGGATTTTGCTGCCGGGCATCAGTGGGGTCGTGAGGCTCGACCCGCTGCGCGGTGGCTTCCGGCCTTTTTTGGAAGCCGAAGCCGGCATGGACGCCACCTACGTCGACAAGCGTGACTTTGACAGCTCCGGCGAGCGCCTGAGCCACAAGATCACCACATTTGACCCCGCGTTGCTCTATGGATGGTCTGCCGGAGCGCGGATTCGATTTGGCCGGGCGGCTTTTTTGGTGCTGCGCTACGGCAACAAGCACGGCGGTTCTCTGAGCATTCCACTGGAAGAAGGTCCCGAGACGCTGTTTGAATCGGCAGACGGCGAGCGGCATACGGCCACCGTTGGGTTGAGCTTCGGCCTTTGAATTCAGGCGGCCCTCATGGCCTCAACGGGGTCCATGCGGGCCGCTTGCAGCGCTGGCGCCAATCCGGCAATGACCCCACTGACCACGGCAATGCCCAGCCCGAGCAGAAACCGCTCCAGTCCAAAAACCAGCGACATGCCATCCGAGAATAGGTTCACCGTGACCACAAGCAGTCCGACGGCGAACAGGGCCAAGAGGGCACCCATGATGCACAGCGCCACCGCTTCAGTCAGAAACTGAGCCAGCACAAAACTGCGCTTTGCCCCCAAAGCCTTTTGCACCCCAATCAGCGGAGTGCGTTCCTTCACCGATACAAACATGATGTTGGCCACAGAGAAGCATCCGATCAAGATGGCAAAGGCCCCTATAAACCACACACCGTATTCCACTCGGCCAAACAACACGTCGATGAAAGCCGTCAGCATGTCCACCTCATTGACCGCAAAGTCCGATTCATCACGGGGGTGAAGCCTTCGAATGGGGCGGTACGCCGCGATGACTTCACCGCGCAACGTTTCCAAGTCCACCCCTTCTTTGGCCCGAATCAAGATGCTCGACTTGAGCGCCTTAAAATTCAAAAGTTGTTGGCCAAAGCTCACCGGGATCAGTGCCAGATCATCGGACCCTTCTCCCACAATGGATGTCCCCTCTTGGGCCAAGACGCCAATGACCCGTGCCGTTCTGCCCGAGATCGTGCAAGACTGACCGATGGCGTTGCCTTCGGGAAACAAACGGTCTACCAACTTCTGGCCGAGCAAAACGACTGGAATCGAAGCTTGCACCTCCCTCGGAGTAAAAAACCGGCCTTCGGCAATGTCGAGCTCAATGGCATCGAGGTAATCCAAGGTCACAGCGCCCAACCGGGCGCCCTGAAAACTGCTGCTGCCTTTTTCGACCGTGACCATGCTGCCGGTCTGAAATGCAATGCTTCTTGCTGAAGGCAATCGGCCCTGCAACAATTCTGAATCTTCGAGGGTGGGATCCTTGCGCAATGCGTACTTCCACCAAGGGTAGCCCGAGGAGAAGGTCCACGGCATCTTCTCCACAAACAGAACGTCACTTCTCACCGAACTGAAAATCCCTTTGAGGTTTTCTTCGAGCGAATCCGACACTGCAAACACCGCTGTGATCATGAAGATGCCAATCATGACCCCAAGCAGGGACAGGAGGGTCCTGAGCCGGTTGGTCACCAGCGCTTGCCATGCTTGAATGAAACTCTCGACGAACAGCCTGCGCGACATGCTCGCTAAGCTACGGACACGAGGTTGGAGAAGGGGGCCAATGTGGTCTAATTTCGCGTCTTCCCAATGCCCCGCCCCATCATGGAACGTCCCATCCGCAGAGCCCTTATTTCTGTCTTTCACAAGGAGGGTCTCGCCCCCATCGTAGACCGCCTTCACGCCCACGGTGTCGAAATCCTGTCAACAGGGGGTACCCAACGTGCAATTGAAGCCCTCGGTGCCAAAGTCACCCCTGTTGAATCTGTGACTCAAACTGCAGAGATGTTGGGTGGACGGGTCAAAACCCTCCATCCGATGGTGTTCGGAGGCATCTTGGCGCGGCGCGATTTCGGGCCCGATGATGTGGACGTGGCCGACCATGGCATTGGCCCCATCGACCTGGTCATCGTAGACCTCTACCCCTTTGAGGAAACCTTGGCTTCTGGAGCGGAGGAAGGCGAAATCATTGAGAAAATTGACATCGGTGGAATCGCCCTGATCCGCGCAGCAGCCAAGAATTTTCGCGATGTTGTGTGCATCCCCTCCCGGGGCCAGTACGGCGATCTGGTCCAGGCATTGGGCCAGGGCATGAGCACGGACTTGGACTTCCGACGCAACATGGCAGGCGCTGCGTTTGGCGTGTCATCGGGATACGATGCCGCCATTGGCCGGTGGGTCCGCGAAGGGGGCAACCCCGAAGTGCTCTCCATCTTGGAAACCGCCAGCACCCCGCTGCGCTATGGCGAGAACCCCCACCAGCCCGGTGCGTTTTATGGAGATCTCGAGGGGCTGTTCACCCAACACAATGGCAAGGCCCTGAGCTACAACAACCTGCTCGATGTGGATGCTGCCGTGCAACTCATGGACGAATTCAAGGATGGAGCGCCTACCGTGGCCATTCTCAAACACAACAACGCCTGCGGTTTGGCCACACGCGCCTCTCTTTCTGAGGCCTATTCTGATGCGCTTGCAGGGGATCCCATTTCCGCTTTTGGAGGGGTTGTTATCGCCAACCGCACCCTCGACCTGGAAACTGCAGAAGCCTTGCACACGCTGTTTTGCGAGGTGGTCATCGCACCTGACTTTGCGCCGGAGGCCCTCGCTTTGTTGAGTAAAAAGAAGAACCGCATTCTGTTGGAACAGCGGCATTGGCCCCATGCCCAAAAACTCGTGCGCAGCGCGCTCGGTGGATACCTCGTGCAACAACCAGATGGCCAAGTAGAAGGGTCCCAGGACTTTCAATGTGTGACCCAGATGTCGCCCACGGAAGAACAGTCCGAAGACCTGGCATTTGCCCTTAAGTTGGCCAAGCATACGCGGTCCAATACCATTGTGCTCTCAAAAGCGGGCCAGCTTCTGGCCAGTGGAACCGGACAAACTTCTCGGGTGGACGCCCTCAACCAGGCCATCGACAAAGCTGGTCGCATGGGATTTTCGCTCGACGGCGCCGTCATGGCCAGCGACGCGTTCTTCCCATTCCCCGACTGTGTTGAAATCGCCCACAAGGCAGGTATAGCTGCGGTTGTGCAGCCAGGAGGCAGCATTAAGGACGGCGAAAGTGTGGCGTATTGCGATGCCAATGGGGTGGTTATGGTGACCACAGGTGTCCGCCATTTCCGACACTGATTTCACAAAGGAGAACAAAACGCGGCTTATCCACCGCCTTTGGTGTTGATTCTTCCACAACAGGTTGACCAACACATGCGTTTAACCCTCAAATTTGGTAGAAATGGGCCTGTTCAATTTCTTTATGCAGGAGATCGCCATCGATCTCGGAACTGCCAACACCGTCATCTACTACGAGGATCAAGCTGTGGTCGACGAACCGTCCATCGTAGCCAAAGACCGCGCCTCGAATAAAACCGTTGCGATCGGGCGTCAAGCCCAGCAAATGCACGGTAAGACGCACGAAAACATCAAAACTGTCCGTCCGCTCAAAGACGGTGTGATCGCCGACTTCCAGAGTGCGGAAGACATGATCAAAGGGATGATCCGGATGATCCAACGCCGGAGAAGCCTGTTCAACCCTTCGTTGCGGATGGTCATCTGCATCCCTTCGGGCATCACTGAGGTTGAAAAGCGTGCGGTAAAAGACAGCGCCGAACACGCTGGAGCCAAAGAAGTGTTCTTGATTCACGAGCCGATGGCGGCTGCGATTGGAATCGGAATTGACGTGGAGGAGCCCATGGGCAACATGATCATCGACATCGGTGGCGGCACTTCTGAGATTGCCGTGATTGCCCTGGGCGGCATCGTAACCGACAAAAACATCCGCGTTGCAGGTGATGAATTCACCCAAGACATTGAGGAGTACATGCGCCGCCAACACAACATTCTGGTAGGTGAGCGCACAGCCGAACAGATCAAAATTGAGGTGGGCAGTGCCTTGACGGAGCTCGATGAGCCCCCCGAGGACTACGCGGTGCGCGGAAGGGACCTCATGACGGGCATTCCCAAGGAGATTCAGGTGAGCTATGCCGAGATCGCTATGGCATTGGACAAGTCGATTTCCAAAATCGAGGAGGCCATCCTGAGTTGTTTGGAGAACACCCCACCGGAACTCTCTGCTGACATCTACAAAACTGGAATCTACCTCGCCGGAGGAGGCGCTTTGCTTCGCGGTTTGGACAAGAGGATCAGTTCCAAGACCCGGCTGCCCGTGCACGTAGCTGAAGAGCCCTTGCGCGCTGTGGCCCGAGGAACAGCCATCGCCCTCAAGAACGTCGAGAATTTCGCCTTCCTGATGCGCGAGTGAAGCCGGCCTGCCCATGCGGAACCTCTGGCTGCTCCTACAACGAAATGCGTTTACACTCGCGTTCATTGCCCTAATGGCAGTGTCCCTGTCTGTTTTGCTTCGCAATGACGGTGCAGCGCGGTCGAGTTGGTTTCGGCAAACAGGCGCCATCTCTTACATGATTGACCACCAGCGCCATGGGTGGTCCAACTACCTCCGCCTGGCAGAACAAAACGCCGGACTGGCTGAAGAAAATGCAGCCCTCCGGTCTCGCTTACTCTCCATGGACTTGGCCACAGAATGGGAAGAGGACACCGTCCGACACTGGAAGGTGCGCAGTGGCATGCTCATCAAAGGACCTGACGGCAAACCCCGCTCTCCATCTATTGCTTCCCCTGGTCGTGACGGCGGCATCGAAGTTGGCATGGGAGTGCTCTCGGGAGGCGCAGCGTTTGGAACCGTCGAGGAAATCGGGGAGGACCATTGCCGCATTTTGACCCTGATGCACAGCGGGACTTCGTGGAGTTGTCGCATCGGACGCGATGGACCTGTGGCTTCCCTTGGATGGGATGGTTTGGACATGGGCCTCCTGCAACTCAAGGATGTCCCCCGCCACGTTCAAGCCGAGCGGGGAGATTCGATTTTCACCTCTGGGTATGACCTGCGGTTTCCCGCCGATGTCCTCATGGGAACGGTGTATGACGTAGAACGACAATCCGGTGCGGACTTTATGTCGGTATCGGTCGTTCCAGCCGCTGATTTCAATGCCTCGCGTCACCTTGAATTTTTGGTTCACCAAGCGGACTCCGAAAGGACGGCGCTGTCTTCAGCCGACTTGCCATGATGGTCTTGAGGATGCTGTTGCTGGTCTTTTTGCAGGCTTTCTTTCTGAGGGACGTTTCCCCTTTGGGAGAGTGGACACGTCCCGAATGGACCTTGTGGGCGCTTTTATTGATCTCCCCCCAGGCCAATTCTTTTCTCAAACTCACCCTTGGATTTGTGATGGGCGTTGCACTCGACATCGCATTGGGGTCTTATGGCCAACACATGGTTGCAGGCACCGTTTTGGGAGGTCTGTTGCCTTCTTTGCACCGGCTTTTTGCGCCCCGTGAGGGATATGAAATCAGCGATCACCCCATCCTCAGGGACATGGGGTCGAGCTGGTTGGTCGGGCTCACTTTTAGCGCAGCACTGGCTTATCACCTGACGCTCATGCTGGTCTCCAATTGGTATTGGCACCTTATTCCAGGAGCCTTGCTGCCCACCCTCACCAGTGCCGCCTTTACCACCCTCTGTTGCTTGGTCTTGCACTTGATGGTCTACGCTCCAGACCGACGCAAATCCAGCACCTGATGGATACCCGATTCCGGACAGTGGTGCTGCTGGTGCTGTTCTTCACAGCCGCTTTCATTCTCCGGCTCTTCAGCCTGCAGATTTGGCAACCGGAGTGGAAAGAAAAAGCCATCACGCTCACCAGCGACCGACAATCCATCCCGCCGAGCCGGGGCCTGTTCTTTGACCGCAATGGCCAGCTTTTGGTGGGTTCGCGAGCGGCACACGACCTCATGGTCCTGCCCAGAATGTTGGCCGAGATGGACAGCGCCGCATTGGAGAGCGCAGCCCAATGGGCGGGCATGGCGGCAAAAGACCTCGAGGCTGCACTCACCAAAGCCAAGCGCTACAGCCGCTACAAAACATCTACCGTCCGACGTGGCATTGGGGTCGAAGAGCACGCCCGCATGGCCTCCACCATTCAGGCCTTTGAAGGGTTCTCATTTCGGAGTCGGCCTGTCCGCAACCACATCCATGGCGTGGCCGGTCATTTGATCGGAGAGTATGCCGAGGCCTCCCGAGAGAACCTCTCTGCCGATGCGTTTTACCGCATGGGAGACCACATCGGGCGCAGTGGCTTGGAACGGGTGTATGAATTGGAATTGCGCGGCGTCAAAGGGCGCACTTCAGTTCTGGTCGATGCGCGCAATCGAATCAGGAATACGGCACAGGTCGAAAACGACGACAAACCAGCCGAATCGGGTCAAAACCTGACCCTCACATTGGACCTCACCTTGCAGCAGTTTGCCGAGCAGCTGATGCGCAACAAAAAAGGCAGCGTGGTGGCCATTGAGCCCAAGTCTGGCGAAGTCCTCGCCATGGTGTCTGCCCCGGGGTTTGACCCGGACATGCTCGTCGGTTCCCAACGCGGCCCCTACTACAAAACGCTGGTCTCTGACTCCGACAAGCCCTTGTTTAACCGGGCCATTAAGGCCACGTACAGGCCGGGATCCATTTGGAAAATGGTGCAGGGTTTGGTCGCCT
Organism: uncultured Flavobacteriales bacterium; assembly: GCA_965659115.1. GTDB lineage: Bacteria > Bacteroidota > Bacteroidia > Flavobacteriales_D > Sanyastnellaceae > UBA8752. Next base: position 28,027 of record CBFHUP010000001.1, on the reverse strand, counting down.
TGCAAGGCGGGCACATCCGACCCTCCACCCGTTTTGCCTGTGACCGCAACATCATCGGTTGCCACGGTCCGCACAGCCGCGATGATCTGCGCAATGCTGTGATTCACAGTTGCAACCCCTACTTCTACAAGGTCATGCAGCGCGTGGTCAATGCAGGAGATGGCGACACCAAGTTTGAACGCGCGGCCCTGGGGCTAGATGAATGGAGGGAACGTGTGATGGCCTTTGGGTTTGGAACCAACTTGGGTGGTCGGTTGCCGGGAACGTCAACGGGCAGTGTCCCCGACAGCGAATACTATGATGGCATTTACGGCCGGCGACGGTGGGACTTCGGGACCGTATACTCCATTGCCATCGGTGAGGGTGAATTGTTGACCACCCCTCTTCAAATGGCCAACTTGGCAGCCACCCTCGCCAACAGAGGCTGGTACAAGTTGCCGCACTTCATCCATGCTGTGGGCGACCAAGGCAAGCCGCTTGGCTTGGGTACCCTCATAGATACTGGGGTAGACTCCATTTATTTCGACCCTGTGATCAATGCCATGCGACAGGTGGTCGAAGATCCTTCTGGCACTGGCCGACGGGCGCGCATCAGTGGCATTGCCGTGTGCGGCAAAACCGGTACAGTGCAAGACGAGCCCCGAAAAGACCACTCTGTATTCATCGCTTTTGCGCCTCAAGACGACCCCAAAATCGCGCTCAGTGTTTATGTCGAAAATTCAGGGTTTGGTGGCCAATGGGCGGCCCCCATCGCCGCATTGCTCATGGAGCAATACTTGACCGGCAATGTCACCAATGAAACCAAGCTGAACCGCATTTTGGAAGCCAACTTGATGGACCCCTATCCGGAGCCGGACCCCACGGAACTGCAACCATGACCCGGAATTCGGACATACGCCGCAACATCGATGGCCTCACCATCGTGCTTTTTCTGGCCCTCGCCGGATTGGGCTGGGTGAACCTCGTTTCTGCCGCCACGGGGCCAGATGGCGCGGTGGAATGGGGCTTGCGCACCTTGCACGGAAAGCAAGGGTTGTGGCTTGTTGTGAGCCTCGTTCTGGGGTTTTTGATCCTGCAGATTGAAGGCACGTTTTTTATTCGGACGGCTCTGCTCAACTACGGTTTTCAGCTGCTGCTTTGTGCCTTGGTACTGGTCATCGGCAAGAAGGTAGGCGGGGCGCGATCGTGGTTTGGTTTTGGTGGCTTTGGCATTCAACCCTCTGAGTTTGCGAAGATGGGGGCATCGCTCGCCCTCGCTTGGTATTGCTCAAAAGAGGGAGGCCTCAACCAATTTGGTCAGCGGTTTCGCGCGGCGGTCATTGTGGGCATTCCCGCCGGGCTGATATTGCTCCAACCCGATGCAGGTACGGTGCTGGTTTTTCTGGGTTTTGTATTTGCCATGTACCGCGAGGGCCTGAGTGGCGCCGTCCTCATCGTGGGGTTCGCTGCCGTGGTCATGGCCGTTCTGACCATCTTATCTGGTGCAGGCGACTTGACCTACCCTTTTGTGGGAGAAGCCAACGGGATTTACCGTTTTTGGATCTTGTTTGTGGCTTTGGGGGCCGGCGCCATTGCACTTGTTCGCAACGCCACCCTTCCCCGATACCGGGCCCGCATCACCACGCAGGCCATCATTTCGACCGTGGCTGCGTTGCTGTTTTCTGTGGTGATGCATTTGGCGCTTGAAGAGGTGCTGCGCCCTCACCAACGGGAGCGCATACAGGTTCTATTTGGGCTCGAAGTCGACAACCCCGATGCCGACTACAACATCCGTCACGCCAAGACCGCCATCGGCTCAGGAGGGTGGACCGGAATGGGCTGGAGGAATGGTCCCATGACCGGTTACGGGTTCGTCCCCGAACAAGAAACCGACTTCATCTTTTGCACGTGGTCCGAGGAATGGGGACTCGTAGGGTCCACCGTATTTCTCATCCTGTTTGCCAGCTTTATCCTGCGCATTCTGTTTTTGGCCGAGCGACAACGCAGTGCCTTCACGCGGGTCTATGCTTATAGCTTGGGCGGCATCCTGTTCATGCACATGCTGATCAACGTGGGCATGGTGCTGGGGTTGGCACCTGTCATTGGCATACCCCTCCCATTCATGAGCTATGGTGGGTCCAGCTTCATGGCCTTCGCGCTCATGATCGCCATCTTGGTGAGGCTCGACGCCGAGCGTTTCAGCGTGCTCCGTTGAGCGGCCAGCGGGCCGTTACTCCGTCAAAACCCTAAGGCCTCAGAGGCCGAGCAACACCTCTATCGGATCCTTGGAGCCAAACAGCATGCGCTCGGGGTTCTCCAGCATCTCCTTGACCGCCACCAGGAAGCTGACGCTCTCCTTGCCATCGATGATGCGGTGGTCATAGCTCAGTGCCACGTACATGATGGGACGGATTTCCACTTGACCGTTGATGGCCACGGGACGCTCCACAATGTTGTGCATGCCCAAAATGGCGCTCTGCGGGGGGTTGATGATGGGCGTAGAGAGCATGGAGCCGAACACCCCACCGTTGGTGATGGTGAACGTGCCGCCGGTCATCTCGTCGACCGTGATCTCTCCATCGCGCGCTCGGATGGCCAGTCGCTTGATCTCAGCCTCGATTTGATTCAGCGACATGGACTCTGCATTGCGCACCACCGGCACCATGAGGCCCTTGGGTGAGCTCACGGCGATGCCGATGTCGGCGTAGTCGTGCATGCGCATTTCCTTGCCATCGATCATGGCGTTGACTGCAGGATACAGCTCCAAGGCAGAGGTCACCGCCTTGGTGAAGAAGCCCATGAAGCCCAGGCCTACGCCGTGGTGCTCCTTGAATTGGTTCTTGTACTTCTTGCGCAGGTCCATGATGGGCTTCATGTCCACCTCGTTGAAGGTGGTCAACATGGCCGTCTCATTTTTGACCCCCACCAAGCGCTCTGCCACCTTTCGGCGCAGCATGCTCATTTTTTCGTTGCGCACTTCACGGCTTCCGGACCAACCGGCACCAGGCAGGTTTGGCTGAGGGACTCCTGCTGCCAATGCGCTCAGGACGTCTTGCTTGAGCACGCGTCCACCGGGGCCCGAGCCTGCCACTTGGCCCGACTTGAGTCCAGACTCGTCCATAAGCTTGCGCGCTGCTGGAGAAGGGTGACCTGCCGCGTGACCTGCAGGACTTGGCGCTGCCACTGGCGCCGGCTTCGCTGCAGGAGCAGGCGCTGGAGCCGGAGCGGGCGCAGGAGCTGGAGCACTGGGGGCCTCTGCGGCTGGAGGTGCCGCATTGGCCGGTGCCTCAGCGTCGGTGTCAATCAAGCACACCACTGCACCCACTGCAACGGCGTCGCCTTCTTCTGCTTTCAGCGTGATGGTCCCCGCAGCTTCTGCAGGCAACTCAAGGGTGGCCTTGTCACTGTCGACCTCAGCAATCGCTTGGTCCTTGAAGACATAGTCGCCATCGGCCACCAACCAGGTGGCGATTTCCACTTCTGAGATGGACTCCCCTGGACTGGGGACCTTCATTTCAAGGATGGGCATGGGGATCTGAATGGGGGGTGAATCGTTGAATGGGCAACAAGGTCGTCAACCCAATTTGAACACGGAATCGATGATGGCTTGGTGGCGTTCCGCATGCACCACGGGGCTGCCCGACGCCGGACTGGCCGATGCTGGACGTGAGAAATACTGTGTGACGCCCGGCCCAAAACGTTGCAAGTGCGCCAGCCCGCCCATGTTGGCGGGTTCCTCTTGGGCCCAGCACAGGCTTGCGCCTTCATAACGGTCGAGTATGGCGCCGAGCTCTGCCGTTGGGAACGGATAAAGTTGCTCCAACCGGACCAGTGCGATGTTGTCCATTTCTCCTGCCTGAACGCGCTTTTTGCGCTCTTCCAGAAGGTCGTAGTAGAATTTGCCCGAGCACAACACCACATGTGTCACATGGTCCGCTGAACTTCCTGCGCGCTGTGGGTCGTCAATCACGGGCTGAAAGCGGCCTTCAGCCAAGTCTGCCATGGTACTCACCGCATCGGGGTAACGCAGCAATTTCTTGGGTGTAAACACCACGAGCGGCTTCCTAAAAGGCCGCAACACCTGACGGCGCAGCAGGTGGAAGTGATTCGCTGGAGTAGTGGGATTGGCCACCTGCATGTTGTCTTGGGCGCACAACTGGAGGTAGCGCTCCATGCGTCCACTGGAGTGCTCGCTGCCCATGCCCTCATAACCGTGGGGCAAGAAGAGCGTCAGTCCGTTGGGCGCATTCCACTTGTCCTCGCCCGCAGAGAGGAATTGGTCGATGATGATCTGTGCGCCGTTGTTGAAGTCGCCGAACTGCGCCTCCCAAATGGTCAGACCCTCGGGCGTGCCGTAGGCGTAACCAAAGTCGAAGCCCATCACCCCGTACTCGCTCAGGTGAGAGTTGTAGATGGAAAGCTGCTCCTGGCCTTCTTCGAGGTGGTTGAGCGGAATGCGTTCTTCCTCCGAATCCTCGGTTTTGACCACGGCATGGCGGTGGCTAAACGTGCCCCGCTCCACATCTTGGCCACTGACCCTGACGGGGTGCCCCTCCACGAGAAGCGTGCCGTAGGCGAGCAATTCACCTAGGCCCCAATCGAGGCGGTCGCCTTCGATCATGTTCCGGCGGTCCTTGAATAGCTTCTTGACTTTGCGGAAGTATTTTTTGTCGTCGGGCAGGCTGCACAAGGCGTCGGCCAGACGTCCCAACCGCTCGCGGTCAAACCCTGTCCACACCTCCATCGCGTCGTCTCCCGCTTGCTTCAGCCGGTAGTCGCTCCACAAATTTCCAAGGAAGTTGGTCACGTGGATTTTGTCGCTCGACTTGGCCGCTTCCATGGCGGTGTCCAACTTGGCCTCCACCTCAGCGCGCATGGTGGCGGCAGTGGCGTGGTCGATGGTCCCATCCGCGACGAGCTGCTGCAAATACAACTCCCGTGCATTGGGATGCTGTTGGATGGCCTTGTATAGTTTGGGCTGGGTGAACTTGGGTTCGTCGCCCTCGTTGTGGCCGTACTTCCGATATCCGAGCAGGTCGATGAACACATCGCGGTGCCACTTTTGGCGGTATTCCAGCGCGATGCGAACAGCCGTTACCACGGCTTCGGCATCATCGGCATTGACGTGCAGCACTGGACAGTGCGTCGCCTTGGCCACATCTGTACAATAAATGCTGGTCCTTGCGTCGAGGTAATTGGTGGTGAATCCCACTTGGTTGTTGACCACCAGGTGAATCGTCCCTCCTGCCCGGTATCCATCGAGCTCTGCCATTTGGACCAACTCGTACACCACGCCTTGTCCCGCCACCGCCGCATCGCCGTGCACCAAAATGGGCACCACGGCATCCTCCGACTTGTGCTCACGGTCAATGCGCGCCCGGGCAATGCCTTCTACCACAGGGTCCACCGCTTCGAGGTGCGAAGGGTTTGGTGCCAAAGTGATGTGCACGGGCACCCCCGTATCGGCCATCATGTCCGTGCTGTAGCCCATGTGGTACTTCACGTCACCGTCAAAGTCTTCACCGTGGTCATAGGCCTTGCCCGCAAACTCTTCGAAGATGTCGGTGTAGGGCTTGTTCAGGATGTGCGCCAAGGTGTTCAGGCGGCCGCGGTGTGCCATGCCGATGATGAACTCCTTGGCTCCCAGCTCACTGCCCCTTTCGACAATGGCGTCCAATGCAGGCAGGAGGCTTTCACCGCCCTCCACACTAAACCGCTTCTGGCCCACAAATTTCTTTTGCAAGAACTCCTCGAAGACCGTGGCCTGGTTGAGCTTCTTGAAGATCTGCTTCTTTTCTGCCGCACTCAAAACCGGCCTGTTGGCCAGCTCAATGTGGTCCTTGAACCAACTCCAACGTTCCGGCTCGCGGATGTACATGAACTCGATGCCAATGGAGTGGCAGTAGGTCTCCTCCAGGTGGCCGATGATGTCGCGCAAGGACGCCGGTCCAATGCCCACTTCGCTGCCCGCCTCAAAAACCGTGTCCAAGTCGGCCTCCTCCAGCCCAAAGTGCGCAATTCTAAGATCTGGACTATAGTCCCGCCTTGCACGCACCGGATTGGTTTTGGTAAACAGGTGTCCTCGGGTGCGGTAGGCGTGGATGAGGTTGATCACCCGAAACTCCTTTGGGCCGATGGCCGATCCCCCGGCGGCAGGGGCAGCGGTGGACGAAGCTGATTCGAGTGCGTCCTCGCCATAGATGCGCTGGGCGAAGTCAAAGCCGAGAAAAAAATGACGCCAAGTCGGGTCGACCGAGTTGGGGTCGTCGAGGAACTTCCGATAGAGGGCCTCAATGGCGGCCGGCTCGGCGTTGCTCAGATGGGAGTGGAGGTCCATGTGTTCGCAGGTGCGGCTCACAAAGTTAAGCGGATGGACACGCCAAACGCAGGTGAAAACAGAGGGTTTTCACCGAAAAGAGATGGACCATCAATTCAGGCGGGCGGTAACCATGGCTGCCACGCCATGAAGCAGGGCCAAAGCCCCTTCTGAACCCTTTAGTGCGCTGGGATTGTGGGACTTCAACCGGGCGAGTGCGCCTTCGGCCAATGCCACTTGCCCAGCCATGGCATCGCGCAATTCAACATCCACCCCCAAATGGCGGTAGAGTGCCAATACGCGCTCCACCTTGCCGCTGGTGCGCCGTCCCAACTCGCCCTGAATGGCTTCGAAATCCGCTCCGTGGGCCTTTTCCAAAGCGCGAATCAACAGGAAGGTCTTTTTGTCGGCCAGAATGTCTCCACCGACCTGCTTTCCGAAATTCTCGGGGTTGCCAAAGGCGTCCAAGTAGTCGTCTTGCAATTGGAAGGCCAGGCCCACGTGCAGCCCAAATTCATACAGCGCTTCTCGGGTCTGGGCATCCGCTCCGCCTGACTTCCCTCCCATGTCGAGGGCCGCCGCCAACAGGACGGAAGTCTTGAGGCGGATCATTTCCATGTACTCCTCCACGGTTACGTCAGTGCGGGACTCAAAAGCCATGTCCTGTTCCTGCCCCTCGCAGACCTCGAGTGCTGTGCGGTGGTAAGTGCGCAACAAATCGGGCAATGCCTGATCAGGTGCGTCGAGCAAGGCCTCGCATGCCATGACATGGAGCGCGTCACCCGAAAGAATGGCGGTGTTGTTGTCCCATTTTTCATGCACGGTAGGCATGCCCCGGCGCAATGGTGCGTCGTCCATGATGTCGTCGTGCATGAGGGTGAAGTTGTGAAACAACTCCACAGCCAACGCTGCAGGCAATGCCGCTTCTGGTTGTCCACCCGAAGCCTCACAGGCCGCCATCACGAGGACCGGACGCAGACGTTTGCCCCCTAACCCCATCAAGTACCGAACGGGGGCGTACAATTCAGATTCCGGATAACGGGCCAAGAATGATGAACACCCGTTTTCAAAGGATTTGCGGTAGGCCTCCATGGCCGTTTTGGCATCAAAAGTCACGCCCTCCATCAGAGTCCGAGGTCCAATTGTTGGTGGATGTACTTGCCATAACCGCTCTTGACAAGTTCGTCAGCGAGCTTTCGGGCTTGGTCCGTGTCGATGAAGCCCATGCGCCATGCAATTTCTTCGAGACAGGCGATTTTGAGGCCCTGTCGCTCTTCGATGACCTGGACATATTGACCGGCTTGGGTCAACGAATGGAAGGTCCCTGTATCGAGCCAAGCCGTGCCCCGGTCGAGCTTGCTCACGAAGAGCGCGCCCATCTCCAAATAAGCTTTGTTGACGTCTGTGATCTCGTATTCGCCGCGGGCGCTGGGTTCCAGATTCTTGGCGATTTCGACCACCCGATTGTCATAGAAATACAGCCCTGGCACCGCGAAATTGGACTTGGGATGTTCGGGCTTCTCCTCGAGGCTGAGCACGCGGTCCTCCTCATCGAACTCTACCACACCATAGCGCTCGGGATCACCAACGTGGTATGCGTAGACCATGGCACCTTCGATGTCGGTGTTGTCGCGCAACATGCGGCCGAAGCCCCGACCGTAGAAGATGTTGTCGCCGAGGACGAGGGCCACTTTGTCGTCGCCGATGAATTCTTCACCGAGCACGAAAGCCTGGGCCAATCCATTGGGGACCTTTTGCTCCACATAAGTGAAGGAGCAACCCCATTGGCTGCCATCGCCCAGCAAGCGTTGGAAGCCCGGAAGGTCGTGTGGCGTGGAGATGATCAAGATGTCCCGAATCCCGCTGATCATGAGCGTGGACAAGGGATAGTAGATCATCGGCTTGTCATAAATCGGCATCAACTGCTTGCTGATGGCCTTGGTGATGGGATACAGCCGGGTGCCGCTTCCACCGGCGAGTATGATGCCTTTCATACCCTAAAGTTCCGGCTTCAGGCCCGCAAGGGCAAGCGATTGTCCTTCGAATCCACAAATCCGTCCACCCAAGCGCGAACCAGGCAGCGGCGGGCCGTTTGGGGTTGGTCCTCAAAAGCCTCGCGTCCGTGCACCACCAGCCGGTTGTTGACCAACAGCATGTCCCCCCGCTTCAAGCTGAATTTCAAGGCGTTGGCGGCCATGTCTTCATCGATAAAATCGAATAGACGGGTCAGGTTTTTCGGAATCGGCTGTCCGATTTTGTCCATGGCACGCTCGGTCCAATAACGCATGTACCGGAACACCAGGTCCTCCCCCTCGCCTGCAAAAATGGGGATGGCATTGGCTTCAATGGCGGACACATTTTGCGCCAAACCCGGCGTCACCACGTCCCTGGGCCAAGGCATTCGGGCCACAGACTCGAGTCCAGGATGGCGATTGCGAAGCCGCTCCAACACATCGGTGGCGCTTGCCAAAAGCGATTGGCCCCCGCGGGCACCCGGCTGCAGGCACAGCAACGCCACCAAATCTGGATTGTACGTGGCATCGCTGCTGTCGGTGTGCATGCCTGTAGCAGCCCTCGTCTTGGATACTGGCGCATTTGTGGTGGTGTGGTCCACGCCTTGATCTATTACATCAAACAGCTTGCCATAGCGGTCATTCAAACTGCCGAATTGTTGGAGCAACACCACATAAGCCCAGCGCAATTGGGCGTCGGTCCATGATGCAGGGGCACCCAACACGGCGTGGCCCGGTGCAGCAGCCAGTTTCTCTGCAAACCGGGACATGTTCAATCGGGGCACTTCACCACCAGCGAGTGCTGCTGCCAATGCTGCATCGGCCTGGTCCCTTGCCGGCAGCGCTGAACGCAAACCATGGGGGATGGGCAACCTGAGGACCTGTGTGCGGGCCGAGAACGGAAGGTGAAGTGGATTGGTCATGAGGAAAGTGAAAAGGCCACATGCAACGGCAAGTCGACCAGAGGTCCGAAGAATTCGGGGTCGAGCGCCACATGATCGGCGGTGATGTGAAGCTCCTCGACATGCGGCATGGATGTGAACCCTGCAGCAGCCAGAGCGTTGAAATACGTGGTAAACGTTTTGTGTACGGCCTGGACCTCAACAGATTCGCCATCCCGCCTCCATATTCTGCCCGGGAAAGGGACGTCTACGGCCGACAGGTAACCCCCTTCTGGGCGCATGAAGAAGGGCTTCTCGGCAGGCTTGATCCAAGGCAGCAATGGATGGGGAACGGTAAAAATGAAACGGCCACCCGGCTTGAGCACAGCCCGAATACGCTCCAGGATGCGGGACATAGCGGCCGAGTCCATATAGTTGAACAGGAACACCGCCACCACGAGGTCTGCGGGATTTTCTGCGTCTCCAAATTGTGCCGCCCGAAGGTCAGAAACGGCATAAGTCAGGTGGTCCAGCCCCTCGGCAGCAGCGGTCTTTTTGGCCCCCTCAATCATGCCGTCGGACACATCGTACCCCATGACCGAAGCCGCTCCTTTTTGGGCGAGTTGACGGCCGACATAGCCTTCGCCACATCCCAAGTCGAGTATGGTCATGCCCTTCACGTCGCCGCACAACTCTAGCACCCGAGGTCGGGCAGAATAGTCAGACAACAGGATGGGCCCGTTTCGAACCCAGAGGTCGGCATGGCCGTCGTAAATCTCTTTTGCTCGCATGGTATCGCGGTTTAACGGTTCAACTCCATGTCCAACATGCGGTCGCAAAACAGCGAACGCAGACCAAGCGCCTTGCGCATGCCTTTTTTCATCGCTTCGAAATTGCCGGCGTCCTCTGCAATCAGGTCTTCTGCGATGTTCAGCATCAACTCGCCATGCTCATCATCCAATTCGGCGTGCAACTCAAAAAACACGGCGTCTCGGCGCGACACTGAAGTGTGCGTTTTGATGGCCGCCATCAGGGGACGGTAGAAAAACTTGACGATGCTTTCCGTGCCCAGGCCCAAAGCCCCCAAAGCCTCTGCTGCACCTGCTTGGGTGAGCTGCGCAATAAAAAGTTCCTTCCACACCTGGGCGATTTCCCCCGTCTGCGGGGTGTCCACTGATCCAATCGCCTCTCGAAAACGCGCAAACAACTCAGGGTGGGGGACGTCTTGAACCCATTCGGGAGCAATGCCCAACTCGGCAATTTCAGCCAGTTCCTCTTCATCAATTTTGCCGCTTTCCTCGCACAGGTTTTCCAGCAAAATGCTGCGGTGACGCTGTTCCTCGAGCTTGCTCATGCAGATGAGCAGGTAGTTCTGAAAGGACCGCGTGTACACCGCATATTCGGCGGCAAACCGCTGCAGTGCGCCCACGGGATCGGGCAGGGTTCCTTCCTGGAGGGCTGTCAAATACGGATGGTGAAGTGCCCGGTGGGCTTCAGCTTCACTGAGGAGGAACGCTACACGGGTTGGGGGTGGCAAGACATTCATGGCAGTCAACGTTTGGGTTTGACGTGCAACAAAACATAAGTCTGGGCCAATGCGATTGACAGAGGTCAATGCGCGGGATGACTTCCGTCATCGACAGAGGATCAGCCTCTTAGACCCTCGATGACCTCGAGTTCGGCGAGGTCGACATCCTCCTCCTCATCGATGATCTCGAGCAAGGGTTCTTTGAATGTCTGTGCGGTGATGTACCGCTCAAAGCCAAGGAGCATGGAGGGCAACAGCACCAAATTGGTCAACATGGCCACCAGCAATGTTGTGGACACCAAAATGCCCAAAGCCCGCGTGCCTTCGAAGTCCGAGGCGAAGAACATCAAGAACCCAAAGAAGAGCACAATGCTGGTGTACATCATGGATACACCGGTCTCCCGAACGGCGAGCAAAACCGCCTCGCGCATGTTCCAACCATGGAGGTCCAGTTCTTGGCGGTATTTGGCCAAAAGGTGGATGGTGTCGTCGACCGAAATGCCAAAGGCAATGCTGAACACCAACAGCGTACTGGGCTTCAATGCAATGCCGAAATAGCCCATGACCGAAGCGGTGAAAATGAGCGGCACCAAATTGGGCAACAGGCTGATGGCCACCATCCGCGCGCTGCGAAACAGAATGGACATCACTGTGGCGATGACCAGCACAGCCAGCATTAGGGAGACGAGCAGGTTTTTGACGAGGTAGGTGGTCCCTTCTACAAAAACAACGCTGGTGCCCGTCATGAACACGTTGTGCTCCTCGGGAGGGAAAATGCTGTCAATGCGCAGCTGCAGTCGCTCGGTGAGGGCATTCATCTCTTGGGTACCGATGTCGGCCACTTGGGCAGATACCCGGATCTTGCTGCGCGCACTGTCCACAAACTTTCCGTCGCCCTCAATGCCCCCGCCGGAGGTGCCCGAGAGGTAAGGGCCCATAAAACTCTGTTCTCTCCGCGATGGCAAACTGTATCGGGCGGGGTTGCCCTGAAAGAATCCCTGTTTGGCCAGCTTCAGTCCGTCCACGAGCGATACCGAACGCGACAATTGAGGCTCCTCGGCCAATACCTCTTGCAACCGCTCTACTTTTTTGAGAAAGGCCAATTGCGTCACCTTGCCAGGCTTGTCGGTTTGAACCACCACCTCAAACGGCATCACCCCGCCAAAGCGGTCTTCAAACCAGTTGAGGTCGGCCAAAATCACATCTTCTTGCGGCAAGTCACCAGCGATGTTGCCCGTCACCTTCATCATGGAGATGCCGAGTCCGCCCAGCGCCAGCACACAGAAAGTCACGATGTACACCCACTTGCGGTGGTGGCTCACCGCGCGCTCGAGCCTGTGCACGACCAAAAACACCCATCGGCGGTCGAGGTGGCGCACATGTCTCCGGCGCGGAGGTGGCAACCAACTGAACACTGCAGGAATGATGAGCAGTGAAATGCAGAACATGGCCAGGATGTTCACCGAAGCGATGACACCGAACTGCTGCAGAACGTCACTCGTGGTAAACATGAATGCCGCGAAACCCAACGCAGTCGTAGCGTTGGTCATGAACGTCGCATTGCCGACCTTCTTGACCATGCGGGTGAGGGCGAGCCCTTTGTTGCCGTGCCGCTTGAATTCGGCGTGGTATTTATTGAGCAGATAGATGCAATTGGGCACCCCAATCACAATCATGAGCGGAGGGATCAACCCCATCAAGGCTGTCAGCTTGTAGTCAAACAAGACAATGCTCCCCAAAGACCACACAACACCGGTTCCCACCACCATCATGCAGACCAGCATCACGACGAAGTTTCGGAAAAACAGCAAGAGCAACAGGGCGGTCACAAGGGCAGCCAAGGCGATGAACAGACCGAGTTCTCGCTTGATTTTGGTCGTGACTTCTGTGCGGATGTAGGGGAGTCCAGAAACATGGACGTCCACCCCCGAGGACTGTTCGAAACGGTCCACCTCTTCGACAAGGAGCTCCACAGACCGGCCGCGGTTTTCAGAATTGAAAAGGGGTGCATTGACGTAGACCATTTGAATGGTCGCGCCCACTTCAGTGTGCAGGAAGCCCTCGTAAAAGGGCATGCCCCGCAGCACCCCCATGACGCTGTCCAATTCAGCTTGGGTTTCGGGCCGGCGATGGATGATGGGCTCCATCAAGAATGCCTTGGGGTCGTCTTGCCGCACCAAGGCTACCGCAGTGCGAAACCCAAAAACGCTGTCGACCACATGGACCTCCCAAGGCGTCCCATCCTCGCGCAAACTGTCGACCGGAACCTTCACTTGGCGCAAGGCCTCGTCGAGGTCCCACCATTGCTGGAAGATCTCCAAAGAATCCAAACGGGCGTCTTGTATGCCCAAAGCCACCACATTGCCTTCTTCGCCGAACTCATCGAGGAAAGAAGCATAATCCAAGAGGACAGGATCGTCTTCTGGCAGCAGGCCTCCGAACTTATACCGAATGCCCAATTCGTCGATACGCGACGCCATGACTGCCGTCACCGCAAGGAGTACAAGCAGAATGGGCAGGCGTCCCCTGAGGATGAACGTTGCGAGTCGGGACCACATAGGCGATGGCAAAGGAAAGACAAGAGAGGCGAACTCGGGTAGTTCTCGATGAAGTCGGGATTACCTTCGCACCTACAATCGTTCGCAACCATGGACAAGTACGACCTCGTGGTCATCGGCGCCGGACCCGGCGGATATGTGGCCGCCATCCGCGCCGCACAGCTCGGATTCAAGACCGCCCTGATCGAAAAGCGCGGAACCCTCGGCGGAACCTGCCTCAATGTGGGGTGCATCCCTTCCAAAGCCTTATTGGACAGTTCGGAGCATTACCTAAAAGCCAACAAGGAGTTTGAGACCCACGGCATCAAGGTCGGTGGATTGGAAATTGACTTCCCCCGCATGATTGCGCGGAAACAAGAAGTCGTGGACCAAACCGTCGCCGGCGTGGATTACCTGATGGATAAGAATGGTGTGACCGTGCTGCACGGCATGGGGGCCATGGTCGATGCGCATACGGTGGAGGTGACCCCCACAGAAGGAGCACCAAGCCGCGTGGCTGCAGACCGCATTTTGATTGCCACGGGATCGGAGCCGGCCAGCTTGCCTTTCATCACACTTGACGGAAAGCGGATCATCACATCTACAGAAGCCTTGGAGCTGCCCGCACTGCCCAAATCGCTCGCGATCATCGGTGGTGGTGTCATCGGATTGGAGCTGGGATCGGTCTATGCCCGTCTCGGCACCGAGGTGCACGTCATCGAGTACCAAGATGCCATCATCCCGACCATGGACCGCACCATGGGCAAGGAATTGCAGCGTTCGATGAAGAAGATCGGGGTGAAGTTCCACCTGTCACATGGAGTCAAAGAAGTGGCCAATGCCGGTGACATGGCCATCGTCAAGGCCGACGATAAAAAAGGAAAGGAAGTCACCTGGGAAGTGGACTATTGTCTGGTCGCTGTAGGCCGCAAGCCTTATACAAGCGGGCTCGGACTGGACAAGGTTGGCCTGGCGGTGGACGGACGTGGACGGGTTGAAGTCGACGGCAACCTGCGGACCGCTCAACCCCACATCTACGCCATTGGAGATGTGGTCAAAGGCGCCATGCTGGCCCACAAGGCTGAGGAAGAAGGCATTTACGCCGTGGAGCACATGGCCGGCCAAAAGCCGCACATTGACCACAACCTCATTCCGGGTGTGGTCTACACTTGGCCAGAGGTGGCCGCTGTTGGCCGCACCGAAGAACAACTCAAGGCCGACGGGGTCGCCTACAAATCGGGCAGCTTTCCGTTCAAGGCTTCGGGCCGCGCCCGCGCCTCGATGGATACCGATGGGGTGGTCAAGGTGTTGGCCGATCAAGAAACCGATGAAATCTTGGGCGTGCACATTTGTGGACCCCGGGCGGCAGACATGATCGCAGAGGCCGTCGTGGCCATGGAGTACCGGGCATCTGCAGAAGACATCGCCCGCATGAGCCATGCCCACCCCACATTCACAGAAGCCATAAAGGAAGCCGCTTTGGCAGCCACCGGGGACCGCGCACTGCACATCTGAGCCCCTAAAGCGAACCATGCAGGCGCGGGATTGTAACCCATGTGTTGCGCAACGACCCATGAAAACCGGCATCCTCCTCATCAACCTCGGCACCCCGGACAATCCGCGTCCAGCTGCCGTCGGCCGCTACCTCACCGAATTCCTTTCGGACGGCCGTGTCATCGACATCCCTTGGCTGCCGCGTCAAATTTTGGTGCGGGGCATCATTTCTCCCTTGCGCAGGTTCAGCAGCTCCAAGGAATACAAGAAGGTCTGGACAGAAAAAGGGTCGCCCTTGCTCTTGCATGGCCAAGAGCTCACCCGCAAAGTGTCGGAGCGCTGCACGGCGTTGTCGCAATCGCACCCCGAACTCGGAGAGCTTCATGTGCACTTTGCCATGCGCTACCAGCAGCCCAGCATGCCCAAAGTTTTGGAGGAGATGCGGCAGAAAGGCTACGACAAGATTGTTGTCTTGCCCCTCTACGCCCAATACGCGTCGGCCACAACGGGCAGCACCCACCAAGAGGCCATGCGTCTGATTTCAAAGTGGTACGTCATTCCCGAAGTGCGGCTCATCAGCCAATACTGGGACGACGAAGGCTACCTCTCCTGCTTTGCAGAGCGCGGCCGACAGTTTGATCTCGAATCCTACGACCACATCTTGTTTAGCTACCACGGAGTGCCCACGCGCCAAGTGGACAAGGTCTACGAGGACCGCCGGTGCGCCAATCACAGTTGCGAATCGGAGATCAACGAGGAAAATAAATTCTGCTACAAGGCCACTTGCTACGCGACTACACGCGCACTGGCCGAGCGATTGGGCATCCCAGAAGACCGCTACAGTGTGGCCTTCCAAAGCCGGCTGGATAAAAAGTGGCTCACGCCCTTCAGCGATAAAGTCATCGAAGAACGCGCCAAGGACGGCGTCAAAAAGCTGCTGGTGTTTTCGCCTGCATTCGTGGCCGACTGCTTGGAAACAACCGTGGAAATCGGAGAGGAGTACGTGGAGATTTTTGAGGAGCATGGTGGCGAGCACCTCGACCTGGTCCCCAGCTTAAATGCTGAAGACGACTGGGCTGATGCCGTGACCCACCTGATCCAGCGCCATCTTTGAGGGGTGAACCCCACTGCGCCGCATTCTGATTGGGCCTTGCCTGACCTCTCGGGGTTGAAGGCCCACGACCCTTGGTTGCTCGTCGATGCATCGCGAGATGCAGGTGCCATCAGTGGGTACATGGCCGTTGGGGTCAAGCGGTCCCTGACGTTGGACGCGCCGGAGCCCAACGCGTTTGATCGGATCGCCGATTTTGTCGGGGCCGGAAAGGGCCGCTGTTTCGGTTGGGTGGGCTACGACCAACTGCGGGCCGACCCCATGTTGGATCTGCCCCTACAAGACCCCGTTCACGTGCCTTTGCCAGTGGTGCATTGGATTGAAGCAAAAGGCGTTCTGGCCTTTTCGGGCAGTGGGCCAACGGCTGATTTTGAATGGTTCACCCGGCCAGAAGACCCCGACCTTGCAACGGCGATGGAGGCTGCGGTGTGCCAACCGGTTTCCTTAGAGACGCGCAACCTTGGCGCAGCAAATTCTGTAGACAGCAGCCTCAACGCCGGTGCCTATCGGGAGGCTTTCGATAAGGTCCACGCCCACATCCTGAGGGGGGATATTTACGAATTGAACCTGTGCCGTGAGCTGCACGGAAAGCTGCCGCATGGGTTTTCGGCCGATGCCGCATTTGGCGACCTCGTTGCGCGGACCCTCGCTCCATATTCTGCCCACATTCCGTTCGGGCCGGTGCACATCTTGAGCGCCAGTCCTGAATGCTTCCTCGAACGCCAAGGAGACCGGCTGATTTCGAGGCCCATCAAAGGAACGGCTCCGCGCCACCCAGACCCTGTAGCCGATGCAGAAGCTGCGGAACGGTTGCGCACCGACACCAAAGAGCGCGCCGAGAATGTCATGATTACCGACTTGGTGCGCAACGACTTGAGCCGCGTTGCAGCTCCTGCAACCGTTGAAGTAGAGGAATTGTGCGGCATTCACAGCTTTCGCAATGTGCACCAAATGGTGTCGACGGTGTCGTGTGAGGTGCGGCCAGGGGTCTGCTTTTCTGAAATTCTTCAGGCCACGTTTCCCATGGGCAGCATGACTGGAGCGCCCAAATTGCGGGCTGTGGAAATCACCGCCGATGTAGAACCCGTGATGCGGGGGCTGTATTCTGGAACCCTTGGATGGGCCGATCCCGATGGAAAGGGAGATGTGGGAGACTTTCACCTCAATGTGGTGATCCGCACCGCTGTGGCCGACACGGACACCGGACGGTGGAGCGTGCACGTAGGAGGAGCCATCACAGCCTTGGCACAACCCACGGCCGAATGGGATGAGACCAAGCTCAAAGCCAAAGCAGTCTTGGAGGTCCTTGGCGGAACCGAGCCGGCCGCCCACACTGAAAACGCAGGTCAACACCATGGCTGACCTTTTTGAACCCCTTCGCCTCGCACTCCACCATGCGCTGGCTGTTCGGCGCGTGCCCCACGACCAGCGGATATGGCTGGCGGTTTCCGGCGGGTTGGACTCCATGGCTTTGTTGGAAGCTGTCGGCACCATGAGCGGGCGTTTTGGCGTGCTGCACGTCGACCATGGCCTCCACCCCGCCTCAGCCGACATTCAAGACTTCGTAGCGGAGGCCGCCAAGCGACGCGCCCTTCCGTTTGAACACCATACCCTCGAAGGACTGCGCGATTCTGCATTGCGGCGCGCACAAGGCCTCGAAGCCGCAGCGCGTTCCGCGCGGTATGCTTGGATGGCGGAGAAGGCCGGCCACGGTGGCATCGTGCTCACCGCACACCACGCGGACGACCAGCGCGAAACACGGCTGATCCACCTATTGAGGGGGAGCCGACCCGAAGCACTCGCGGCCATGCTCGGCTGGACGGACGACTGGGGTTTTGCATTGGGCAGGCCGTTTTTGGGACTGCCTAAATCCGCGCTGCGACATGCCATGGAAGCCTCTGGCAGTCCTTGGCGCGAAGACCCTACGAACCTTCAACCCGACTTTTTGCGCAACCGAATCCGACACGAATTGCTGCCCTTGCTCGACAGCATTCGCCCGGGATGGGAGTCCGGACTGGAGCGCATAGGCGGGCTGGCCGCAGAGTGGCGGGCGCACACCGAACATGTGCACTCCAGTCTGGGCGAAAATCCCCAAACGCTGCCGATTGCTGCCCTGCAACAGGCGCCTTCCCCAACCCACCTGATGGGGCTATGGTGCCAGGCTTTTGGCTTTGGTGCCGCACAGGCCAGCGCATTGGTTGCACTGGCCAAATCCGACACTGAAGTGGGACGGAAGCGCTGCTCTGGCTCTCATTGCATCGTCCGAGAGCGCGACGCGCTGGTCGCCCTTCCTATAGCATCGGACGTCGATCGGTCTCCACGGTCGTGGTCACCGGCAGAAGGCACAGCGTCCGGTGCGATTGCAACGCCTGAGGGCACCTTGGCGTGGCACATTGAAACCCCTGCAGCCGGCTTCACCCCAGATGCAGAAGACCTCACTGCAGACTTGGCCATGGACGGGCTTCAATGGCCCCTTGAATTGCGCCTGTGGACCGAAGGAGACCGCATCGCCCCCCTGGGCATGCAAGGCAGCCAAAGCGTTTCAGACATCTTGACCCAGCGCAAAGTCCCCTCCTCAAAACGCCAAATTCAATGGGTGATTCAGGACAATGTGGGCCAGCCCCTATGGCTGGTAGGACATCGGATTGACCGTCGGGCAGCACTGCCCCAACCTTTGGACCCGACCCGCGGACAGCAGGTGCTCCGCTTGGTCTGGACACCTCTTCGGTAGCTTTGTAACGCGCATCAAGCCCCCATGAATTCAGAACTTGCTCCTCCATTAACTCCAGCGTCAGAACGGGACAGAGAATGGGCATTGGGACTGTACCTGGTGCTGGCCGCCTTGTTTGTCGCCAGCTTGGTGACCTGCAACCTCATCTTCCGCAAGTTTTTCTGTTGGACCATGCCGGGCATGGGGTACACATTTGAGGCCAGTGTGGGGTTGCTGCCCTATCCCTTGACTTTTCTCGTGACCGACCTCATTTCTGAAATTTTCGGCAAAAAACGCGCGGATGATGTGGTCAAAGGAGGGCTGGTGGCATCCGTCTTTACGCTGGGAATCATTACGTTGGCAGGCCTTGCTCCTTCCACCGATTGGTCACCCGTGAGCAATGGAGAATTCGACCACGTCTTCGGTCAAACTGTCCTTGCTGTCGGAGCCTCCATGGCTGCTTACCTCATCGCTCAATTCTTGGACGTTCGCATTTTCCACTTTTGGAAACACCGCACTGGCGGTCGGAAGCTGTGGCTGCGCAACAATTTTTCGACCATCCCTTCGCAGTTTGCCGATACCGTGGTAGTGCTGGTCTTGCTGTGCCTTGTGGGAGAAATCGAATGGGGCCTTTTTGGCGCCTTATTGGTCAATGGATTCGGATTTAAGGTGCTCGTCGCAGCGCTTGACACCCCTGTTGTTTATGCCGTGATGGCGCTGATACGAAGGCGTTTTGGGCTCGCTCCGGGGCAGGAAATCGCCTTGTAAAAGGGTGGATTCAAGTCGGTTTCGCAACCATTGGCCCGCGGCTTTGGCAGTGCAGGGCATGCCGGCGTTATCTTTCGCGCCCGCAAAGCAACGTGTCCGTGAAGCCCATCAAGCTCCTTCTCCCCTGGTTCGCCCTCGCCTTTTCCCTGGGCAGCCACCATGTCGACGCCCAGATCCACGACCCCGTGGTTTGGGACTTCGCAGCCTACGACAATGGTGATGGCACCATCGACCTTGACTTTCACGCTGAAATCGAGTCGGGGTGGCATGTATACAGCCAGTTTTTGAACCCTTTCGACGGGCCCATTCCCACATCGTTCACCTTTGAAACAGAAGGGATTCAGACTGCCGATACTGCGGCGGCTGAGTGTGAACCTCACCTGGAGTACGACCCGAACTTCATGATGGACCTGCTCTTTTTTGAGGAGGAAACACATTGGGTTCATACCGTGTCTTTTCCGGAGGGGATTCCAGATACGATCAAGGGGTATTTGACCTTCATGGTGTGCGATGAGAGCAAGTGTCTCCCCCCCGAAGACGTTGATTTCGCCTTCGCATTGTCCGATCTGAATCCAGATTCTGCCAAGCCAGAATACTGCGCATCAGAAGGTAGCGGCGCTTTTGATGACGGCGGCTCTGACGCTGCGCCAATGGGCATTTATGATCCTGTTCAATGGGACATTGTACTGTATGCTACAGGAGATCAAACGGCGACCATTGTGGCCACGGCCGACGTGGAAGCCGGATGGCATGTCTACAGCAATGACAACGACCCCCTCGCCGGTCCCATCCCCACGTCTTTGGCCCTGTCCACAGAAGGGGTTGAGGCTGTTCAACTCCAAGAATGCACCCCGGAGGTCCATTATGATCCCAACTTCGATCAGGACGTAAAATCCTTTGAAGGCAAGGTCAGTTGGGCGCTGGACATCCGCTGGGAAGGGGATGCACCCGATCAAATCGGAGGCATGCTCACTTACATGGCTTGCGACGATTCCAAGTGCATCTTCCCTCCTGACGTCGAATTCCAACTCGTCTCTTCTGAAGCGCTGACGCCCCCACTTCCGACCCTCTGTCCCGATGGCGATTCGGGCGCGGGGAGCGACGAAGGTGGTGGTGAAGAAGGCCTTCTGGTGCTCTTCCTTTTGGGTATGGGCCTCGGTTTTGCTGCGCTCTTTACCCCATGTGTGTTCCCATTGATTCCCATGACGGTGAGCTTCTTCACGAAGCAATCCAAAACCCGCGCTGAAGGCATCCGAAACGCCCTCATTTATGGGGCAAGCATCATCTTTATCTACACAGGTTTGGGCTTGCTTTTGACGGCTGTGTTTGGAGTGGATGTGCTCAACCTGATTTCGACCGACCCCTACTTCAACATCGGCTTGTTTGTGTTGCTGGTGGTGTTTGGCGTCAGTTTTCTTGGGGCGTTTGAGATTCAACTTCCCTCCAGCTGGGCCAACAAAGTTGATGCCCAAGCCGACCGGGGTGGCCTGATTGGCATCTTCTTCATGGCCGCCACTTTGGCCATCGTCAGCTTCAGCTGCACCGGTCCATTGGTGGGCAGTGCATTGGCAGGTGCGGCGACGGGAGACTTTGGTGGTCCCGTGGCCGTCATGTTCGGGTTTTCGTTGGCCTTGGCCATTCCTTTTACCCTATTCAGTGCCTTCCCTGGGTGGCTCAACTCCTTGCCACAGAGCGGTGGATGGCTGACGAGTGTAAAGGTCGTTCTGGGCCTCCTGGAGATTGGGTTTGCCTTTAAATTCCTCTCCAATGCCGACCTGGTGTTGCAGTTGGGCTTGCTCAAGCGTGAGCTCTTCATCGCCATTTGGATTGCCGTGGCGCTTTGCATTGCGATCTACCTCTATGGTGGATTGCGTTTCCCACATGACAGCAAATTGGAGCGCATGAGTGTGGGCCGCTGGAGCTTGGGCACGGTGTTTCTCGTTTTGGCGATATACATGATGCCAGGCATGTGGGGCGCACCCCTCAACCTCATTTCAGGCTTTCCCCCTCCGCTGTTCTACGCTGAGAGCTCCGGGAGTGTCAGTGCCGGTGGTCATGGGGCAGGAGGGCCTTCGGCATCGGGCCATGTGGAGGCGAGGTTTCGCGACTACGAGGAAGGTTTGGCCGCTGCCAAGGCCGAAGGCAAGCCGATGATCCTCGATTTCACGGGCTGGGCCTGTGTCAACTGTCGCAAGATGGAGGAGCAGGTGTGGCCGCATCCAGAAGTGGTGAAATACCTCACCGAAGAAGCGGTTCTGGTATCGCTCTATGTGGACGAACGAAAGGCCTTGCCCGAATCTGAGCAACGTGTTGAGCAGTTTGGGGGCAAAGACTTCCGCATTCGCACCGTCGGCAACAAATGGACTTACCTGCAGGCCTCTCGGTTTGGCACCAATGCGCAGCCTTTCTACGTCATGATTGACCACAATGGAGAAGCATTGGGCAACGGCGTAGGCTACGACCCTGATCCGGACAAATTCATTGCCTTCCTCAAGGAGAACATGGCCCGTTTCAAGGCCGGTCAGTAAACCGATACAGGACGGCAGCAAAGCCAACGGGTGCGGTTGCACAACGCCCGTCGCTCGTTAGATTGCCACCTGCACCTTGCCCCCATGGAAAGAGCCCAGCACATACGGCAGCACTTTGAAGACGCCCAACTCGTCCTTCGCGACTTTTTGGCGCAAGGTGCGCATTTGGAAACCTTGGAGCAGGCTGGAAATCTCATGGCCGAGGCCATTTCAGGCGGTGGCAAAGTGATCTCTTGTGGCAATGGAGGATCCATGTGTGACGCCATGCACTTCGCGGAGGAATTGACAGGTCGCTACCGGGATGACCGACGCGCCCTGCCGGCCATTTCCATCTCAGACCCATCGCACCTGACTTGCGTGGGCAACGATTATGGTTTTGATGCCGTTTTTTCGCGTTACGTTGAAGCCATGGGCCAAAGCGGTGATGTTTTGCTGGCGATTTCCACTTCGGGAAACTCTCCCAACGTGATCAAAGCCGCAGAAGCAGCGCGTGAACGGGGCCTTGCCGTCGTGGGGTTGACCGGAAAAGACGGCGGTGCCCTTGCCGGTTTGTGTGATGCTGAAATTCGGGTGCCATGGAATGGCCACGCTGATCGCATCCAAGAGGTGCACATCAAATGCATCCATGCTTTGATTGACCACATCGAGGCGCACTGCGCCTGAACCTGGTCTTTTTATGTTGGTTCGTTTGCATGCGGCCGCTTTGCGCGGCGTTGATGCTGTGCCCGTCACCGTGGAAGTGCGCGTGGACAGGGGCATTCACTTTTTGATGGTCGGGCTGCCGGACAGCGCCGTTCGAGAGAGCCAGCAGCGCATCAAAAGCGCCATCGAACACCTCGGGTTCCGGTGGCCAGGTAAAGGGATTACCATCAACCTTGCGCCGGCCGGACTGCGCAAAGAAGGAGCCGCCTATGACCTTCCCCTCGCCTTGGGCATTCTGGCAGCTTCAGGCCAAATCGAAGCCGGGGCCTTTGATCGGACCTTGATGATGGGTGAGCTTGCGCTCGATGGAGCACTGCGGCCCATTCGAGGCGGTTTGGCCCTGGCCCATGCAGCCCGGGAGCCGGGCATTCACAGCCTGATTCTACCCCGCACATCCGCAGCGGAGGCGGCGCTGTTGCCGGGTCCAACCACCTTGGCTGCCGACCACCTGCGCGATGTTTTGGACCACCTCTCAGGGAGCAGGCCACTGAACCCCACTGCCTGCACATTGCCCACGATGCTCGCCGAACAGGCCGCCCGGTCTTTGGAGCCGTTGGCCGACATCAAAGGCCAAGAACGGGCCATTGCGGCGATGGCACTTTCTGCTGCTGGCGGACACAACGTGTGCATGGTGGGGCCTCCTGGTTCGGGTAAATCCCTCCTTGCCCGGGCCATGGTGGGTCTGCTTCCTCCGCTCACTTCAGCAGAGGCCATTGAGGTGAACCGGATCCACTCTGTTTCAGACCGGTCAGGCCGAACTTCGGGTGTGGTGTTGCAGCGGCCGTTCAGAAGTCCTCACCACACCATTTCGGACGTCGCACTGGTGGGAGGCGGGTCAGACCCGAGGCCCGGCGAGATCAGCCTCGCCCATGCCGGGGTCCTGTTCCTCGATGAACTCCCCGAAATGCCACGCCACGTTTTAGAGGTACTGCGCCAACCGATGGAAACGTCCGAAATGACCATCAGCAGGGCGCGGTGCACCGTGGTTTTTCCCGCCGCATTTCAATTGGTGGCGGCCATGAACCCCTGTCCTTGCGGCCTGTATTCCAACGACCCCAAACTCAGGAAGCAATGCAGCTGCAGCCGCCACGCCCGACAGCAATACATGCGCAAGGTTAGCGGGCCTTTGATGGACCGGATCGACATTCACTTGCAGGTGGATGCGGTCTCCGCATCAGCGCTGATGCCCGAACCGGGCGCACTGGGTAGGGAGCGCAGGCGTCAACGGCTCGAAAAAGCCGTCGACTGGAAACAGCGCGTCGCCGCGGCGCGTGACATACAAAGGCAGCGCAACCCGGGTGGAAAGACCAACCACACTTTGAATGGTGAGGTGTTGCACGACATCGCCACCCTCGACCGCACGGGGTCGCGGCTCTTGAGGCGATGTATGGACCACTTTGGATTGAGCGCCCGGGCCTATACCCGGCTGCTGCGTATGGCGCGGACGCTGGCCGACCTCGACAGCCGGAGCCAAGTATCGGCCCACGATGTTGCCCAAGCCATCGCCTTTCGACGCGCCGGCGAAGACACCGAATCATGGCTGGAGGTACAGAGCGCCCCAGCCAAGCCCAACCTCTTCACGCCTTGATGGTGTTGGTGTACTTTTCGCCCATGAGCGACCCCACCCCACCTGTACAGCGGCCTGTCATCATGCCCGTGAATGGTACCACGCCTCAATTCGGGTCGGGCACTTGGTTGGCCCCAAACTGCACGGTCGTCGGCGATGTCACCACCGGCCGTGACTGCAGCATCTGGTTCGGAGCCGTGGTGCGGGGCGATGTGTGTGCCATTCAAATCGGCCATACTGTCAATGTCCAGGATGGTGCTGTGTTGCATGGAACGTTCGAAAAAACCCAACTTGAAATTGGCGATCGGGCCAGCATTGGCCACAACGCCATCGTCCATGGCTGCAAGGTGTGCGAAGGTGCCCTGATCGGGATGGGGGCCGTGGTCATGGACCGCGCTGTGGTGGGGGCAGGAGCCGTGGTAGGAGCAGGAGCCGTGGTACTCGAAGGCACCCAAATTGGGCCGGGTGAATTGTGGGCTGGTGTGCCTGCCAAAAGGGTCAAAGCGGTGGGCGACGAACTCTCCCAGCAATTGGCCGCAACGGCCATGCGCTACAAGGAGTACGCCGGCTGGTTCAATCCCAACGCTGAATAGCCCTAGTCTGTTAGTGCTGGAACCACGGTCCTCCAGGCACGAGGTGGACTTCCGCTCCGAAAAACCGTTGGGCCGATTGGACAAAGTTGTCCGTGAGGTCACTCACCATAAACTCATGTTGCCCTGACGGTGCGCCATCAGGTGCGCGCATTCCACGGGCCCTTAGAGCCTCAGCAACCGCTGCCGCCACAATGGATGGTCCGTCGATCAATGTGACCTCTGGTCCCAACACCTGGCTGAACGCGTCTTCGGCCAACGGATAATGGGTGCACCCTAGAACGAGGGCCTCGATGTGGCGCTGGTCTCCAGAATGCCAACCTGCGGCTTCTAAATACCCTTGGATGACAGGGAGCATGAGCCCATGCGATTGCCATCCCTCTTCAATCAGTGGGGCCAGCAAAGGTGTAGCCCATTCCTCTACGAAGCCATCCACCACCCCTCTAGAGCGATGGGCCTCTCGCAGTGAGTGTCCATAGATACCACTGCCTATGGTCGCCCTGGTGCCGACCACCCCAACCCGCTTGACCCCTTCATCGGCCAAATGCGCGACCACTGGGGCCACCACATCTATGACGGGTATGTCTTGTGCCACACAGGCCTCTACAGCCGCCTTGGCTGTAGCAGATGCCGAATTGCATGCCATGACAATGGCCTTGCAGCCCTCGGCAGCCAAAAACTCAGCGATGCGCACGGAGTAGGTCCGCACGAGTTCAGGCGAGCGGTCTCCGTAGGGCATGTGCGCTGTATCTCCGAAATACAGCATGCGCTCAGCCGGCATGGCTTGCGCAATGGCATGGGCCACCGTTAGGCCGCCAATGCCTGAATCAAAAATCCCAATGGGCGCGTCAGAGGCCAAGCTTGGCCTTGACGAGAGCCAACACATCTTCACCTCCGTTGTACACGGTGGCGCCTGAAGACGTATCGAAAATGTAGGTGAACCCCTCTTCCGCTCCTACGGCTTCGATGGCCACACGGGCACGCTCAATCATGGGCTCCAGAAGGCTGGCCTCCATGGATGCCAACTCTTGCTGCACCGTTCCGTAAAACTGCTCCAGCCCTTGCTGATCGCCCGTAATCTCCTGCTCCTTTTGGGCACGGATGGCGGCCGGCCAAGACTCCGCTTTTTGCTGGTACTCGGCAACTTTGGACTCCAACTCTCCTTGCATGCGAACGATCTCTTGCTCAAACTGACCGGCAGCGGTTTCAATTTCAGTTTGGATGGAGTTGCGCTCGGGCATCGCTTCCAGAAGAGACTGGGTGTCGATGTGGCCGAACCGGGCCTCCATCACCTGCGCGAACGTTGGGGTTGCAAACAGAAGTGCGGCCATCATCAGGCCAAGGGATACGATGTATTTCATGATGTTGTGAATGCGAATGGGAATCTGCTTTATTGCTTAGGACGGCCACCTGTGGTGCCCCCCATGCGGTTGACGACCTGCTGCTTGCGCTCGTTGACCTTGTCTTTGCCCTTGTCGAGCGTGTCATTCATGCGGTCCTGGAGGGTCTTTCCTTTTTCACCTGCTTCCTCTTCTTCCTCGCCGCCGATGGTCTCCCCTGGCGTGTACCCCAGTTCCTTGATGACACGGTCGGAGACGTCGTATTTAGGATTGGTGTAGAGCATATTGGAATCCTTGGCCTTGTCAAATATGACCATGTAACCCCGAGAACTTGAAAGGTCCTTCAACACCTGAAAAATCTGTTCCTGAACGGGCTGGATCAACTCCTGACGCTTTTGAAAAAGCTCTCCCTCCACGCCGAACTTGGCCTTTTGCATATCGGTGGCTTCGGAGCGTTTTGAAGAAATCTCATCCTCGCGCTTCCGTCTCATTTCGGAGGTCAGCAGGACGCGCTCTGCGCGGTATGCCGTTTCGAGCTGGTTGGCCGCGTTGTATTTCTCTTCGATCTCGTCGAGCCATCCTGAGGCAAGGCTGTTGAGCTCCTTTTGGGCCTCAGCATATTCGGGCAAATGAGACAAAATGTACTCCGTATCCACATATGCATATTTCTGGGCCAAAGCCGAGAATGACGGGATGATCAGGAGAATCGGGAGCAGGTGACGAAGAAGACGCATGGCTTTCTGAGGGGTGAAAATAAGACGGCTCGGTGGCACAACGTTCATTCAGGGTCGTTTCGCACTTACGGTCACAAATCGCCGATGTTCATGCCCAATGAAAAGTGGAACTGTCCGCGTGCCATGACCGGTGCTGTGGGCACGTCATCGAAACGCCAACCATAGTCCAACCCAAGCAATCCGAACATCGGAAGGAAGATGCGCATTCCGACACCACCAGAACGGTAGACGTCGAACGGATCAAAACCGTCTCCTGTCTCCCAAGTATTTCCCGCCTCCAAGAAGGCCATCGTGTAGATGGTCGCGCTGGGATTGGTGGACAAGGGGTACCTCAATTCGGTTCCGTATTTCACAATGGCACCCGCCCCTGTATTCTGATCGGGGGCGGTCAAAGAAAGGTTGTCGTACCCGCGCATGGAGATGATCTCCCGCCCATCGAGCACATAGCCGCTCAGGAACACCCCTCCGAGGTAGAACCGCTCAAAAGGAGAGAGGCCAATCTGGCGGTTGTACTGACCAATGAGTCCTCCTCCGAAGTATGTCCGCAGCACCAATGACTTGGGGTTCTCTCCACCTCCGGTCGTCAAGGGGGTGTACCAATTCGCCACGAACTTCCACTTGTGGTACTCCACAAAACGGAAGCGCTCCTGTTCGCTCAGGCCGCTCCAGTCCTTGTCAGGTTGGAACAAGCTGTATGGCGGGGTCGCCTTGACGCTCAAACGGACTTCGGACCCCCACACTGGGAAAATCGGATCGCTCACCGAATTCCGGCTCACAATGAGGTTGAGGGCAATGTTATTGGAACGGCCATCCGTAAAGCTGAACAAGCCGCTGTTGTACTGGTCAAAATCAAACCGCTGATAGCTCAGTCCCGCATTGACAGAGAACCAGTCATCGGGCTGTTTCCAGCGCTGACCTATGGACGCCGAAACACCCGTGATCATCAAGGTTTGACGCAAGGGGTTGGGCTCTCCTTCTACGTTCTTGGGTTGGCCGTTGGATTGGATGGAGCGCCAAGCTGCCACGGTCAGAGCATTGGGCTTTTTGCCGCCCAGCCACGGTTCGGTAAAACTCACATTGTAGCTCTGGAAGAAGAGGCCGTTGGACTGTGCCCTTACGCTGACGCGTTGACCATCTCCCATGGGCACAGGACGCCAAGCGCCTTTCTTGAAGGCTTTGCCCACCGCAAAATTGTTGAACGTCACCCCCAAAGAGCCTACGATGCGGCCA